>CAXMMX010000022.1:0-5767 GCA_964194535.1 uncultured Alphaproteobacteria bacterium | reverse complement strand
TTCGCCATGGTTGGCGGCGCGCTTGTCTGCGTGGCCGATACGTTCACCACCATGTCGGGCCGCGAGGTCGAGCTGCTCATCTATGTGGAACCGGGAGAAGAAGTCCGCTGCGCCTGGGCCATGGAGTCACTCAAACGATCCATGAAATGGGACGAGACACGTTTTGGGCGCGAATATGATCTGGACGTGTTCATGATCGTCGCGGTGAGCGACTTCAATATGGGCGCGATGGAGAACAAGGGCCTCAATGTCTTCAATGACAAGCTGATCCTTGCCAGGCCCGAAACCGCGACCGATGCCGACTATGCGGCGATCGAAGCCGTCATCGGGCACGAATATTTCCATAACTGGACAGGAAACCGTATCACCTGCCGGAACTGGTTTCAGCTTTGCCTCAAGGAGGGGCTGACGGTTTACCGGGACCAGGAATTTACTTCCGACTTGCGCTCGCGTCCGGTGGAACGGATCAGCGATGTGCGCATGTTGAAGACCCACCAGTTCCCCGAGGACAGCGGGCCGCTGGCCCATCCTGTTCGCCCTGATTCTTATATTGAAATCAATAACTTCTATACAGCAACCGTGTATGAAAAAGGCGCTGAACTCTGTCGCATGATTGAGACCATGGTCGGGCGTGATGGCTTTCGCGCAGCCACCGATCTCTATTTCGAGCGCCATGACGGAGATGCGGCGACAGTGGAGGATTTCATCTCCTGTATCAGTGAGGCCACAGACACCGATCTCGATCAGTTCACACGCTGGTACAGCCAGGCTGGCACGCCGGAGGTTGCTGCCTCCCTGACATACAACACCAAGGACAAAATTGCGGAATTGAGTATCAGCCAGGTTACGCCTGCGACCCCGGGACAAACTAAAAAATACCCCCTTCATATGCCGATTAAACTCGGATTGATTGGGCAAAATGGTGATGATCTGCCCTTACGTCTTGAGTCCGGCGAGGAAATCACCGACGGGCTCATCCACTTGCGCGATGCCAGGCAGGTGTTCCGGTTTGCAGATATCCCTTCTCGGCCAGTCCCCTCCCTGTTGCGGGGATTTTCCGCCCCCGTCAAACTGACGGCGCATTTAAGCGAGCACGACCTTGAATTCCTGATGGCCAATGACAGCGACCTGTTCAACCGCTGGCAGGCCGGACAAAGCTATGCATTACGCTTTCTCACCAGCGCCACTGCCGCGTTTGCAAGCGGCAATACTCCGGCATCGGCCTCCGGCTTTGTCGGCGCTCTGGCAGCGACAATAAGGGATGAGACGCTTGAACCCGCTTACCGGGCTGAAGTCCTGAAATTGCCGAGTGAATCCGATATCGCGCGTGAGATCGGCAAAAACGTCAACCCGGACGCCATTCATAATGGGCGCGAATGGCTCAAGGCAGAGGTTGCGCGCATACTGCATTGCGAGCTGGAAGACCTCTACTGCACCAACGCCATCCCCGGCCCCTACTCTCCTGAAGCAGACGATGCGGGGAAACGCGCTCTGCGCAATACTGCGCTGGCACTGCTCTCGGCAACAGGCGATGAGAGTGATGTGGCGCGCATCAGTGCGCATTATGAGACGGCGGCAAACATGACGGACAAGATTGCCGCCCTGGATGTGCTGGCCCATCTGGATGGGGAGCTGCGCGAGGCAGCGTTCGACGATTTCTACGAGAAATGGAAGGACGATCATCTGGTGATCGACAAATGGTTCGCCCTGCAGGCCATGTCGAGCGTATCAGACGCACCAGAACGGGTTCAGGCGCTCATCAAACATCCGCTCTTCTCGCTCAAGACACCAAACAAGGTGCGCGCACTGATCGGCGCTTTCGCCAACATGAACCCGACCGGATTCTGCCGTGCGGACGGTGCAGGTTTCCGCCTGGTGGCAGATGCGGTTCTCGAGATCGATACGTTCAATCCGCAAGTCTCAGCGAGAATATTGGGCGCTTTCAAGAGCTGGAGAATGCTGGAATCAGCACGGAAGTCGAAGGCCAGGTCTGAGCTCAAACGCATAGCATCCCATGATAAGTTATCGCGCGATCTATATGAAATCGTGACAAAAACTCTGGAATAGAACACCACGCATTTCACCTGTTTTCAGTTTTGCAAACTTGGGCATTCCACAGGTTCTCCACATGTTCTCTCTAGACAAGAGACCCGGGTTTCGAATCAATGGGGTAAGTGATTCGGAGATGCGGCACGTCTTCTGTTTCATGGGACGAAGACCTTGTAGAGGGGGCACTAGATGGCGCGGACTCGGACCGTGCGCCGGGGTGGAATCACGTTCTCGGCGGGCGAAATTTCTCAACAGTTCGGTGTAACATTTCTTGAACGGTTTCTCACAGAACAATCGCTACGGCGGGTTATTCCATATCTGCTGATGCTGTTCTTCGTGGCTTTACTGGCTGGCACCCTGGGGCATTTCATATACGGCAAACGCATCGCAATCGATGAAGCCCGCACCCAGATATCCCTGATCGCCGACACCATTGCAGCGAACCTGCAGAACACAGGCTCTTCAACAAAGCGCGATTGGCAAAACCGCCTGGCGGACAGCCTTCCGGCCGGCGCCACCCTCGAGGGCCGCCGGGTATTGCTTGCCGATGGATCAGGTGTGGTGCAAGCCACCGCGCCCATAACCGCGCAGAATGACAGCTCGTCTCTGCTGCAAATTCTGGGCAAGGACCAACCCGTCACGACCTTTGGCGCCCAGGCCGGCGTCCTTCAACTCACACTGGCAGATGGCCATGATGCGCTTGTAACCGTGCGCAACATACGCAATTTGCAAGCCCAGATCACGTTACTGCAGCCAACCGGGACAGCGCTCAAGAAATGGCGCCGTGACACTGCAGTGGACACCACACTTTCAATGACGACAGGGATATTGTTGTTGCTGATAGGCGCCAGTTTTCACTGGCTGTCTGAGCGCACCAACAATTTGGAAGACGCATTGTCGGCCAAGCAAAGAAATCTGGATATTGCTTTTGACAAATCAGGCGTTGGTTTCTGGGACTGGAACGTGGCGCGCGGTCATGTACGTGTCTCGCGGGCCATGCGTGCTCTGGCGGGATGGAGCCAGGGAGAAGAAAGTATTCCCTACAGTGAAATTGCCGTCGCGATTCACACAGACGATGATCTCTATACCGCCGTGGAAGCAGCGGTCCGAGATGGACAGGAAAACTTCGATCAAACATTCCGCCTTCGTCATCAGGACGGGCACTGGATGAGCTTGCGTTTCGAAGGATCGTTCCACCGCAAAGGCGACGGCAGCGAGACCCATCTGATCGGCGTTGTCTCACCTCAAAACAATGTCCAGAGTGCTGCACACTCAGCGCCCACAACGGATATCAAGCTCCATGACGCCATTGAAGCCATCTCGGAAGCCTTTGTCCTGTGGGATGCGGACAACCGGCTTGTGATGTGCAACAGAAAGTACAAGCAATTTTACAATCTCGACGATAACGCGGTCGTGCCCGGCACGCCCTACGAGCGAATTATGGCTGAAGCCACGGCACCCATTTTGCGCACCCGCAAAACCGTGAACGGCAACAGGACATCAGGCGCACATACCTATGAAGCACAGCTCGAAGACGGTAACTGGCTGCATATCGATGAGCGGCGAACGAATGACGGTTGCTATGTGAGCGTGGGCACTGACATCACGTCGTTGAAAAAAAGTCAGCAACGCCAAGCGAAGAGCGAAGAAGAACTGAAAGCCACCATCACTGATTTACGCCTTTCCAGAAGAGAATTGGAGCAGCAGAAACAGCAGCTTGTCGATCTGATGGAAAAATATGCGTTAGAGAAAAACCGCGCAGAAGCCGCGAACCGCGCTAAATCAGAATTCCTGGCAAATATCAGCCACGAGTTGAGAACCCCCCTCAACGCCGTCATCGGATTCTCCGAAGTCATGAAGAACGGCATGTTCGGACCCGTAGGCAATCAGAAATATGTGGAATATGCACACGACATCCATGAGAGCGGAAAATATCTGCTGGAGGTCATCAGCGACATTCTGGACATGTCGAAAATCGAGGCCGGGCGTATCAACCTCAACATCAAATCGCTGGATGCCGGTGAAATCGCCGAGGACAGCATCCGCGTGGTGGCCCAAGCTGCGAACAAACGCTCCATTGAGGTAAAACGCGCAGGACTGAAACACCTCAAAATGCGCGCCGACAAGAGAGCCGTGAAGCAGATATTGCTGAACCTGCTATCGAATGCGGTGAAATTCACGCCCGATGAGGGCAAGGTGACTGTCCGGCTTTCAAAGACCAAGGGCCATGCGAAAATCACGATTGCCGATACGGGCATTGGCATTCCCAAGTCCGAGATCGACAAGTTGGGACGCCCGTTCGAGCAGGTGGAAAATCAGCTAACCAAGAGCCGGCCGGGAAGCGGTCTGGGGCTTGCGATCTCACGCTCACTGGTGGAAATGCACGGTGGAAAATTCGAGATCAAGAGCGCCGAATCGGAAGGCACGACAGTCATCTGCCACCTGCCGCTCAAGCCAATTCTGTCCGAGACTGGCTCACAGGCCGCATAAGCTATTGACTCTCTGGTGGACGGTGCCCGGTCTGCGGGCCGTTCGCCTGGCGGTGACGGCCCCTGCGGCGCCTGAAGCCGGCGCGAATATGGCTGAGAAGCTGCTCCCGCTCTTTCAGCGTCAGCCCCTTCAGTAACTCACCCAGCATGGTGTGCATGGATTTGTGCTGGCCGGTCCGGATTTCCCGGAAACGGGCAAACACCTCGCCGACCTTTGCTTCATCATAGGGTTCAGTCAGAATAGCATCCTTCACCACACGACGCTGTTCCCTGATCTGTTTTCTGAGCTGGCGGAGCGTTGAGCGGTGACGTTTCAGCAGCTCGCCCGCGTGCTGACGCTTGGCATCAGGCAGGTCCTTCATCAAGGACTCGATGGCGCCGGTAAATACACGATGGAACGCCCCTGGCCCTCCCCCATGCGTCCACATTCGGCCAACGACGAGGCCCACAAACAGGAGATTGAGCCCCAAGGAAATAATCAGCAGTGGCCAAAGCCACCGCCGTTTCCCCGGCTCTCCCGCCTTATTGCCTGTCTGGGCGTCAGCGTTCACAGCATGTCCTCCGCATCTGGCCCAGAATCATCTTCCAGCCAGAAGATAGCTTCTTCATCTCCTCCGGCGCCATTGATCGCGGCAATCTGAAACGCGCCTTCAAATGCCTGTCCACCGACACCGGACACGCCGAGATAAAGTCCGAAGGCAAACGAGGCGGCAAGTGCAGCAGCCGGCCACATGAGTGCGGAGCGCCGCACACGAAGTGAATGTTCAGAGCGGCCCGGTGAGGCCGTGATCGGCAACACGCGTGCTTCGCGAACAGCATCATTCGCCGCAGCGGCCACGATACGCGCCTTCAGGGCATGGCTCGCCTTGAGCACTGGAGCAGTATCCATCACGCGCTCAAGCGCCTGCGCCTCGTCAATCAGCCGGCGGGCCTGGTCTTGCGTCCCGGCGAGCGCTTCAAGTGCTGCACGTTCCGACACGGGCCAGCGCGCCGGGTCGGCGCCGAACGTGTCCAGCATCTCTTCCAGTCTTGCGAGACCCTTCTTTGTATCCTTATCCTGCATCATATCTCTAAACTTATTTCTTCAATGCCCGTCACTCGGGCATTTCCGGCAGAAATGCTTTCCATTGCGATTTTAAACTCTTCTTTAGCGCCCGGCGACCGCGCGCCAAAAGAGATTCCACCGCTTCCACGCTGGCGTCCATTGTGTCCGCAACCGCGCTCATGGA
>CAXMMX010000021.1:0-13223 GCA_964194535.1 uncultured Alphaproteobacteria bacterium | reverse complement strand
CAGCGCCTGCACCGGCAATGAGAGAAACAGCAACAGCAAGTGCAACAATAGTCGTTTGCATAAGATTCACTCCTCAAGTTTTGTTCTACCGGCTCAAGGCGGTTGGGGGGTGCCCGCCGGTCTGGGGGGTAACTGGTGCTCTAATGGAGGCAGTGAAAGGGGTTTTCACTCTCGTTTGAACAACCGCGCGGAAAGCGTGACTGCGCGTGAATGAAAAAACCGGTTTTCGTGAAGGCGTGTGATCGGCCCCGTGATGCGTGCGGTAGCCCTCTAAGAGGTGCGGGCGCTCACCGCGCTCAATTCTGGGGAAGCAAGCAAACAGGAGCGCCCACCATGCCCAGCATTAAGTCGGGAAGGACTGACACTGGGCACTTGGGCTGAGCATAGCACAAGAGGGTCAGCTTCGCGCTGTGGCCTCTTTCGTTTACAGGAACAAAAGGGGCCTATATGTCGCAGTCATGTTGCATGGAGTTTAAGCGTGTTTTTTAAAATCGTTGAAAATCAATGGGAATCAGTTGCAGTACATGCAACATGAAAAAGCCCAGAAACGAATTGTTCGAGGCTGTTAAGTTATTGTTTTAATATGGCAATAGAGTGGAGGCCACGCCCGGAATCGAACCGGGGTAAACGGATTTGCAGTCCGCTGCGTCACCACTCCGCCACGTGGCCCCATCTGATGTGAATTCCTGACTTCAACAAAATCGGCCAAGAATTTCTATCGTCTCGTATTTCTCCGGATGCCGCTGCGGACGCGCGCACGCTCGGCGAAACGATGAACGGGCCGCTTATATCAAACGCTCCTTGCCACCACAATGCGATGTGTCTTGACAAATGGCCACGTCACACACGAAACCTACATTGCTGACCGGCCTTGAATTGCGGGAGACCTGACAATGAGTGACTACGCTGCAGCACGGCACAACATGGTTGAGTCCCAGATTCGCCCCAATCAGGTTACGGATGCGCCTTTGTTACGGGCGCTCAACAGTGTCCCCAGGGAAAGCTTTGTGCCGGCTTCATTGCAGGCGATGGCCTACATGGAAGATGAAATACAGGTCACTCCGGCGCGCCAGGGCGTGTCAGCGCGGTGCCTCGTCTCGCCCATGCCTTTGGCCCGTCTTGTCCAGCTTGCGGAGGTCGAAGCGGACAATCTGGTTCTCGATGTCGGTTGCGCCACGGGCTACTCGACCGCGCTTCTGGCCCGGCTGGCCGAGTCTGTTGTCGGGCTGGAAAGTGATGACGCACTGGCGGCACAAGCCAGCCAGATACTCATGGAACTGGGAATTGACAATGCGGCGGTGGTTTCAGGACCGCTGCCGGAAGGGTATGCCAGCGAAGGTCCGTTTGACGTTATCTTGCTCAATGGCTGCGTGCCCGAAGTGCCCGGCGGCCTGTTGAAGCAGTTGAAAGAGGGCGGGCGTCTGGTGACGATCATCGCCGGGCACGAATTTGGACAGGCCACGCTCTACCGCAATATCGGCGGGCGGGTGAGTAAGCGTGCCGCATTCGATGCGGGCGGTCCGGCATTGCCCGGTTTCGAACGGGAACAGGAATTCGTGTTTTAGGATTTGTGGATAATCAAGGTCATGGCGCCGGCGCAATGCATTTGTTTGCAGTGAATCGTCCTCCTTCGGCGGGAAAAGCAGTGTTGCGCGGACTCCACACTCGACAATTGCTTCGGTTCAAGGGGTTGGAAATATCTTTCACCCGCGCCAACAAGCGACTATTCTTAATATTCGGAAGTTGGGGGCTGCCTGAAATACTGCCGTGAATACACGACGGGGTGATGAGGGGTTAAGTCCTGTAGTGCAGGTCGGTCATGCGTTTTCAAGCTGTTTTGGTTTTTGTTCGCCGCACGAGGCGTGCAATGTTGCTTCAGGTGATGGTGGGATTGGCCGCCTGTATACTCGTGGGCGCCTATACCTCGACAGCCAAAGCGGAATCCCTCTCCAGCGCCCTGGTTGCGGCCTATGTGACAAATCCGACCCTGAATGCGGCGCGGGCCAGATTACGCGCCATCGATGAGGAAGCCTCGCAGGCGCGGTCGAACTTACGGCCGTCCTTATCGGGCGATCTGGACACCGGCTACCGGAAGACCAATCCAAAGTTAAAAGGCGGTGCCCCCGCCCTGCCCTCCGGCTTACGCACTCACCACCCGGGAACATACGGCCTTTCGCTCAACCAGACGCTGTTCCGGGGGTTCAGGACGCTCAACGCAATCCGCGAGGCAGAAGCGAATATCAGGTCGGGCCGCGAGACTCTGCGCTCGGTGCAACAGGACACGCTGCTCGATTCGGTGATCGCCTATATGGATGTGCTGCGCGACCAGGCCATTGTCCGGTTGCGCGAGGGCAATGTCCGCGTCCTGTCCGAACAGTTAAAGGCCACCAAGGATCGTTTCGAGGTGGGCGAGGTCACCAAGACTGACGTGGCCCAGGCGGAAGCGCGGCTCAGCGGCGCTGCATCGCAGCTCTCTCTCGCCCAGTCGAACTTCAAGACCAGCCGCGCGAGCTATGAACGGGTTATCGGCCACCCGCCGAGCAATCTGGTCGAGCCGAACCCGATCGATTCGTTGTTGCCGCACGCGCTGCAGGCGTCGCTGCGGACGTCGGAGGATGAAAACCCGGACATCAATGCGGCGCTTTTCGCGGAAAAAGCCTCACGTTATGTGATCAAGCAGATAATCGGCGAGATGTTGCCTGAAGTCAGCGTTGAGGCGAGGATCCAAGACACTATGGAGCCAACAGTGAGGCTGGACAGGGAAAGCGAGAAGACGCTGTTCGGCCGCGTCACGGTACCGCTTTATACGAGGGGTGAGCCATCTTCTCGAGCGCGTGCGGCCAGGCAAATCAACGAGCAGCGCCGCAGGGAGATAGATGATGCGCGCGCCGTGACCCGCGCGGACGTGATTGCGGCCTGGGGCGTACTGGTGTCGGCACGCGCGCAGATTGAATCGGACCTGGCGCAGGTCAGCGCCAACAAGATCGCCCTCAATGGCGTTCAGGAGGAGGAAAAGGTGGGCCAGCGCACCATTCTGGATGTGCTGGACGCCGAGCAGGAGTTTCTGGATTCACAGGTGAACCTGGTAAGCACCAAGCGCGACAAGGTCGTGGCAGCGTACGCCTTGCTTTCCGCAATTGGCAGGTTGGATGTAACGAATCTGAACCTACAGGTGGAACATTACGACCCAATCGAGCATTATAACAGGGTGAAGTACAAGCTTTTTGGCACCAATCCCGGCCGGCGCGGTCTGTTCGGGCGTTAACCATAAATGCGGGGCTGCTAAACAAACGGGTAACAGGACTTGCAGGTTACTAATGTGTTAATGTATTTACCAAGACGGTCATCAGCGGGCGTGATGACCATAAGAGGCGGCAGAGGAATACAAACATGAGCAGTTCAGAGCAGGCTTCCGAGCCGACCATGGATGAGATATTGGCGTCAATTCGGAAAATCATTTCCGATGATGAGCCGGGGGAGACCCCACAACCGGACGTTGCATCATCGATGCCTGAACCGGGAGCACCGGCTGAACCGGCAACGCCGGCTGAAGACGGGCTTGCCGAGGATCTCGTCAATGCACTCAACGATTCACAGGTTGGAGCTGAGGCCGGAGCAGAAGAAGTAGACGATATCCTGGACCTGACCCAGATTGTTGAAGAACAGCTGCAAGCGCCAGAGGCTCAGGTGGAAGCGCCTCAGATGGAAGTGCCACAGGTCGATGCCCTCCAGGCTGCGCTCGGAGATGCTGTTGAGGCCCCGGTATCGGCACCACCACAGCCCACGCCTGCTCCGCAAGAGGCGCCAGGCGTGCCGGACGAGAGCGTAGGCGATGCCGATATTGCGTCATTGCTTACAGAAGCCGGTGTTCAGGACACCGTTTCTGATATCCCGGCCGAGGCGCAAGCTCCGGCTGGAGATAATCCTGTTGCCGCCCAAGGGGAGGGCGATGAGCCCGCCGCGCCATTGGCGGAGGATGCCTTGATCAGCGAAGCCCTTTCGGCAATGGAACCGCAGGCCGGCGAACCGGTTGCCGAAGCCGCACCTCAGCCCGGGACATCAGCGCCGGAGGCCACTGAGCAGCCGGCGGTTCCGGAAGTCACCGAAGCTGAAGCTGAAACCCCGGCTCAGGAGGATGCCAGCTTTGAAACTGGCGATGAAATGACGGCTGAAGCCCCGGCCCAGGAGGATGCGGCCGCGCTTGATGCGGTTGTTGATGATGCAGCGCCGGCAGAAGATTCCGCGCCGGCTGAAGAGCAGGCTATGGGCGAGGCTGCGTATGCGGCTCCCGCCGGCGGCGCGGGCAAGACGCTTGAAGACAGCGTGAAGGATTTGCTTCGCCCGATGCTGCGCGAATGGCTGGACGACAATATGGAGCGGATCGTGAAGGATGAAGTGGCGTCCGAAAATATCAAGGGCCAGGACAGTTAAGCGACCATGGCTCCACGGCGAGCCTGATTATACCGCGTGAGACAACAAAGCCGGGGCCTCGCTGCCCCGGTTTTTATTTGTGCCGTAAGCCGGTGTGATCCATCCTGAGATGCGCACCACGGAGTTGACACGCCAATCGCGACATGGCTAACCACTTTCCTTTGCATTACCACCAGCGGCACGCCTCATAAGATGCTCGACAAGACGTATCAGCCCTCCGAACTGGAACACCGAATCTATACAGCCTGGGAGGCGGCGAATTCTTTCGCCTGCGGGCAACCAGGCCGCATCGCGGCGGGCGCCAGGCCCTATACCATTGTTATCCCGCCGCCCAATGTGACCGGATCGCTGCATATGGGCCATGCACTCAACAACAACTTGCAGGATATCCTGATCCGGTTTGAGCGCATGCGTGGCAGGGATGTGTTGTGGCAGCCCGGAACGGACCATGCAGGAATTGCCACGCAAATGGTGGTCGAGCGCCAGCTGATGGAAAAGCAGGAGCCCGGCCGGCAAGCCATGGGGCGGGAGAAATTCTTGAAACGTGTCTGGGCCTGGAAGGCGGAGTCCGGGGGCACCATCATCAATCAACTCAAGCGGCTGGGTGCGTCATGTGACTGGTCGCGTGAACGGTTCACCATGGATGAGGGCCTGAGCGAGGCTGTGCTCAAGGTGTTTGTCGATCTTTACCGTGAAGGGCTGATCTACAAGGACAAGCGGCTGGTCAACTGGGACCCGGTGTTCCAGACCGCGATATCCGACCTTGAAGTCGAACAAAGGGAAGTAAACGGCCATATGTGGCAGTTTGCATATCCGCTGGTGGAGGGGCCGGTTGACGGGATCGCGGAAATTATCATCGCCACAACCCGGCCTGAAACCATGCTGGGCGATGGAGCGGTTGCGGTTCACCCTTCAGATGAGCGCTACAAGAACCTCATTGGCAAGTTGGTTCGCCTGCCGATCGCCGAGCGCCACATCCCGATCATAGCCGATGAATATCCCGATCCAGAATTCGGTTCCGGCGCGGTGAAGATTACCGGGGCCCATGACTTCAATGACTTCGAGGTTGCGCGGCGAAACGACATTCCGCTGATCCCGTTGATGGACAGCCAAGCGCGGATGATCGTGACTCCTGAGAACAACGTGCCGAAACACTATGAGGGAATTGATCGTTACGAAGCGCGTAAACTGGTCCTGAAGGAAATCGAGGAGCTTGGTTTCTACCGCAGCGTGGAGGAAAAAATAATCGCCCAGCCCTTTGGCGACCGCTCCGGCGTGGTGATTGAGCCGATGCTCACCGACCAATGGTATGTGGACGCGCAAACCCTCGCCAAACCCGCTATTCAGGCGGTGGAGAGCGGCAAAACCGAATTTGTGCCCAAAAACTGGGAGAAGACTTACTTTGAGTGGATGCGCAACATCCAGCCCTGGTGCATTTCGCGCCAGCTCTGGTGGGGGCATCAGATCCCGGCCTGGTACGGCCCTGATGGCGAGATTTTCGTCGCTCACGATGAGGACGAAGCCAGGGCGCTTGCCAGCAAGTATTATGGCGAAGACAAGCCTCTGATCCGCGACCCCGATGTCCTCGACACCTGGTTTTCATCCGCCCTGTGGCCGTTCTCGACACTTGGGTGGCCGGAACAAACGCCGGAACTGGAGCGTTATTACAAGACCGACGTGCTGGTCACCGGTTTCGACATCATCTTTTTCTGGGTCGCGCGGATGATGATGATGGGGCTGCACCTCATGAAGGACGGGCAGGGCCAGCCCGAAGTGCCGTTCCATACCGTCTATATCCATGCGCTGGTGCGCGACGAGGCTGGCGCGAAAATGTCCAAGTCCAAGGGCAACGTCATGGACCCCTTGGAAATGATCGACGAATTCGGCGCCGATGCCTTGCGCTTCACGCTCTCCGCCATGGCCGCCCAGGGGCGCGACATCAAGCTGGCGAAATCCCGCGTCGAGGGGTACCGGAATTTCGGCACCAAGATCTGGAACGCATCGCGGTTCCTGGAAATGAATGAATGCGTGCGGGTTGAGAATTTCGACCCGGGCGCGCTCACCCAGGGCGTAAATAAATGGATTGCGGGCGAGGTCGAGAAAGCTGCGGGCGCTGTCACGGCAGGTATCGAGGCCTACCGCTTCAATGAGGCGGCCGGCGCCATCTACCGCTTTGTCTGGAATATTTTCTGCGACTGGTATCTGGAGCTTATCAAGCCGGCGCTGCAGGGCGATGATGAGGAAGCAAAAGCCGAGACCCGCGCGACCGCCGCCTGGGCGCTGGATCAATCGCTTATTCTTCTGCACCCCTTTATGCCGTTCATCACCGAAGAGCTGTGGACGCGGCTCGGTGAACGCGGGCCAGCGCGTGACACCATGCTCATTCTGGCCGGTTGGCCGGAAACAAAGGGGCTGGTGGACGCCCCGGCGGAAGCCGAGTTTGACTGGGTGATCCGGGTGGTGAGCGAAATCCGTTCGATCCGGGCTGAAATGAATGTTCCGGCGGGCGCGAAAGTTCCCGTGAGCGTGCTGGGGGCCGGGGAGGCGACACGCGCACGCCTTGAGGCCAACCGGGATGCACTGACCACACTTGCACGGCTCGGCGCCATATCAACCTCGGATACAGCCCCCAGGGGCTCGGTACAGTTTGTGCTGGATGAAGCAACCTTCGCGCTGCCGCTGGAAGGCGTGATCGACATTTCCGCTGAAACCGGCAGGCTCAACAGCGAAATCGAGAAGATCGGCAAGGATATCTCCCAGATCGATGCGAAACTCGCCAATGAGAATTTTACCTCCCGCGCGCCTGAACATGTGGTCGAGGAACAGCGCCAGCGAAAGGCGGACGCCGAAGCGGTTGTCGCCAAGCTGAAAGATGCGCTGAAGCGGCTGGAGGCGGCGAGCTAGGGCAGGTTTCATGAATTCCGCGTCAGAATGGCCCGGAATTCAATAAACCTGCTCTAGAAACTTTTGGCTTCGCGCTCAAGCTCGGTGATGCGGCGGGTGAACAGGATCAGGTAGAACAGCAGGAACAGATAGAGAAAAATCTCCGTCGCTTCTGAAGGGCGCATCACCAGCGAAGGTATGGCGAGCTTTTTCTGCAGCGCATCCGTTGACTTGAACAGGATCGCGCCGAGAACCGTGGGAATAACGGCAAATGCGGGTATGAACAGAGACCAGCGGTTTGCCCGTATAGCCGGTTTGAAAAAGGCCAGAAGCGGCAGGATCAGTCCGCCGGCCAGGATGGAGACCTCAAGCGCCGCCCGCGGCTTTTTGCCGAAAAGATGCATGGTGTTGTGCAGGTTCGTTTCCTGCTGACGGTTGATCGCCGCCCAGTATTCAGGCGTTTGCCACTGAAAGAAATGCTGGCCCCAGCTGTGTTCCTCGCCGGCGATATACAAACAGCCCAGCGCCGCGATGCTGACGAACACGAATACCAGCCGGCGGGCGCGGACAAAGGGCCGGAACAACAGCCTCAAAGCAACCATCATGCCGGCAAAAGCGATAAAGAATTGCCCCAGTTCCAGGAACCCGTAGCCCTCGGGGAGAATATGGGTGGCGTAAAATTCTCTTGATATCGCCTGGGTGGCGATCAGGAAGATTGCCAGCAAGGCAGGAATCCCGAGCCACCACCATGCCTCGCCCCATCCCGGATCACTCACAAATGGCTTGAACGGTCCCTCATGAGGCGCTGAGTCAGGCAGGCGCGGCTTTGCGCTGGATTTATGGCTCGCTTGTTTCGGGGGCATGCGTCCTACTGCCATTGCGGCAAACTCGATGATGCTGGTGCTGTTATGCGCCAAAGGGCGGCGCAGAATAAAGAGAATTCTAGGGTCAGGACCCATGAATGGGATGCAATTGTGTTTGATCAGGAGGGTTCGAATACGGACTAACAAGCGCAACAACAGGCTTTTTGCCTGCTCAGTGGCAAAATCCATCACACACAATGGATACCATTCATGAGTCTGGACCCTAGCGCTTTGAAAAGCGCACCATTGCCGCAGGGCTGATCGGAAATGTCATTGGGCAGGAATGTGGTTTTTTGCCAGAGTGTTGTCAAATCGCAACAAACGGCCTCGTTTGCGCCATAAATTCGATTGAATATCCGCGCCGAATTGATGGGCGAATAGTGTCCCTGGATGCCCATCCGCCGGAGTCTTCTCAACCGGGTTTGTTCTTGGGAGATGAAGGCAGGTAATCTGTAAAGCGGCCACTGCGCGTCAAGACCAGACGCCGCGAGGTATCGGGACCACAGACGAATTGGACAGAGCCGGAGGCTCATTGATCATGGATGCAAAGACGTTCGATAAAAAATGTTTGCCGAGCCGGCATGTTACGGAGGGGCCTGAAAGGGCGCCGCATCGCTCCTTCCTGTATGCAATGGGGCTGAGCAGTGATGAAATTCATCAGCCGCTGGTGGGCGTTGTCACCTGCTGGAATGAATCAGCACCATGCAACATCGCGCTTCAGCGCCAGGCGCAGGTCGTCAAAAAAGGCGTGGCTCATGCCAGCGGCACGCCGCGCGAATTCTGCACCATCACAGTGACTGACGGCATCGCCATGGGCCATCAGGGCATGAAGGCCTCGCTGGCCTCGCGTGAAGTCATTGCCGACTCGGTTGAACTTTCCATGCGCGGTCATTGCTATGACGCGCTGGTTGGCGTGGCCGGGTGCGACAAGTCGCTGCCGGGCATGATGATGGCCATGTGCCGCCTCAACGTGCCGTCGATTTTTCTTTATGGCGGTTCAATCCTGCCTGGCAATTTCAAGGGCAACCAGGTCACGGTTCAGGACGTGTTCGAAGCGGTCGGTCTGCATTCGGTCGGCAAAATGTCGGATGAAGACCTGGAGGAACTTGAACGGGTTGCGTGCCCCTCAGCCGGGGCCTGCGGCGCGCAGTTCACGGCAAACACAATGGCGACGGTTTCTGAAGCCATCGGCCTTGCCCTTCCATATTCCGCTGGCGCACCCGCACCTTACGAGATGCGCGATCAGTTCTGCATGGCCGCGGGCGAAATGATTATGGAACTCCTGGCCCGGGAAATCCGGCCGCGCGATATCGTTACGCTCAAATCCCTTGAAAATGCGGCAGCGGTCGTCGCTGCATCGGGCGGCTCCACCAATGCGGCCCTGCATCTGCCGGCCATCGCCAACGAGTGCGGCATCGATTTCGATCTGTTCGACGTGGCGGAGATATTCAAGAAGACGCCTTATGTCGCCGACCTCAAGCCAGCCGGAAAATATGTCGCCAAGGACATGTTCGAGGCGGGCGGTATTCCACTGCTGATCAAGACGCTTCTCGATAACGGCTTCATGCACGGCGATTGCATGACCGTGACGGGCCGTACCTTGGCGGAAAATATGGAAAGCGTGAAATGGAACGACGCCCAGGACGTGGTTTACCCGGCGGACAAGCCGATAACGGCTACAGGCGGCGTGGTTGGTTTGCGGGGCAATCTTGCCCCTGATGGCGCCATCGTGAAGGTCGCCGGCATGGAGGAGCTGAAATTCTCCGGGCCCGCGCGCTGCTTTGACACTGAAGAAGCCTGCTTCGAAGCGGTCTCCAGCCGCAATTACGAAGAGGGTGAGGTTCTGGTCATTCGCTATGAGGGGCCCAAGGGCGGCCCCGGCATGCGCGAAATGCTGTCCACCACGGCTGTGCTCTATGGTCAGGGCATGGGCGACAAGGTCGCGCTCATCACCGATGGCCGCTTTTCCGGCGCTACGAGGGGCTTCTGTATTGGCCATGTGGGACCCGAAGCTGCAACCGGCGGACCCATAGGCCTCTTGAAAAATGGAGATAAGATCATAATTGATGCTATAGCGGGGACACTCGACGTCGAGCTTAGCGACGATGAACTTGAAAAACGCCGCAAAGCCTGGGAGGCGCCGGATAACCCCTACAAGAGTGGCGCGTTATGGAAGTATGCCGACCAGGTCGGGCCAGCCCGCATGGGCGCTGTGACCCATCCTGGAGGTGGTGTTGAGGTTGAGTGTTACGCCAATGTGTAAGTGTCTCAATATATGTATCGCCGCACTGGCCGCGCTCATTGTGACCAGCAGTTCTGGCTGGGCCGGCGGGGAGACGCGCCTTGCCGCGGCAAAGCATATCGGCGCGCAGCCTCTTGTCCCTGCAAAGAGTGGCAAAGTGGCCGCGCTTGAGGTTGCCGCGGAACTCGGCGTGATCGATGCTCAGTTACAGCTCGCCCGCATGTATGGCGCGGGCGAAGAGGTGCCTCTCAATCATGTAAAGGCCTTCGATCTCTATCATCATATCGTCAATGATCATGCGGAGATGCGCCCGCATAATGCCCGGGCAAGCAGCGTGGCGCATGCCTTCGTGGAGCTCGGCAACTATTACCGGAATGGAATTCCAGGCAGCACTATCAAGGTAGATAAACGCCGTGCCGCAGGTCTGTTGTGGCATGCGGCGAGCTATCTGGGTGATGCCGAGGCGCAGTGCAACCTGGCGCAAATGTATCTTGACGGGGAGGGCATGCCGCGCAACTCCCGTCTCGCCATCAACTGGCTGACCAACGCGGCCAAGAAACGGCATGGCAAATCTCAAGCGATCCTGGGCGATCTGCTCTGGCGCGGAGCAATGGACGTGCGCCGTCAGCCGCACAAGGGCCTGGCGTTTTTATCTCTTGCCCGGCAGAACGCCAGGGATGATGACGAAGCCCGGTGGATCGATGATTTATATGCTCGTGCCTATGCCGGTTCGAAGGCCAAGGAGCGTCAGCGTGCCGCGAAAATTGCCGCCAGGTGGCAAGCTCGCATGGGGCGCAAGGGCGTTGTTGTAAGCGTACCGGATCAGGCCAATGCCAAGCCTGCTCCTGTCACGGCAAATGGCGCCGGGGCCTCGACCAGTTCAGGCGCCGCCATGGGCTTCACCAATGTCGGCATGGATGGCCACAGCGCGCTGCGCTAGAGCGTTTTCGGAATAACCCGAGCCACCCGCTCCGGTTTCATCGACACCGCGCTCATACCAATTCTCAATCTGTTTTCAATTCAATCCAGACCGGCACGTGATCCGATGGTTTCTCCCAGCCGCGGGTAAAGCGGTCGATCTCGCACCCCTGAAGGCGGTCGGCTGCCTGTGGTGAAAGCAGCAGATGGTCAATGCGGATGCCGTGGTCTTTCTGCCAGGCCCCTCTCTGGAAATCCCAGAACGTATATTGATTGCTCTGGGAATGACACGCCCGGTAGGCGTCCGTCAGGCCGAGATTGAGCAGTCTATGGAACCTGGTGCGTGTTTCGGGGCGGAACAGGGCATCGCCTTCCCACGCTAGCGGGTCGTGCACATCGTCTTCGGTCGGGATAACGTTAAAATCACCTGCCAGAACAAAGGGTTCCTCCAGCCCTAGCAATCCCTTCGCGTGATCGATCAGGCGATCCATCCAGCGCAGCTTGTAGGGATACTTTTGTGTATCAACCGGGTTGCCGTTGGGCAGATAGATTGACCCCACGCGCACGACGCCGCTTGTCGTGGAAATCACCACTTCGAGATAGCGCGCATGGTCGTCCGCGTCATCGCCGGCCAAACCCTTGACGATCTCGTCAAATGGCTTCTTTGACAGGATTGCCACGCCGTTGAAGCTCTTCTGTCCATGCACGGCGACATTGTAGCCAAGCTCCTCAAAACGCTCTGACGGGAACCCCTCATCGACACTCTTGATTTCCTGCATGCAGGCAATATCGGGTTTTGCCTGCTCCAGCCAGGTCACGAGCCCGTCGAGCCGGGCCTTGATGCCATTAATGTTCCAGGTGGCGATTTTCATGGGAATCCAGCGCGATGACTTCTGATCCGCTCTTAGCATGGCTGGGTGTAACAGCCAAACCGGACTACTCGAAAGCAGACATCGATTAGTTCTGGCTGGAACGTCCGCCAAGTGCCAATAGGCGACATTCACCGTCTTCCGAATAAACACCGCAATTCGGTGCATCGCTATGCCTGTGGAGGAGCCGTCCACAGCATCATAAGCGGACCTTCGAATTTGTCATAAGTAACTTCAGTCTGCGTCGCAAAAAAACTCAAATCTGATTGATCGATTTCGTTTTACCATCGTCGATGGCCCAAGGCCCGGCGGTGTCTACAAGATAAAGGTTTCGGATGAAACGCTGGATGAAGCCGCGCGAAGCGCTGCTAAACAAGTTGCAAGTGCGAAAAAACGTTATCGGCATTGCAGTGCCAGTAGTGTACAGTGCTATGAAGGTTTTAGCGAAAAATACGGTTATGCGGAAACTTGGCATACTGTTAGCTCTCTTTGCCTTCGCGCTGATGCAGGGTCGTGCGGTGCCTGTGCTCGCTGATATTGCCACGACAATTGAACGAGCGAGTGGCCTGCGCGGCATGACGGATATCAAAGCGTATGGAAAAATCACAACACAACGCCGGGTGATTCAGCGCAAGTATCCCCCTGCCAGCAACATTTACCTCTCAGGCAAAAAAATTGCTTCCGAAAACAACCGTAGAGATTCTTCGGGGAACCGGGGTGGTGGCGGCGGAGTAGGCATCGGCATCACGATCGACATCGGCAAGATCATCGAGCAAACCAAGAAGAAACCCCCGCCGAAGAAGGTTTATCGCAAGCCAAAAGGGAAAAAGAAAACCACCAGACGCAAGTCCCCGCGCAAGAAGGCGCCGCCACCAGTGCTGGTTTCCATCCTGCAATTTATACCCAATGAAGTTCTGGTGCTTGTAACATCGGATCAGGCAGACGCGGTTGGTGACGCGCTGGCGGTCACCTTTAACCTGACAAAAGTGGAAACGGTCCCTGTGGCGCTTCTCGAAG
>CAXMMX010000020.1:0-4092 GCA_964194535.1 uncultured Alphaproteobacteria bacterium | reverse complement strand
TTGATGCCCATCATGCCGAGATTGGAAATCGACGTGGTGCCGCCCTGATATTCATGGGGCGCCAGGCGGCGGTTGCGCGCGCGGCCCGCGAGATCTTTCATTTCGTTGGAAATCTCCGAAAGGCTTTTCACTTCCGCATGGCGTATGACGGGAGTGAACAACCCGCCCTCGACGGAAACCGCGATGCCGATATCGGAGGAGCGATGACGCAACAGCCCCTGTTCTGTCCAGGTGGCGTTGGAATTTGGTATTTTTTGCAGCGCCATCGCCATTGCCTTGATAATCATGTCATTGACGGAAATTTTGAAGGCGCTCGGGCCTTCATCCGCGCTCATGGCGTTGAGGCGCTTGCGTGCGGAGAGCAGCGTATCGAGTTTGCAATCAACGGTCAGATAGAAATGCGGAATCGTCGATTTCGCCACTGACAACCGCTCGGCGATGATGCGGCGCATATTATCATGCGGCACGACTTCGTAGGTGCCGGGCTCATAGAGCGCCAGGATTTCCTGATCCGCCATGGCTGGAACGGCAGCGGCAGATGGCGTGCGGGCGGGCATGACCTGCCCCACCGAGATGGCTTCGGCCGCCGTGGGCGCCGCAGCGGCTTGGCCGCCTTCAAGCGCTTGTTCCACATCGTGTTTGACGATGCGCCCGTTCGGGCCGCTGCCCTGTACCAGCGAGAGATCTATATTTCCCTCCCGTGCCAGTCTGCGCGCGAGGGGTGAAGCTATTGTCCGCCCGGCCCGGCCATTGGTTTTAGACGCCTGAGTTACAGGCTGCGGAGTGGCTGCGGGCGCCGGTTCAGGTGAAGGATCTGCTGCCGGGGTTTGTGTCTGCGTCTGGGAAGGCGCTGCGGGCGCTGCCTGCGCGCTGCCATCTTCAAAACCAACCAGAGCGCTTTCATCCTCGCCTTCTTCCAGCAGAACAGCGATGAGCTTGTTCACGGGCACATGCTCGGTGCCCTCACCGATCAGAATTTTGCCGACGATGCCCTCGTCAACGGCCTCGACCTCCATCGTCGCCTTGTCGGTTTCAATCTCCGCCAGTACGTCGCCCGGCTCGACGCTATCGCCTTCCTTGACCATCCATTTGGCCAGCTTGCCGTCCTCCATGGTGGGCGAGAGTGCTGGCATCAATATCTGAATGGGCATGGGGCCTCCCCTACTCTTGAATGGACTTGCGCCAAAGGAGCGCTCACTTTGCGTAACACACAGCTCTGGCCGCATCGGCCACCTGGCCGGCGGTTGGCAAGGCAAGCGCCTCGAGATTTGCGGCGTATGGCATGGGTACGTCCGCGCCGGAGACTTGCGTCGGCGGGGCATCCAGATAATCGAACGCATCACGGGTCACCGACGCGCAAATCTCGGTGCCGATGGAACAGACCGGCCACGCTTCCTCGATTGTTACAATCCGGTTGGTTTTCTTCACTGAACCGAGAATTGTCGCCATATCGAGAGGACGCAGGGTGCGCAAATCAATGACTTCAGCGTTGATGCCTTCTGAGGCCAGCACGTCCGCGGCTTCCAGCGTGTAGGCCATGGCGCGGGAGAAGGAGACGAGCGTCACGTCGCTTCCTTCACGCACAATCTTGGCTTTGCCTATGGGCAATACCCAATCGTCATCCTTCGGCACATCGAAGCTCTGGCCGTAGAGAATTTCGTGCTCAAGAAACACCACCGGGTTGGGGTCGCGGATCGCGGCCTTGAGCAGTCCCTTGGCATCAGAAGCGGTATAGGGCGCGATGACCTTTAGCCCTGGAACTTGAGCATACCAGGCCGAGTAGCACTGGCTGTGCTGGGCTCCCACGCGCGCCGCCGCGCCATTGGCGCCGCGAAACACGATCGGGCATCCCATCTGGCCGCCCGACATATAAAGCGTCTTGGCGGCGGAATTGATGATGTGGTCGATGGCCTGCATGGCGAAATTCCAGGTCATGAACTCGACGATGGGTTTTAATCCGCTCAAGGCCGCGCCCACCCCGATGCCGCAAAAGCCATGCTCGGTAATGGGGGTATCGATGACGCGCCGCTCGCCAAATTCGTCCAGCAGGCCCTGGCTCACCTTGTAGGCGCCCTGATATTGCGCCACTTCCTCGCCCATGAGGAACACGTCGCCATCACGGCGCATTTCTTCCGCCATGGCGTCGCGCAAGGCTTCGCGCACGGTCAAGGGTGCGATCTCGGTGTCTGCGGGGAGTTCAGGGTCGGCCGCGGCTACTATTGCGGGGGCAGCTGGCGCCGGATCTGGCGTTTCTGGTGGCGCTGATGGTGCTGGCTGGGATGATGCCTCAACCGGTGCAGCGGCAGGCGCCTCGGCAGCAGTAACGTCTTCACCTTCCTCGGCGATCACGGCAATAGGCGTGTTGACCTTTACGCCCTCGGTGCCTTCTGCAACCAGTATTTTCGCCAGCGTGCCCTCATCGACCGCCTCGACCTCCATGGTGGCCTTGTCGGTCTCAATTTCGGCAATTACATCGCCGGACTGGACACTGTCACCTTCTTTGACAAGCCATTTGGCCAGCTTGCCCTCTTCCATGGTTGGCGAGAGAGCGGGCATAAGTATATTGGTCGCCATAATATGTACTAAAGCCTCCCCCGAACTGCGCTTAAACGCCGCCTACGATTCCTTCAAGATGTCGGTGTAAAGCTCTGAAGCATCAGGCTCTGGAGCGTTCTGCGCGAATTCCGCCGACTCGTTGACGATGGCGCGGACATCCTTGTCTATTTGTTTCAATTCGTCTTCACCGACCAGCCCCTTGTCCAGCATGCGTGCGCGCACCTGCTCGATCGGATCATGTTCGCTGCGCATTTTCTGCACTTCTTCCTTGGTGCGGTATTTTGCAGGATCCGACATGGAATGACCGCGGTATCGATAGGTCAGCATTTCCAGAATATATGGACCCTTGCCGTCGAGAGCGCGCTGTACCACCTTGTCGCCCGCCGCCTTCACGGCACGCACGTCCATGCCGTCCACCTGCTCGCCCGGAATATCGAAGCTCGCACCACGCTGCGACAGATCGGTCGTAGAGGATGAGCGGTCGATGCTCGTCCCCATGGCGTATTTGTTATTTTCGATAATATAGATGACGGGAAGGTTCCAAAGCTTGGCCATGTTGAAGGCCTCATACACCTGGCCCTGATTGGATGATCCGTCGCCGAAATACGTCAGGCTCACATGGTCATTGCCGCGATATTTGTTGGCGAATGCCAGGCCGCTGCCAAGTGGCGCGGATGCGCCGACGATGCCATGTCCGCCATAAAAATTGGCTTCGATGGAAAACATGTGCATGGAGCCGCCCTTGCCGTGTGAATAGCCGCTTTGCCGCCCGGTCAGTTCGGCCATAACGCCCTTCGGGTCCATGCCGCTGCTCAGCATATGGCCATGGTCACGATAGGTGGTGATGAGCTGATCACCTTTCTTTATGGCCATTTGCATGCCGACCACGACGGCTTCCTGGCCAATATAGAGGTGACAAAAGCCGCCAATGAACCCCATTCCATAAAGCTGGCCCGCCTTCTCCTCGAAGCGGCGAATGAGAAGCATCTCACGATAAGCGTGGCGTTCCTGATCAAGATTAAACTCAGGAACGGATGATTTGGCCCCCGCCGTCTCTACGATGTTCATGATGTCTTCGTCGACCTGAGCCATGGTGGCGTGCTCTTCGGACACGGTCATCAACCCTCCCTGTATTTCTACCTGCAATATAAAAAAGTAACACGAACCGCTGCCGATAAGCCAGATCGCTGGATGTGTGAGAAAGTTGTTTTAAGATTTAGAAAAAGCAAGAAATTTTAAAGGCATGCAAGAATTGGTGATCTGTTAGGCAGTGATGAGTTCAACGCTTGGGAGAAGCTGCGGACGGTTTGTCCATAATAACAATATCGTCGGGGTGTGAGAAATTGAGGATCATCCGCGCCCGCTCGCCCAGCATGTCAGGATCGAGTTTACCTGCGCGCATAAGCGCCACATCGCGGTCAAGGCGCTCGCGCACTGCCTGAAGTCCCTTGAGTTCGCCTTCAGATGTCTTGACATGTGCCTGGAGCCGCGTGCGGGCTTCCATCCCGTAATCGCCGACAATCAGGTGATAGGTGA
>CAXMMX010000019.1:0-10051 GCA_964194535.1 uncultured Alphaproteobacteria bacterium | reverse complement strand
GTGACAACATTCTGGATGCGCCGGTAAAGCGCTCTGGCCGAAACCGGTTTACACAGGAATTCGGTAGCGCCAGCATCACGTGCGGCGATCACATGTTTCTTTTCCGAATAGGCGGACAGAACAATGATCGGCAGAAAGGGAGATCGGCAACCTTCCGGATTGCGGATCATTCTCGTGAGCTCAATGCCGTCGAAAATCGGCATTGTGATATCAGTGATTAGGATGTCTGGTGAGTAAGCCTCAACGGCTTCAAGACCCGAAGCGCCGTCTTCCGCTTCGTAGATTTCACGGCAACCGAAAGCTCGAAGCAGCGTACGCACGATACGGCGCATATGCGCGTTATCATCCGCGACCACGAATCTCAACTCGTCGAACGCGATTTTGGCCATTCGCTAACAACTCGGAACTGTGCAGCGTGAGTTACGCCGCTAGTTTTTATTTTGTAACTGAAGCCATCGTGTCGCTGTTAGCTTAACAATCACTAAATTTGCACTTGTGAGTCAGGCGTATATTCAGGCTCAGTAACGAAATTGCTCTGCGAGAATACGCTCGTCCAGAGCGTGATAGGAATCGAACATCATATGCATTTCGATAGAAGTGTCTTCTTGCACCAAAATGTCGAGAACTGAGCGGTATTCGGTGTGGTCGGCCACGGCAATGACCGGGCGCTTGTCAGCCTCCAGCACCTCAACACGCACCTTGGCATCATTGGGCAGCAGAGCGCCGCGCCAGCGCCTCGGCCGAAACGGGCTTATCGGCGTGAGGGCCAGGAGCTGGGCGTTAATAGGCAATATGGGACCGTAAGCAGAGTGATTATAGGCAGTGCTACCCGCCGGTGTAGCCACCAGCACGCCATCACAAATCAACTCTTCCATACGCAATTTCCCGTCTACCGATATTTTGAGCTTCGCCGCCTGGTATGAGGCGCGGAACAGCGCGACCTCGTTTATGGCGAGGGCCTCTTGAGTCTTGCCCCCATCCCGGCTCACCTGCATGTGCAAGGGGTGGATGATGCTGGTGATGGACGCGGCCAGACGCTCACGCAAACCCTCTTCATTATAATCGTTCATCAGGAAGCCCACGGATCCGCGATGCATTCCATAGATCGGAATATGTGTGTTCATGTGTGCGTGAAGCGTTTGCAGCATGAGGCCGTCGCCGCCAAGAGCGACGATCGCGTCGGCATCCTTGGGATCTGCATTTCCATAACGCGAGATGAGCCTGTCTGCCGCCACACGGGCGTCATGATGATCGCTGGCTACAAACGCTATATTCTCGAATTTGTTCTTGTTATTCGCCATGATGATTCAACTCTCGGCTCCAGGGCGGGCACTATAGACGCAAGGCGCAGGCCCGTGCGAGCGTGTTTGGCGCATAGCACACCCAAATTGCAAGAGGGGGAAGAGATGGGTCACGAGAATGATCCTGTTCTGATCTACACGACATTCGAAAATGTGGAAGCTGCGAAGCAGGTGGGCCGCGCCCTTGTGGAGGCGCAGCTTGCGGCCTGTGTCAACATTTTCCCGTCGATGACGGCGATTTATGAATGGCAGGGCGCCCTTGAGGAATCGGCCGAAGCGGCTATGATCATCAAGACCCGAAAGGGGTGTCAGCGCCAAGCGCTTCAACGCGCCAAGGATATGCATCCTTATGACAAGCCTGCTTTGCTGGTGATTGATCCTGTGGAAGTCGACAAGGACTTCGCCGCATGGATTGGGGAGCAGACAAACGCTTCGTTACCCAAGCGCCCGTAAAAAATCCGGTGGGCACATGGGGGGGATGCCCACCGGACGGGATGATTGCTGATACGCATTACCGTGAAGCACTGCTGCAAGCTTAAGCCTGAGTAGTTTTTTTGTCGTTACAAGACCCTTTGGTCTGTCTTAAATCGGCCCGCTCTTGTGGGGCGCGCCGGTATCACTCCGTTTCGAAAACTACCCGATAGCAGTCCCTAGGCCGAGTAATGCCCAGATGGACGCCGCCATGGCCAAGCCTAGCCAGAAATGCTTCGGGAATGTCTGACCCTCTTGGGGGATGCAGGGAACTGACATCTCTTGCCTCCGTCGCTAGGCCGATCAGAAGGGTGAGAATGTTAGTCTCTAGTTTTTTTGTTTTTTCCCCCGCCTGTTCGGCGATTAACGATATAACTATAGCACAGATAATATGGGAGAGGTTATAGTAAGTGAGAGAAAATTATGACAAAACGGTAATGAGAATAGCCGTAACATAAACCAATGAATTTAAATGTAATGAGACACGAATTGATGATTGTCATATCCATACATGTGTCGAGCTTTTATTTATATAGTTTTCATTAAAATATGTCATAAATATATTTAATTAGCCTTTCTTGCGCCCCATTTTGGCCGCAATCAAACACTTTAAGAACCCCATTATGACCTTGCCTGTGGAGGAAATAATCTTATTCCACAGCTAAGGAAAAGTGCGCGTGACGCTTTTATTGCGCTGACGGCAAATCAAATTTAACGCCCTTCTGCTATTTCGGTGAGTCGGGATACACAAGTTCCCGCACAGTTCATCATCGTTAGAAGCACCCGGGGTCTGCCATGAGTTCCACGAACGAAACGACTGTTGCAACGCCTGTCTACGAGGGTACAGGCGGTACGAATTCGAGCGCCCACGAGGCATTGCCTGACCGGTTGCGCCGCTGGGTGCTGGGCACGGCCTGGAGCCTGAAGCCGCCGCGCACATGGGGGGTGCCCGCAACCTTGTGGATGGTTGCCTCCCACTATGCGGGGCTGCGCGATGTTGAAGAGGGTGTGCCGGACCCGGATTTGGCTTTATCCAATCCCGACGGGCTGGTTGGCATTTGTCACGATATGGGCGTGGACGCTCTCATGGCGGGCTACAGGGCAGGGCTGTTTCCCTTCTCTCATCTTGGTCCGCATAAATGGTGGGCCCCCGCTTCTCGAATGGTGTTGTGCCTGGCTGATTTCCATATGGAGAAAAACCTTCGCCGGCGTTTGAGGAACAAGCATTTCACCGTGACCTTCGATCGTGCCTTTGTAGAGGTGGTGCGCGGCTGTGGCGAGCCGCGTCCCGGACGCCCAAAGCTGACATGGGTCACACCGGATGTGATCGACGCTTATATGGCGCTGCACAAAGCAGGTCATGCACACTCGGTCGAAGTCTGGGACGCAGAAGACAATCTTGCCGGCGGTGCATATGGCGTGGCGGCGGGCCAGGTGTTTTTCAGCGAATCCCAGTTCACCCGCTCGCGCGACGCGTCAAAAGTGGGTTTCGCAACGCTTAATTGCCACCTGCAGAAGTGGGGCTTTGTCCTTAATGACGGCAAATTCCACACCGGACATCTGGCCCAGGCCGGGTTCCAGCTCATGCCGCGCAGCCAGTTCAACGCTCTGCTGGCACGCCATTGCCGCCAGGGGGGGCATGACGGTCCGTGGGTAATCGACGAGACGCTCAATGTCGGTAGCTGGGACCCCAAGGCAGGTATTGAGTCAGCTGTCTGACATTGGCGAATGTTGTGCCTAAAGGGCCTTGCACACCGCTTCGGTAACGTCATCGGTACCCGCCTGACCGCCTAGGTCGCGCGGCAGGGTAGAGCCTTCCCCCGTGACCGTTTCAATCGCCCTGAACAGTTCAGCAGCCGCTTCGCTCTCTCCCAGATGATCGAGCATCAGGGAAGCTGACCAGAAGGAGCCAAGCGGGTTCGCCGACCCGTGCCCCATAATGTCGAAGGCAGAGCCATGGATGGGTTCGAACATGGACGGGGTTACGCGTTCGGGGTTGATGTTGCCGGTTGGCGCAACGCCTAAAGAGCCTGAAAGAGCGGCTGCCAGATCACTCAGCACATCGGCGTGCAGATTTGTCGCCACCACCGTGTCGATGCTTTCCGGATCGGTCACGAAACGCGCCGCCATGGCGTCCACGAGAACGCGGTCGGTCTTAATGCCGGGATAGTTGGCGCTGACCTTTTCGAACACTTCATCCCACAAGACCATTGCGTGGCGTTGGGCGTTGGATTTGGTGACAAAAGTCAATTTTTTACGCGGGCGTGAGCGGGCCACTTCAAAAGCAAAACGCTGGATGCGTTCCGCCCCCTCCAGCGTGATCACCGAGACATCAAGCCCGACTTCGTTGGACAAGCCCTGATGTACGCGCCCTCCGGCGCCTGAATATTCCCCTTCGGAGTTTTCACGCACGATGAACCAGTCGATCGTTTCAGGCGTACCGTTCTTGAGCGGGCTCGACAGACCCGGCAGCAGTTTGGTCGGGCGGATATTGGCGTATTGATCAAAACCCTGGCAGATGGCCAGCCGCAATTTCCACAGAGAAATATGATCGGGCACGCGCGGGTCGCCCGCGGAACCAAAATAGATAGCGTCGAAATTGCGAAGTGTATCCAGCGCGTCCTGCGGCATCATTTCGCCGGTTTCGAGATATTGGTCGCTGCCCCAGGGAAACGTCTCGAATTCAATCGAGAGTCCGCTCTTGTGCTGCGCCAGATGCTCCAATACACGGCACCCGGCCGCGATCACTTCCTTGCCGATGCCATCACCGGGAATGGCGGCAATACGATAGGTTCCCACCTTCGTGTCCTTTCTTGTTCCTGATTTTCAGCTGGTATTTTTCGCTGGCGTATTCGCTCATCTCATCATAGCAAACAGGAACAGTATCGGCAGGGTTTTAGGTCATGACCCAGGGAGAAACAGATATGTCGGCACAGCACTCCATCGCTTTTTTAGGAACGGGGATCATGGGCTTGCATATGGCCCGGCGGCTTGCCCTGGCCGGACATCGCGTGACGGCCTGGAACAGAACACTATCGAAAGCCAAGCCGCTCAAGGACTATGGCGTGGAAATCGCCAACAACGCGGGGGACGCGGCCAGGGGCGCCGATATCGCCATTGTCATGGTGAGTGATGGACCGGCGAGCGACGAGGTCATTCTTGGCGAGAACGGTATTCTGGCGCTGATGGGTGAGGGGTCGACCCTGCTTGTTATGAGTTCAATACCCATGGAGACCGCGGCGGCCCAGGGCAAGGCTGCGCAAGCGCGCGGCGTGCACTATCTCGATGCGCCAGTCTCGGGAGGAGAGCCCGGCGCTCGCGATGGCAAAATGACCATCATGGCGGGCGGTGATGCTGAAGCCTTTGAAAAGATTCAACCGGTCTTGTCTGTGATGGGCCGCTCGACCCATGTCGGCCCGGCGGGAACCGGTTCGCTTGCCAAGCTCGCCAATCAGGTGATTGTCGGTAATACAATCCAGACGGTGGCGGAGGCATTGCTGCTGGCTGAAGCGGGCGGCGCTGATCCAGGTGCGGTGATTGAGGCGCTCAAGGGTGGTTTTGCCGATTCCCCGATCCTGCAAAACCACGGGCAGCGCATGATTGCCGGAAACTTCGAACCGGGCGGGCGTTGCCAAATCCAGCTCAAGGATACGCGCACGGCGCAAGAGCTTGGTACATCATTCGGTGTGGTGATGCCGATGACCGGTCAGGCCCGCGAAACTTACCAGAATCTGGTCGAAACCGGGAAGGGTGACCTGGACCACAATGCGGCCTATCTTGACTTGCGCAGACGTAGCGGCATGGAAAACTAGGGGCCGGAACCATAATTCTCAATTGCGCGGGTGAACCCGCAATCAGCTGCTTGGGTATATTTTCCCTTGAAATTCACCGCTGACACGGTTCATGTCTGATTGACCTTGGGCAGAGTATGAGCTGACGCCTTGATACAACTCCGAAAACTCGGGCACCGGCCCTTGCACGGCCCTGATGGCGCGAAATCAGTCGCCCTGATGCGCGACACTGTGAGCGGTCTCGTTTTCGCCCTCGTCATCATCACCTACTGTATTTCGTTCAGTGCGCTCATTTTCCAGGGTGAGCTTGCCGGCGGACTGACGCTTGGCCTCTCCACCCTCCTGACCGGAACAGTCGTCACCTGTCTTGTCATTGCGCTGACCAGCACGCTTAGCCCGGCCGGCGCGGGCCCCGATACGCCAGCAGTTGCTGTCATGAGTGTTCTTGCGACGGCTGTTGCAGCTCATGTTGCCTCGACGGGCATGGGTGCACAGATGGCAACCATTCATGTTTTGATTGCCATCAGTGCCAGTACGATCCTGACCGGTCTTCTGCTCTTCGCGCTCGGGTCATTGCGCCTGGGTGTTTGGCTGCGGTTTGTTCCTTATCCGGTTATAGGCGGGTTTCTCGCCGCCTCCGGCTGGCTGCTCGTAACAGGCGGTATAGAGGTAATGACGGGGGTCGCTCCGCAATTATCAGTCCAATCGGTTACATCCCTGTTTGCTTTGGAGCATGTGCCACAATTTTTGATCGGTATGGGTTTTTCTGGTGGCGTTTTCTTTATTCGCCGCAAAGTGTTCGACAGCTTTCTTACCTTGCCGGTTTCCTTCTTTTCCCTCGTCATCCTGCTGAATCTGGTTTTGCTTGTATTCGGGTTTTCCGAGCAGATTGGTGGCCGTTCCGCCTGGTATTTGCAGGGAATGTCAGGCGTGAATTTCTGGATGCCGCTGCAGGCCGTCATCGAGCATGATATCGAGTGGAGTTCACTCGCATTCAGTGCAGCGGAGATTGGCGCCGTGTGTGGCGTTACGGCTATCTCGGTCCTGCTGGATGTGTCGAGTCTTGAAGTCGCACGGCAACAGTCTGCCGATCTCGACAAGGAGCTGAAATATAACGGCGTTGCGAATATCCTCTCGGGGCTCGCTGGTGGAGCAGCCGGTAATCTGTCGCTGAGTGGCAGCATACTCATTCAGGAAGCTGGAGCTGTGTCGCGCTTTAGCGGTGTTGCCGCAGCCGGGTTCTGCGCGATCGTTTTGTTTTTCGGCGCCGATGTTGCGAACTATATCCCAACACCGCTTCTGGGCGGATTGCTGGTATATCTGGGTCTTGTCGTCCTGGCCGAAGCCCTGATCCGATCACCTGCCCAGCGCTCACTCACCGAATTCCTGCTGGCCGGCGCCATCATGGCCGTAATCGTCTATTCGGGCTATTTGCTCGGCGTGGTTCTCGGCATTGTAGGCGCGTGCCTGTTGTTCGCCATCTCTTACAGCCGTATCGGCGTCGTGCGTCGTCATCTGACCCGGCTTGATTTCGCCAGCAATGTCGAACGCTCTCCCCATGAAACCGCATTGCTCAAGGAGCATGGGGCGCAAATTCATGTGCTTTGGCTCTCCGGATTCATCTTCTTTGGCTCCTCAAACGGACTGTTCGAATTCATAAAGCGCACAATGGATGTGCAGGAAAGTCCGAATGTGCGATTTCTTGTGCTCGATTTCAGCGCAGTCCCGGGGCTCGATACCTCAGCGGTTCTGAGCCTGGTGAAGCTCAGGAACTATTGCGATGAACGCGCGGCCTATATCGCCTTTGCGGGCCTCAACGAGCAGTTGCAAAAGGTGTTTACAACGGCTGGCATCGTCACTGAAGGCGGTCCGCATCGCGGGTTCCCGGATCGTAACGAGGCGCTTGAATGGTGCGAGAATGTTCTGTTGAGCGAGCATGAGTCCGCTGGAGTAACCGAGGCTACCTTCGAGCAATGGCTTGAGAATGTATTCAGTGGTGAAGTTGAGCCAAAACGGCTCATGTCCTATTTCGACCGGCGTACCTTCAAGGAAGGACAGGTGGTTCTCAAACAGGGCGGGCAGTCCAACTCCGTGGATTTGCTTGCCACCGGCAGCATCGCCATCATCATTACTGATGAGAAGGGCCATTCCACATGTCTAAGGCGTATGGCGGCGCAAACGGTTATCGGTGAAATGGGGTTCTTCAGGAACGCGCCAAGGGTTGCGGCGGTTATCGCTGAGCAGCGGAGCGTCGTCTACAGGCTTACGCGCAAAAGCTTCGAGCGCATGCAGGGGGAAGACCCCAAGGCAGCGGCGGCATTCTATCGGCTCATCGTGCGCATTCTCTCCGACCGGCTCGAGTTCGCCAACCGCGAGATTTCCGCTCTCGTGTGAGCAACGCGACTAGCTTATGAGGATGGCAATAATCGCCACATAGGTCACCATGTGGCCCAGCTGGTCGAGCCCGAACAGATGCCAGAACCACGGATCTTTCTGGGTAAGCCTGTAGCGTTTGATCAGCTGCTCCTTGGACCAGTCCAGATGGTAATGCACAACGAATTCACCGGCAATAATGGCGATTGCCAAAAGTGCGGAAGAGGGCGGTAAAACCAGAAAGACCGGAATGGTGAGCAGTGCGTGCAGGGCGCTATGAATCAGGCCGCCCCGGTGCCCGTATATGCCCTTGTTGAGATACTGATAGGAGGTTTGGAGAAAAAAGTCTCCGACCGTGTGTTTCACCGACAGCACGACGAAACCCAGGAGAATCGCGCAGGTGAAATCCGACATCAAACCACCATCTTTTCTGTTCGCTCTGGCACACTGCGCTGGCGTCGTTCATCGAGTTTATACGCCTTGAACATATATAAAACTGCGGGTCATGATTTCAACGAGCATGTTGGCATCTGACAGCTCTGGAACTACAGGCGAAGCCTCACATTAAGGCGGGTTTCACTGCGTCGGTCCGAGCGAGAATGTCTTGCCCAGTTTGGCAGCGGCACGGCGCATTTGCGGCGCGAGACGCAGCGCCTCCTCAATAGAAACGCGCGCTTCTGGCGCAGACAGTGCAAGGCCGCCGACTGTACCACCATCGACAGCCCTGACGGGGACCGCGACGCAGACCACGCCCTCTATGAACTCCTGGTCATCTATCCCGATCTCATCTTCATGGATGCTTTCAAGCTCCTCCAGCAAGGCCGGAATCGATGTGATCGTGTGCGGTGTAAAACGTGTGAGGGGCATGGCGCGAAGCAATTCACTGCGGCGCTCGGGCGGCTCAAGACTCAACAGCAGCTTGCCTATGGCGCTGCAATGGGCCGGTATATGGCTGCCTGGTTCAAAGCAAAGTCCAAGCGCCCATTTTGCCTCGACCCGGTCGAGATAAATCACTTCAGCACCGGCAAGGATGCCGAAATTGCAAGTCTCACCGGTCTCTTCCGACAGGACGCGTAATACCGTGTGTCTCATATTGCGCGGCGCCGTGGCTTTCAGTGTATCGAGCGCAAACTGGATAAGGCGGGATCCCTCCACATAGCCACGTTTGCCCTGGTCACGTTCAACAAAGCCAAGTTCAGCCAGAACCGAGATAATGCGATGCGCGGTAGGCTTGGTCATTCCAGTCTCGCGTGAAAGTTCGGCCATGGAAAGGGGCTGAGAATTCCCGGTAAGCGTTTCCAGAATCGAGAATGCTTTACCCATTGCCCCAAATCTCAGGAGCTGATCGTCGCCCTTATTTTGCTGTTTTTGTGCGCGGACACCGGCCGTGTCGGCAGACATATTGGTTTTCTTGGCTTTGACCATGGGTATGACGTTTCTCCCTTGTGATTGGGGAAGACTGCAATATGCCCGTTCCGGAAATTTAACGCAATCGTCTTGTATAATGAGACGTGGAAAGGAAAAAACCCCGGAACGGATGCTCCGGGGTTTTATGATTCTTCGTCTTGCTTGGCCGGTTGATCGGCCTGCCTTGGGCCGGGCTGCTACTCCGCAGCGATAATGGACCCGGCCATTTCGTCGCCCACGGCGCCATCGGCTTTCATCTCAGCGATATCTTCACTGCTCATGCCCAGAACTTCTGCGAGGATCTCGTCGGTATGTTCGCCAAGAAGCGGTGAACGTACGACATCGCTTGGAGAATCCGAGAGCTTGATGGGATTGCCAACAGTCAGATATTTGCCGCGTGTGGGATGATCAACTTCCACGACCGTACCTGTCTCGCGCAGGGACGGTTGTTCGGCGATTTCCTTCATCGACAGGATTGGCCCGCACGGAATATTGAGCGGATTGCACGCCTCCATCACATCGAACTTATCCTGGGTCTTGGTCCATTCCTCGATTCGGGCAAAAATCTGCGGAAGCTTGTTGAGACGCGCCTGCGGCGTGGTGTATTCGGGGTCTTCCTTCCAGCCCGGCTCACCAATAAGATCGCAGATGCTTTTCCAGACAGCGACCTGAGTGATGAAATAGACATAGGCGTCGGGATCGGTTTCC
>CAXMMX010000018.1:0-16106 GCA_964194535.1 uncultured Alphaproteobacteria bacterium | reverse complement strand
TTCTGGGTGAGCGCGATGCTGCGGGCCGCAACGGCGTTTTCTGTCTTCCTTGCCCTTTGCTCTGGCGCAATGGCCGCGTGCAAGCTGGAAATCTCCCGCACCGCCACCGTCGCCCAGGTCATCGATGGACATACGGTCCGGTTCGATGACGCCAGCGAAGTGCGATTGATCGAGGCACTGGCGCCCCAGACACCACGCTGGTGGAAGAAAGATGCGGCCTGGCCCCCTGCGGTGCGCGCGCGCCGTGCCCTGGAGAAGCTGATCGGGTCTAGCAAGGTTGAGTTGCGCTTCGTCCCTGAGGAGGAACAGCGCGACCGCCATGAGCGCTACCTGGCTCAAATGTTCGTGCAGCGCGGCAATGAGCGAATCTGGGCGCAAGGGCACATGATCGGTGAAGGCTTCGCGCAAGCCTATTCGCTTAAGGGACACCGTGCCTGCGCCCGTGCGCTGCAGGAGAAGGAGCAGAGCGCACGCAAAGCACGCAGCGGGCTTTGGAGCAAGGGACGCTATAGGGTCTTGCAGGCCACCAGCACGGACGTGCTGTCAAAGCATAGCGGCAGTTATCAACTGGTTGAAGGAACGGTTCGTTCGGTGGGTAAGGTAAGTCAGTGGACGTTCCTGAATTTCGATACCGACTGGCGCAAGGATTTCACAGTGGCAATTCGCGCCGGCGACAGGCGCAGCTTTCAAGCTTCAAATATGGCGTTAGAATAGCTTGAAGGGAAGGATGTGCGGGTTCGCGGCTGGATCGAGCGATGGAACGGCCCCGTCATCAAGGCAACGCATCCCGAGCAAATCGAGATTCTGGGTCTGGCGGCTGGTGCGCCCACGCGTCCGCCGCTCTAGGCCATGAACTCATAGACGCCGTGCAGCACTTGGCACATCATTCCGCAAGAACCGGATGCTTGCCTGGCCGGGTCAGCAGTCGAGAAGCACTTCCGAGTTTGGTCCGGTCATGACCGTGGTGCGTATGCGGTCGACCTGGCGCAGGCAGGCTTTCACCTTGACGCGCAGCACATCGAAATCGACAGGCTTGGTCATATAATTGTCAGCGCCCAGCTTCAGGCCCGCAACCACATGTTCCTTGTCAGCCAGCGCGGACAGGAAGATGAACGGCATTTCCGCCGAGATTCCGTGTTCGCCCCGAACCTCTTTAAGAAGCTCGTAGCCATTCTTGCGCGGCATTGTGATGTCGCAAATCACGAGATCGGGCCGGTGTGACAGGATTTGCTTCAATCCTTCATGGCCATCGCTGGCCTGAAACACCTTGTAACCTTCGTCTTCGAGTTCCTCGACGATATCTTCCCGAAGCAGTGTCTCGTCATCAATACAAAGTATTGTGGCCGCCATGGTCTTTTCCTCCTACGCGAACACGTTCAATCATTATGCCGCCTGTCCCTCGGTTTCCTTGGGGGCAGCAGGGCCGGCGAACGGCAATCGAACGATGAACATGCTGCCTTCGCCCTTCTTGCTTTCAACCGTTATGGACTCACTATGTAACTCAACTAAGGTTTTCACGAGGTTAAGACCGATACCAGGCAAGAAAAAAATCGGTGCGCGGGCCGCACCGGGTTCAAATATCCGACTGATCAGTTAAATCTTGTTGAACGTGTCAGGCAGCTGCCTGGGCTTCATCGCTCTCCCGGGCGGCCTGCGCCAGGCTGGCGGTCTTTGAGAGGACCTCGTCGATCTTGGCGATCGCGCTTTCCTCATCGAGCTTCTGCACCGCGGCGACTTCACGCGCCATGCGGTCCAATGCGGCTTCATAGAGCTGACGCTCGGAATAAGACTGCTCGGGCTGGGATTCCGAGCGGTAGAGATCGCGCACGACCTCGGCAATCGATACCAGGGAGCCGGAGTTGATCTTGGCTTCATATTCCTGGGCGCGACGGCTCCACATGGTGCGCTTGACCCGTGCCTTGCCCTTGAGGGTCGTCAAAGCCTTATTGACGACCTTGTCTTCAGACAATTTGCGCATGCCTACCCGGTCCGACTTCTCGGTGGGCACCCGCAACGTCATCTTGTCTTTTTCAAAGTTGATCACGAAAAGTTCGAGCTTCGCTCCCGCAAATTCTTCCTCATCGATAGAAAAGATTCGTCCGACGCCGTGCGCCGGATAGACGATCTGCTCGTTTATGCGAAAGCCTTTTCTCTGCTGGGGTTTTTTCTTGTCAGCCATACGCTCTCTTTCTCACTATCATGTCATCTTGCGCACACGATTAAAAATCGCCGCGCAGCCTCGTGGCAGCCATATCTGCAGGCAAAGAAAGGTCGGCTGGGAAATCCAGTAAACTCAGCCGCCACCCCTGCTCTGTTGGGAGCATTCCCCAAAAGTAAATGGTATTTGGGGTCTCCATTTTCAATGACGCGACCGCTTCGAGTTAAGTGGATCAGGTGCCGGTCAGATGCCTGTCCGGCCTTGATTTCCTGGGGGACGAAAAAAAACCCGCCCTTTGGGGGCGGTTTTTCAAATCCAAGGCAATCTGCGACATTTCGTAAAACAATATAACACAATTTTAGCCCAATCGGAAGTGGTGCGGTGGCCTGGTAAGACAAAATATCGTGTCCGCGCTTGCAATTGCGCGGTTATGGTTAATACGCAAACAGAGGAATGCACGCGATATCCGCCTCTCACCTGGCTTTTTAAGCTTTTTTGCGGCTGAGCTTGCAGATGGGTATTTACTAGTCGCCTTCACCGGGATTGGCGGAGAAGTATTTGTCGAACTTGCCTTTTTCCTCGATAAAGTCGTCGGCGTCGGACGGTGCGTCCTTCTTGGCCGTGATATTCGGCCATTTCTCCGCATAGTCAAGATTGACATCGAGCCATTTCTCCAGATCGGGCTCGGTATCGGGCTTGATCGCCTCAACCGGGCATTCGGGCTCGCATACGCCGCAATCGATGCACTCGTCAGGATGAATGACGAGCATGTTCTCACCCTCATAGAAGCAGTCGACAGGACACACTTCGACGCAGTCGGTGTATTTGCACTTAATGCAGCTATCGTTGACGATATACGTCATTCAAGCGTCTCCGGTCGCTGTCACACCATGTCAGTGTTTCGAGCAAATTCGTGAGCGAATAATGCGAGGGCCAGCGCGACTGTGTAGTACAATCGCGACTCGTGCTCAAGAAGGTTCGCCGCTCATGCCGCACATGTCTAGTCAGCTGATGTATCTTTATTGAATATCCAGGCGAGCATTCGTCTGCGATCGCGTTTGGTTGGGCGCCCGGCCCCCTTGTCGCGTTGCGCCGGAGGACGTGGGGGCCGATAAGTTTTCTCACGCGGCGCCGGCGGCGGACTCATATCCTCATAAAGCTTGCGCGCTTCGGCCGCGGGCCCGCGGCGCGTCCCGCAGGCCAGAATCTTGAGCACCCGCACCCGCTCATGAATCATCAGCGTTATAACATCACCGGCGCGAACCGTTCGGCTCGCCTTGGTCACTTTGGTGCGATTGACGCGGGCCTTGCCGGTCTCGACCAGCCGGGTCGCCAGGGTCCGGGTTTTTGCAATGCGCGTGAACCAGAGCCACTTGTCGAGGCGCTGGCTTGCATCCGGGCTAGGGTCAGGATCCATTAATGGTATCCATTCATAAGGCCTGACCCTAGGCACCGTCTTTGACGCGGGTTTCGAGGTCACGCTTGAGATCTTTCAAAGCGGCGAAGGGCGAATCCGGATCGATGGGCTTTTCCGGGGCCTTGCGCCTGGCCTGCGGCTTTTTGCTGCCAGGCACGGCGCTCTTGCCCCTGTGTCTGCCCCGGGCACGGTCTTTGCCATCTCGACCCGATGCGCCTTTTCCCGCGTGGGGTTTTTTTCCGCGCGTCTTTCTCGCATCCGCGCGCGGCGCCTTGCGCCGGGGACGCCATATCTCGTCAATGGCAGCCTCGCCAGAGACTTTGCCGCCTTCAGGAGTGGAGTTTTCAAATGTTTTGCCGCTATCCCCGGCCTCGGTGGCGGTCTCTTGTTGTGGTGCGGGCAGGGGGCGGCGTACACAGCGATAGCCAAGAATTGTGAGTACCGATGCGAACTCCTCGCCCGAGCAGCCGATAATGGACATCATGTCGGGCGTTACCCGGAAGCCGCCATTGCCGGTGGCGCCTTCAGGCGGCTTCTCGGATTCTTTGTGTTGCTCTTTGTTAGCTTCAGGCGGCTTGCTCTCTTCCGGCTTATCGGCGGGTTGCTCTTTGCCCTGGGTATCCTGGGTTTGGGAGGTTACCCCGGCAGCCTTGCCTTCGTCGCTAACCTCAATCTTCTGGTTTGCCTCTGTTGCCGGTTTTTTTGCCCGCCAGGAAACAAGCGGACGGATCATATCGGCGAGCCGCTCCAGCATATCGATACGCACCACGCGCTTGCCGCAATGGTGATAGCCGGCCGTACGGTAGAAGCTTTCGGGAAGTGCCGGATCGGCGGCGGCCGAGGTCAGTCCCTCGCGCGGCGGTACGGGCAGCGAGCCTGCGTCCATGCCGTGGTTTTTCGCGTGCTGCAATGCCCAGAGCAGCACTACCAGGTCGCTGGCTGCCGGTTTCAGAAGCGCAGGTATAAATATATTGTACGCCCCGAAGCGGACGCCGAAGCGCCGCAATTGGCCGCGTGCTTCCTGATTCAGCTGGCGGATATCGTCGGCCACGGCGTCGCGTTTCAACACCCCCAGATTCTCAACCAGCTGGAAGGTGACGCCGCGCGCCAGACCGGAAATATCATCAGCGGCGCTCAACTCGATAAGCGGCTTGAGGCGTTCATCGATGACCCCCTTCAGCCAATCGGTGATTTTGCCCTTAATCCTGTCCCCGTCCGGTGTGCTCAGATATTCATCGGCCTGGATGGTGAGAGTGGGCTTCAGCACGCTTTCGCCTGCCTCCAATTGAGCGATACCGGCGCCCTCCCACGTGATCTGGCCGGTCCGCGTCAGTTCAAGCTCTTCTGCCTTGGCCTCGAGCAGGCGTTCTGCGCGTTCCGCGAATTCCTCGGTCATCACCTTTACCGCCGCATGTCTTGCCGCCTTGCCGTGGATTCCGGTGGCGCTGGTGTCCGGGCTGAATCTGAAACCTTTGAGCTGGCCGATAAAGTGCCTTTCAACATAGACGGATCCATCTGCTTCAATCTCCGCATTCAGCGTTGTCTGGTCGCGTAGTCTTTTTATCAGAACGCTCGTCCGCCGGTCGACAAACCGCTGGGTTAGCCTTTCGTGTAATGCGTCAGAAAGCTTGTCTTCTATTGCACGGGTGCGCTCCTGCCAATGATTTGGATCAGCCAGCCAGTCCGAGCGGTGCGAGACGAACGTCCATGTGCGGATGTGTGAAATGCGGTTGGCGAGCGTGTCGATGCCGCCTTCGGTGTTCTCCGCATGGCGCACCTGTTCGGCGAACCAGTCCTCGGGAACATGGCCGTTTTCGCTCATCAGATGCCCGTAGAGCCGGGTCACGAGTTCAGCATGGTCGGCGGACGAGATCTTCCGGTAGTCTGGTATCCGGCACACATCCCATAGACGCCGCACCGCCGCGGGCCCCTTGGTCAGCGCCTGCACATTTTCATCCCTGGAGACATTTTCCAGCGCGATGAGGTCATCCACCATGCGGCCCCGGGTCAGCCGCTTCTCATCTGGGGTGACCCGCAGGCTCGCCTTCAGATGCTCGATGGAGGCGAAATCGAGATTGCCATTACGCCATTGCAGCACCTCGACCGGCTTGAATTCATGAGCTTCCAGCGCCGCGATCCGGGCCTGGCCAAAGGGTTCAACCTGTGCGGTCACGCCAAATGTGCCGTCATTTGTATGTCTGCCGGCGCGGCCCGCAACCTGTCCGATTTCGGCGTTTGTCAATTCGCGATGCTGCTGTCCGTCGAACTTGTGCATCGATGCGAACGCCACGTGATCGACGTCGAGATTGAGCCCCATGCCGATGGCGTCGGTGGCGATGAGGAAATCAACTTCTCCATTCTGGTACAGCTCGACCTGGGCGTTTCGGGTCTTGGGGCTGAGCGCACCGAGCACCACTGCGGTGCCACCGCGCTGGCGGCGCACCAGCTCGGCGATGGCGTAAACCTCATTGGCGGCGAAAGTGACAATTGCCGTCCGGCGCGGTAGGCGCGAGATTTTTTTCTGCCCCGCGTAGGTGAGTTGGGAAAGGCGCGGGCGTGAGATAATGTTGGCCCCGGGCAGTAAATCGGCAATCGCGCCCTTCATGGTCGCCGAGCCAAGCAGCAGCGTTTCCGATCTGCCCCTCGCATACAGCAGATGCCGGGTGAAAACGTGGCCGCGCTCGGCATCCGCGGCGAGTTGAATCTCGTCCACCGCCAGGAAGGCCACGTCTGTGTCGCGCGGCATCGCTTCGACCGTGCACACAAAGTAGCGCGGGGAAGGGGGAAGGATTTTTTCCTCGCCCGTGATCAGCGCCACATTCTGAACGCCGGCGATCCTGGCCACCTTGTCGTAGACCTCGCGCGCCAGCAGCCTCAGCGGCAATCCGATCATACCGCTCTGGTGGCCAAGCATGCGCTCGATGGCGAGATGCGTCTTGCCGGTATTGGTGGGGCCGAGCACGGCAGTGACGCCGCGGTCGCGATACTCACCATCGTGGGAGAAGAGATCGCTCATATTGATGACCTGGGGTTCCTGACCCTGAAGAACTGGAAAAGCGCCGGATAAAGCCCCTTGGAACGCTATAAACTGATGTTTGCATTAATAAATGGAACGATTCCAGAACGAACCTAGTCCGAATCGCTGACTCGCAGAGATTCAATTTTCGTTCACTACGACATGTTGTGCCAAGGGCAGGTTTCGGGATCCAAACACCATCCTGATGCATGCCACGAGAGTGGCAAATCTTCCCCTGTTTATTAACAGGCTATCCAGTATGAAACATATGAAAGGTGTTATGGCCACCCTTGGTTCAGCCCGCAATGTTAATAAATCGAAAGGATCGGGAACGAATGGTGTCCGAATCAGGGGAGTGTTAATTATCACGGCTTGTTCCATACAAGATGTTGATTCTCGCGCCTTCGCATTAATATTCTGCCGGTGCGAAATGCGGCGATGCACGCACCAAACGCTGGAGTTCTTAAGGTGTGTCCAGGAATGACGCCTTCGCGTCAGCGAATGACCGAGATTTTCTTTTGCCCTGGTATTTCGACATGGAAGGCGGTTGAAGTGGCGGACGCCTTGCCATAGGGCGTGGGAATGGTCACGTGGTAGGGCACATACATGCTTTTACTGGGCACCTTGATGAGCCACACCTCGATGTCATTTGTCGCGGCCATGAATTTGACGCCCGAATTGCCCGGCTTGTAACCGGCGATCGGGATATATTTTATCCGGCACACCACGGCCTGGCCGCGATATCCGCCCTTGCCGCGCTTTTTGACCTTGACCGTTTTCTTGTGTGAGAGCACCAGGTCAAAGCGCTGCTTGCCATCGAACACCGGGATACGCCCGGGGCATATGGACCCGTCGGCGTTGCGCTTCTCCGTCTTGGCGGTGAAGAACATGGCGCTCAATGGATCGAGTACGCCTTTGACGTGGGCCGCAGTGACGGGAATGTCCTTGGGGTTTTCGACAAAAGGCGGCCTGGCCATGACGTGCGTGACAGCATTTCCCTCGAACATCATGGCGAGTTCGCCCCTGCTTTTCTTGGTTTTGAAATCGAACGCGAAGGTGGCTGGTCGCGGCCCGTTTTTGGTCACCGCGCCCGTGCTGGTGGTGCCGCCCGTGATCTCGAACAGCAAGCCGGTGATGAATTTGAGCTCGCCCTTGCCCCGCATCGAATAGCTGTTGCTGTTCAGATTCGACCACACCTCGAACTTGCCGAGTTTGATACCGGCGAAGCGAATGGCGTAAACGGCGGCGAAACGCGTGTGCTCCGAGGCTGCCTGTAGCTGCTGCGTGACGGGCAGGACGAAGCTCATGCAGGCCAGCACTAGTGGTGCAGCGGCCAGCAGGACTTTTACCTTTCTGGAAACGCGGGGTACCTGCATGGAAAGATATCGCATGTTAGGGTGCCATTCATGAGCCCGGACTCTAGGCGGCCCCAGTGCGCCATGGAACTGCCTTGGTTAGTGCTTGAATTCGTCAATTATGTGATAGCACATGCGGCACAGTGCAACACTTCTGAATACAGCACAAACATTGCACCCATATGTGCCCCATCGGCTTGACGGCTGCCTGCGAGAGCCGTATATCATCGCGCCTTCGGCTACATCTGACAATATTCGACTTTTCAGGAGCATTTCCATGTCCCGGGTTTGCGAACTTACCGGCAAGACAGTCATGACAGGCAACAATGTGTCTCATGCGCATAACCGGACACGCCGGCGCTTTTTGCCCAATCTGAACAATGCCAGCCTGTTGAGCGAAGCCCTTGGCCGTTCCATCCGGTTGAAGGTCTGCGCAAATGCACTGCGAACGGTAGAGCATCGCGGTGGACTTGATGCGTTTCTGAACAAGGCGAAAGCAGGCGATCTGTCGCTCAAGGCGCGCCGTATCAAGCGGCTGGTGGAAAAAGCGCAAAGCTCGGCCTCCTGATCGGCTGTAAAGCTTCACTCCCGATATTCACCTCATTGCTGTAGGGTCGATGGGACGTGCCCGAAGACGCTGACAAACATGATTCCCGCCTCCAGCATGCGCCGTCGGCGACACGCAATTCAGCAGTCATTCTGGAGGTATTGAAAAAGCATCTTCCCGAAACCGGCCGGGCGCTGGAGATCGCCAGCGGTTCAGGTCAGCACGCCGCCGCGTTTGCTATCACATTTCCCGGTATTGACTGGTTCCCGAGCGACCCGGATGAGCGCGCGCGCGACAGCATCACTGTCTGGTCGGAGGATGCAGGGGCGGAAAATCTAAACCCCCCGCTCGATATCGACGTGACCCGCGCCCTGTGGCATGGGGAAGTCGAGGGGCCGTTCAATGCGCTCCTGGCCATCAATATGGTGCATATTGCACCCTGGGCCGTGACGGTAGGGTTGCTGCGCGGTGCAGGCGAGTTGCTGGTTCGCGATGGGTTGCTCTACCTTTATGGTCCATACCGCAGAGATGGCGCCCATACGGCACAGAGCAATGTCAAATTCGATGAATGGCTCAAGGGACAGAATGAAGCGTGGGGCGTGCGCGATATGAGCGAGGTGGAACGCCAGGCAGAATTGAGCGGCCTGCTTCTCGGCGAGGTGATCGACATGCCGGCCAACAATTTTTCGCTGATTTTCCGCAAGCAATAGATGTGCCGGACGCCTGAGAATTTTCAGGAAAAGCATGTCCCCGCGAAGGTAAGGGATGGTGCGGTTTTCCGCCCGGAAAATGCGAAAATAAAAAAGACCATCAGCTTTTCGAGCGCGCCGCGGCCGCCCGGCGTCCTTTCGGCTTGGCCCGGCGGGATTTGCCAGCCGCCGATGGCACGGGCGCATTATCAGGGAAAACAAGCTGGCGGTGCGGGTAGGGAATTTCGATGCCGTGCGCCTTGAAGGCGTCCCACATGGCAAGAAACGCCGCACCGCGAATATTGGTCAGGCCGTTCTTGGGGTCGCGGATCCAGAAGCGCAGGACGAAATCGACTGAAGAGTCTCCAAAGCCGACAATATGGCAGACAGGCGAGGGACGTTCGAGAACCCGGTCCAGTTGCAACACCGCTTTGCTGGCTATCTCGCGCACCATGTGGGGATCGGAATTATAGCTAACGCCAAACTTGATCTCGGAGCGGATATTTCTGTTGCTGTAGGACCAGTTGACCACCCGCTCGGAGACAAAACTCTCATTCGGGATCAGATATTCCAGCCCATCGCGGGTAATGACCGATACGTAGCGTGAATTGAGCGAGTTGATCCAGCCAAAAGTATCGCCGAGCGTAATCACATCACCCGGTTTTATGGACCGGTCGGAGAGGATGATGATGCCGCTGATGAGGTTCGATGCGATTTTTTGCAGGCCGAAACCAATGCCAAGACCGAGCGCGCCCGAGAAAACGGTGAGCGCGGTAAGGTCGATCCCGGCTGCGGAGATCGTCGCGAGCACCGCAATCGTCAGCAGTGTGAACTTTATGAATTTGGCAATAAGAACCTGAAGCGCAGGCGCCAGATCCTCGTTCTGGCGCAGCCGCCGTTCCAGGAAATTTCCGACAATGGTCGCCAGCCAGATCAGGATGGTGAGAAATAATACCGCCTTCATCACTGCCAGTATCGACAGTCGAAAATCGCCAATCGAGAATGCCGCGGCATCGAGCGCAGCCAATGTCAGGCTGAGCAAACCGACAATATGCAGGCCTGCGACAGACCAGGCCGAATAAGCGAACAGGGTGGCCAGCGTACGGTTGCGAATGAACCGTGAGATCACCGAGATGATCATACCAACCACGGCCAGCGTTGCCGCCAGGCCGACATAGTATCCGTGGCTCGGCCAGGTCACCTCGCGCAGCAAATATGCTGCTATCCATAAAAACAGTGCGAACAGGATCCATGTCAGCCGCCGCAGCGGAATAACCAGCGTGCGTTGAAGCTGTGGCTGGGATTCGATGTCCCGCAGCCGCACCTCAAGTCCAGGCGTGAGCTGAATGGAAATCAGCCTGGCGAAGCCGAAGCACAGCAACACCACAAGCAGTTGCAGCAACGCCCACGGCGTTGCCAGCGCGTCGATAGCGTAAAGAACCGTATCCACCGCCCCGGAAATTATTTTCTCGGGGTCGAATTCGGGCGCCTCGAGGGTATTTGTTACAGGTGGAGCTTGTTCTTCAGGAACGACCGGCGATGAGGGGGCAGCAGCGGCTGTGACGTCTAAGGGTGCGGGCTGCGAGGAAGGCAGCAATTTTTTTTGCAGTTGCGATTGTGCCAGCCGGGTCAAGGGCGCCTCCACTACAGATATTGAGCTTACCCGATTCGCAGCAACTATCCGTGGATTAGGAAATCGACAGCAGGACCATGCCGAGGAGAATGAGGCTTGCCCAACCCATGCGGCTTTTGAAGTCTCCTTCGCCGAGGATCAGGGTTCCCAGTATGACGGTGATGAGCACGCTCACCTCGCGCGCGGGAGCGACATAGACCACGGGCGTGAAGGAAAGTGCGACCAGCACCAGGATGTATGCGAGCGGATTGAACACCGCGATACCCAGAACCGCCAGCCGGTGTTCGCTCCAGTGCCGTTTGATCTCGTCACGACGGATCATGGCGTAGGGTGAAAGCATCATGGTGCGCAGGATGATGGAAGCATATTCGAGCAGCAATGGCGGCACCAGCAGGGCGCGCAATGTATAGGCGTCCCATACGGTGTAGCTGCCGATGAGAACCCCGGCGGCGACGCCAAAGGCAAGCGAGCGTGTCATGTTTTTCGCACCCCGCCGGAACCCGCCGGTGAGGAACACGACCCCGGTGATGATGGCGAGCCCGCCAAGGAAAATCGGCCAGGTGAGATGTTCACCCAGGATGGCCACCGCGAAGGCGGTGGAAAGCAGCGGCCCTGTTGCCCGCGCCGTGGGGTAGACGAGGGACAGGTCTCCCTCCCGGTATCCTTTTTGCAGCAGCAGGAAATAGCCCAGATGCAGCCCCGCGCTGGCGACGCAAAAAAGGCTTTCCTTCAGACCCAGAGCCGGCTGGTCGACAAAAATAATCCAGCCCACGACAGGCAGGTAGATCAGGGCAGACAGCACAGCGACAAGCCAGATGAGTTCCGGCCCGCCATTGATGCGCTTGACGAGGAAATTCCAGCCCGCGTGGCAAAAGGCGGCAGCGAGGACGAGAGCCAGTGCAACAGTGGTCATGGGATACCCTTAACCCGGATTGCCCAGATGAATTGCTAGTTTGATGATGTTCTTGATCGATTCTGCTATAAGAATCAATGCCATACTATCATCACAACGGGCCAGCCCCGCGTCACCCGGCGGGTGAGTCCAGAAGACCACCTTTGCGGGTCGATTTCGACCGTCGCCTCAAGCTGGAATTCCATGGTTCCAAGGTTACCTCAGACGCTGGGTTGCTCGCCTACCGGGAGCTTGACGACGCCCTTGTCGTATCCCTCAGCCTTGCCGCTCCTGTGTTTGCGGGGCCAATGGAAGACGGGGTAGCCGCACAAGAACGTGGTGACTACGCCAAGGCTGCTGTCTTTTACCGAAAGGCCGCCGAACAGGGCAATGCCTACGCCCAGAGCAACCTCGGTGCAATGTACCTAAAGGGCCTAGGCGTGCCACAAGACTCCACGCAGGCTGTAGTCTGGTTACGAAAGTCGGCTAAACAGAACAACGACGCCGCACAATACAACCTCGGCGTGATGTACCACGAGGGCGAGGGAGTTCCAAAGGACACCAAAGAAGCAGTGAAATGGTACCGCAAGGCGGCTGAACAGGGCCATGTTTATGCCCAGGCCAAATTCGGCTTGATGTACTATGAGGGTGAGGGCGTGCCGCAGGACGATGTGAAGGCACACAAGTGGTTAAACCTGGCTGCCGCTCAGGGACAACAGGACGCAGGGATATTAACCCGCAAAAGCCGGACCACCCGACCGATACCGTGGAGGATTATTGCGCCGATAATTACACGCACAGGTTACCGTTCCGCACTTTACTGGCCGGGCAAGCGGAAGGGACGGCTTGGTGTAATGTCGGCGCCGCCAGTGAAAATCGGCGCGCAGCTACCGCCGCGTATCTCCATGCCGCGCGGGCATACGCATTCGGTCTTGGATTTATTGGCGACGAAGGGCGAGTCGCACGTCAAGGGTTTAAACGGATTGATCTGTTTGCTTGTACCTGGGCTCAAGGTTTTACCTGGGCTCAAGGTTTGCGCCTGCAACGCCGACGCGCCGAATGACAAGAGCACCATGAGGAGTGTGATCAAGCTCCCTTTTACAAACTGAGCAAACCAGCGGAAATGCCTGAGCCTAATCATTAGGTCCTACAGCGCGAAAAGACGTTACCCATATTTACCAAGTAACCTTATGTTTCATGGCTACCATAAGTAAAATTCTGTCATTTATAAAAGGGGCTGTCCCAGATAACTAGCCCACATGCTTCCTAACCCATTGCCTCAATTGCGTTAATTGGATTGATGGGTCACTGTTGTTAAAACGCCACTCACACTCCTTCAAAAATAGCCCGAAATGGGCCTTTGGAACACCGTTGAATTTGCGCATGTGACGCTTCGCCTGGTACCAGAAATTTTCGATCCCGTTGATGTGAGTTTGATTGTCTGCAAAGAGTTCAGAATGGTTGATCCGGACTTAAAGACTTGAAGACATGAGACCGGGCCGTGCGAAACCGCACCCGCCTATCCCCCCTAGTCTTTTAGTCTTTAAGGTGTCTGCCGCCTGTACAGGCTCGCGGCGTTCCGTGGCGCTCGGTCCAGACCTGACATGTCATGCCAGCGGAACCCTAGCCACACATAGAGCGGATGATCAGACTAGCAGATTTGCGCCCAAGGGGAAGTGCGGTTTCCCGCGAACGCGGTGCCCGCGTTTATTGCCCGATGGGGCGATGGGGTGACGGGACGTTCCTGTCATAAGGACATCTACGCTTCCCTCTCTCTTCCCCTTTTCAGCGCTCACTCCACGATCGCGAACTGCATCAGCAATGTGCGCTGGAAGCGGGTGTTGAAATTGTTATCGGACAGGAGGGTGAGGATATTTCGCCCCTGCCCATCGCGGTGCACCGCCAGGGCTTCCATATTGTCGATCTCGCGCAAATCGTCGGTTTTCAGCAGAACATCGCCATCGAGTTTTGCACCGGCCTTTATATCTTTCGCCCTGATGCGGCGCAGACGCATTTTGACGCCCTCTGAAACGCGGAAGCGCCGTTCCAGAACGATGACATCACCATCCGGCAAACTCGCCAGGTCGGTAATTGCAAAACCGCCGCGCCGCTTGAAAGTGACCATGCCCGGTTTTGGGCCGCCAATCAGCCAGCCGACATGGTCGCCCTGATCATCCAGATATTCCTCGGTGAAGGCGAGCAGGGCGCCCTTCAAGGGGCCGGCGCGCAAAATGGTGATGCCTTCAATCCCTTTTTTCTGGTCCACGGACCGGGCGCTCGCCGGCAGCGCGAGATGACGCCTGGGCGTGCCAAATCCGTTTTTCGTGACCGGGTAAACGGCGATGCGATGCTTGCGCTCGAACGAGATATAGGCGGTGCCCGTCACGCTGCCGGGCTGTTTCATCACCATCGATTCAGCGTCTGCAATAAATTTTCTCGATAACGGTTTTTTGTTGATACCGTATAAAATACCAACCTTACCCTCACTCAATTTTTCCATTTTTCCGGCGCGATAGACAATCCTGGCGCCAAGCCACATACCCTTGTCGGAGATGGCCAGAAGCCGGGTGCCGGTTTTGTCCAGCACGAGGCCCGAATATCCTCCAAAAACCGGGGAGGGGGAGGTGAGCCTCAGGGTGCCCAGCCACTGCAGCTTTCCGAATCGGGTTTTGCGCGGCTTGTCCCGGTCGAACAGGATCGATTCAGATTTGATTTTGATGGGCTGGCTGGCGCCGGGCTGTTTGACATCTTTCGATATGCCCGGGCGTGGCCACAGCACGGCGCCCGCGAACAGCGCCGTCAACACCACCCCGGCGACGCGGTGTGCGAGCGCCATTGTCAATGCAGCCGCCGGGCCGCACGCCCCGTGCGTGCGTGCGTGCGCACTGTGCCCTGCACGCCGCCGCCTTCCTCGAACAGCTCGGCCAGCTTGTCGGTCATGGCGCCCGCAAGCTCCTCCGCGTCGGTAATGGTGACGGCGCGGCGGTAATAGCGGGTGACGTCATGGCCGATGCCAATGGCGATGAGTTCGACAGGTGAGCGGGTTTCGATCTCCTTGATGACCTGCCTGAGATGCTGCTCCAGATACGAACCGGAGTTCACCGACAGCGTGGAATCATCCACCGGTGCGCCATCGGAAATCATCATCAGGATACGCCGCTGTTCGGGCCGCGCCAGAAGGCGCTTGTGCGCCCAGGCAAGCGCTTCGCCGTCAATATTCTCCTTGAGCAGCCCTTCACGCATCATCAGTCCCAAAGCGCGGCGTGCGCGCCGCCATGGCACATCAGCGGGCTTGTAGATGATATGGCGCAAGTCGTTCAGCCGCCCAGGTGAAACCGGCTTGTCGGCTGAGAGCCACTTCTCGCGCGCCTTTCCGCCTTTCCAGGCGCGTGTCGTGAAGCCCAGAACTTCCACCTTTACGCCGCAGCGCTCCAGGGTGCGCGCCAGAATATCGGCGCAGCAGGCCGCGACCATAATCGGCCGCCCGCGCATGGAGCCTGAATTGTCCAGCAGCAATGTCACCACCGTGTCGCGGAAATCGGTGGCGCGTTCCTGCTTGAAGGAGAGTGCGTGCATCGGGTCGGTGATAACGCGAGTCAGCCTTGCGGCATCCAGAATGCCTTCATCCAGGTCGAAGTCCCAGCCGCGGTTTTGCTGCGCAAGAAGTCTGCGCTGCAAACGGTTGGCGAGACGTGAGACCGCGCTATGGAGAGTTTGCAAATGCTTGTCCAGAAAGGCGCGCAGCCGCTCCAGCTCGTCCGTGTCACACAGATTGTCGGCGCTGACGGTTTCGTCGAAGCTTTCCGAATAAACCTTGTAGCCGAAGGCGCCGGGGTCTTCGAGCACCGACAGGTTGGGGTGGCGCGGCGTCGCATCCTGTGGTTGGCCTTCGCTTTCGGCCTCGCCATCCATCTGGTCGAGCGCATCCATGTCAGCCAGGTCCATGTCCTCGCCGCCTTCGCCTTCTCCAAGGCCCTGTTCGTCACCACGCTGTTCGCCCTGTTCGGCCCCTTCTTTATCATCGCCGCCATCGGCCAGGGAATTCTGATCTTCAGCATCTGTGTCGTCGTCGCCATCTTCCTGGTTGTCTGGGTCGTACTCTTCGCTCAGATCAAGGGATGTGAGCAGATCGCGTATCAGGCGCCCGAAGGCGGTTTGATCGTGCAACTGACCGTCCATTTGCGAAATTGCATCGCCTGCGCGCGCCTCGATCCATGAGCGCCAGATGTCGACGACAGGCTGTGCTTTTTCGGGCGGCGCTTCGCCAGTCAGACGCTCGCGCACCAGCAGCGCCAGGGCTTCATCCAATGGCGCTTCTGCTCGATCGGAAATATCGTGATAGGCGCTGCGCGCATACTGGCTTTCAATCTTGGCGGCCAGATTGTGCGCCATGCCCAGC
>CAXMMX010000017.1:0-40663 GCA_964194535.1 uncultured Alphaproteobacteria bacterium | reverse complement strand
CGCCTCCTCGCCCACCGGGCAGGCCGCCTCGCCAATCTCGCAGACATCTGCCGGGCACAGCTCGAAGCCGCCCGTGGTATCGACCTTCACGGAATAGAGATGCTTTCCGCCGACAAATTCGTTGCGGATGATAAAAGGTTCTGCCGGCTTGATATAAGCCTGCACCAGCATGGTCGAATCGGAGCTCACATCGAGCGTACCGGCCTCGGCCTGGAGTGCCAGCGCGTCCCCGCTTTCGAACAATTGCACACCGGCGCCCTTGCCGCCGCAATCTGGCTTGAGAATTACCGGGCCTTCAAATATACGCGCCGTAACAGCGATATCGTTCGCGCCAGCCGCCAGCACGGAGCGCGGCGTGCGGATGCCATTGCGCTCCAGAACCGCCGCCTGGCGCGCCTTGGAGATTTCCAGGTCAAGCGCGCGGGCCTTGTTGACGACGCGCCGCCCGTGAGCCTGCAGGTTTTCCAGCAGCGCAAGGGTGAGCTGCGGTGCGCTGCCATGCTCACGCGTCCAGGACGATGCGCTCATGCGGTTGTAATAGATACCCTCTTCAGGTGTGCTGGACAGATCGACAGCGCGTCCGCTCATGTAAATCTCGTCCCAATCGAGCCCGCGTGTATCGAGCGCCTGGGCAAGCGGCGGCAGCCACTCTTCATTTTCATGAATAACAAAGATACGGTTCATGACAATCTACTCAGCTGGCGGACGTCGCGTGGCCCCTGTTGCATCTGCGTCCTGTTCGGCCCAAAGCGCAGTTAGGCAGTTTGAGCAAAATAATCAATGTTTATCGGGTGCATGGCAGGGGTGCAAAGAATAATATTCTTTATATGATCTATTTTATAATAATTCTTTCTATTTTTCATCAATCTTGCACAAGGCACGGATGCAACACATTTTCAAAAATCCGCACCTATTTGGGGATTAGTACACATGATGGGGTTGCCGCTCGCACCTCCTCCAACTACCAATGAAGACATGTCCGAAAAGCTCGCAGTTCTGGCCGCCAACGAGGCTTTTTATGCCGCCTTCCGGGCTGCCGACTTCGAGGCCATGGAACGCCTCTGGTCGCGGCGGCGAAATGTCTCCGTCTTTCATCCGAACTGGCCGGGTATCAATACGCGTGATGCGGTGATGGAGTCCTGGTACCGGATTCTTATCGCGGGCAATCCACCGCATGTGAGCGCTGTTGATCCAACGGTAATCGTCACCGCGAAAACAGGACTTGTCATCTGCAACGAGGATCTTGGCGGCGCCAACCTCATCGCCACGAATGTCTTTGTGCTTGAAAATGGCCAATGGCGCATGACCAACCATCAGGCGAGCCGCTTGCCCGCCACCACGCCGCAAAGCGATCAGATCAAACGGCGTGAAGAGTAATCCCGTCTTTGGAGCACGCCGGTTAGGGGCAAGACCCTAGATACAGCACCCGCCATCCACTTCCAGACACACGCCGGTAATGAACGCCGCTTCGCCGCCGCACAGGAAAACAGCAGCGCGGGCAATGCCCTCGCCGAACTCCGACGCCGCTCCGGTCACGATTGCGACCTTGTTCTTCAGCCTCATGCGCGCATCCCCCTTCATGCTGGTGAAAACAGTGTGACAGATTACCGGCTTGGCGGTGAGAAGATCGACCCGCTGATCAGGCGTCCGCGCTCTTCCGGTTGGCCATGATGACCGCCAGCGCTGACGACGCGAGACGCGCCGATGGCGGGTCTGAGCGGCTGGTGAGCAGGATCGGAACCTTCGCGCCCAGAACGATACCGGCCGCGCAAGCGCCCATGAAATGCACCATCATCTTGAACAGCGCGTTTCCCGAGACGATATCGGGCACGACAAGAATATCCTCGCGCCCGGCGACCGGCGCGGCGATGCCCTTTATTTTTGCCGCCTCGGCTGAGACCGCGATATCAAAGGCGAGCGGCCCGTCGACCACTGCGCCAGGCACATTTTCCTTCGCCCATGCGGCAAGCTCCGCCGCCGCAACGCTGGAGGGTATGGCGTCCGATGGTTCTTCAGTGGCTGACAACAGCGCCACATGAGGCCGCGCATTCCCAAGCGCATGCGCCAGCTCGACCGCGTTCGACAAGATGGCCTTGCCGGTTTTCATATCCGGATGGGTGTTGAGCGCCCCGTCGGTGATGAACAATGGCTCATCCAGGCCAGGCGCCGTCATGTGAAAGACGTGGCTCAGCCGTCGCTCCGTGCGCAGCCCAAAGCGTTTGTCGAGCGCTGCGCGCATGAACACATCGGTGTGGATATGGCCCTTGAGGAGAGCATCGACCCGGCCCGCACCGGCATGGGCGGCGCCTTTCATGGCAGCATCCTCTTCATCAGTGGCACTATCGATGGTGAAGCTTTCGGTGTCGAAGCCAAGCCTGTCCGCACTGGCCCTGATGTCCTCAGGATCGCCGATCAGCAGCGGCTCGATGAGATTCGCCTCAACGCAGTCGCGCACGCTTTCCATGATCACATCGCTGCCGGCATTCACGACAGCGGTTCGCATCGGCGCAAACCCGCGCGCGGCCTCCAGCAGAAAGGGGGGGCATTGTGCGCGGGGTGTCCCGGTCATGGCTTTTCCTCAGGCGAAAGCCCTAAACGTTCACGCCGCCTTCGGGCTAGGCGCCCTGCTGGGGACGCATATCCTCAGGATCGATCCCGGCAACTTGCACGGGTGTTGTCATGGCATCGCGGCGGAAGGGCTCTCCCAACTCCTGGTTGAGGATGACCTCGATGAATGTGGTCACACCCTTTTCCTGCGCCTTGCAGGCATCTCTGAGCGCCTCGGAAAGATCCTGTTGCGTCGTCACCGTCACGCCTTTCAGGCCGCAGCCTTCCGCTACTCTGGCGTAGCTCAGATGCGGGTCCAGTTCGGTGCCAACGAAGTTGTCATTATACCAAAGCGTCGTGTTCCGTTTTTCCGCCCCCCACTGGTAGTTACGGAAGATGACCATGGTAATGGCAGGCCATTCCTCGCGCCCGATAGAGCTCATCTCGTTCATGGATATACCGAATGCTCCATCTCCGGCGAAACCAACCACCGGCACGTCAGGGCAGCCGATCTTGGCGCCGATGATCGACGGGAAGCCATAGCCGCAAGGGCCGAACAGACCCGGTGCAAGATATTTGCGGCCCTCCTCAAACGACGGATACGCATTGCCGATTGCGCAATTGTTGCCAATGTCGCTGGAAATGATTGCGTTCTTCGGCAGGCTTGCCTGGATCGCGCGCCAGGCCTGGCGCGGCGACATCCGGTCTGCATCGCGGTCGCGGGCGCGTTCATTCCATGTGGTGCCAGGATCATCATCCTCATGATCCATGCTGGAAAGCGCCTGCAACCAGGCCGAATTAGTCTGATGAATAAGGTCTTCCCGCTCCTTACGGCCCGCATCGCCAGCGTCCGCGGAGAGCTGCGCCAAAATTTGCTCGGCAACCATTTTCGCATCGCCCTCGATCCCGACCGTGACTTTCTTGGTGAGTCCGATGCGGTCGGCATTGATGTCGACCTGGATGACCTTCGCTTCCTTTGGCCAGTAGTCGATGCCGTAACCCGGCAGGGTAGAGAAAGGATTGAGACGATTGCCCAGCGCCAGAACAACGTCAGCCTTTGATATCAGTTCCATACCCGCCTTCGACCCATTGTAGCCTAGCGGCCCACAGAACAAGGGATGACTGCCGGGAAAAGCGTCGTTGTGCTGGTAGTTACAGCACACCGGCGAGCTGAGCCGTTCGGCCAGCGCCTTGGAGGCTTCGATAGCACCACTGAGAACGACGCCAGCACCATTCAGGATCACCGGGAATTTTGCTTCCGACAGAAGCTTTGCGGCTTCCGCGATTGCCTTTGGTCCGCCGGAAGGACGTTCAAAACGCAATATCTGGGGAAGCTCAACATCAATTACCTGGGTCCAGAAATCACGCGGTACATTGATCTGAGCAGGTGCTGATCCGCGCCAGGCCTTGGCAATCACACGGTTCAGGACTTCGGGTATACGATCGGCGTGACGGACCTCTTCCTGATAACATACCATTTCCTGGAACATCGCCATCTGTTCCACTTCCTGGAAACCGCCCTGTCCGATGGTCTTGTTTGCAGCCTGTGGCGTCACAAGGAGCATCGGTGTGTGATTCCAGTAGGCTGTCTTTATTGCGGTCACGAACCCGGTCACGCCTGGTCCGTTCTGGGCGATCGCCATGCCCATCTTGCCTGTAGTGCGGGTATAGCCATCGCAGATCAGTCCCCCGTTGGTTTCATGCGCCACATCCCAAAACGTGATTCCGGCTTTCGGAAAATAGTCTGAGATCGGCATGAATGCCGAGCCGATGATGCCAAAGGCATGCTCAATGCCGTGCATCTGCAGGACCTTTACGAAAGCCTCTTCTGTCGTCATATGGGTCATGGCATCCTCCCTGACCTAATAGTCACAACAATATTTTCTCACATCTTCGTCCCGCATGACGAGACATTTCGTCTCGTTATAAGAGACGGCAATAAGTGCTGTCAACGTGAGTCTTGCGCATATTCAATCGCTCGCCGCCCTCACAAGGCGGGCTGCATTGCATTGCCGGATTGAGGAATGCTGGCTGGACCTAGTCCGCCATATACCAGAATTCCGCGAGCCGCTCCGCGGCAGATTGCAATTTCACGGCAATTTCAGGCGCGCGATCCAACGAAACCCGTGTCGTCGGACCGTGCATACCAAGAGCTGCGAGCGACGCTCCATCAGGACCTAGCACCGGCACGCCAACACCGACCATACCATCAGCATATTCCTGATTAGCCGTCGCATACCCCCTCTCTCTAATCTCCTCGAGTTCTTGCTTGAGGGATTTGATGGAGGTGATCGTATTTTGTGTGAACTTCGTCAGGGTCAAAGTTTCCAGCAACCGCGATCTTGTCGAAGCAGGCAAAAAAGCCAGCATCGCCTTGCCGCCTGACGTACAATATGGAGGCATCCTGTCCCCCGTTTCGAGATAGATCCTGGGATAGTGCTCAGCTTCTGCACGTTCGAGATAAACGAACTCGCGGCCAATAATCACACCCAGAACACAGCTCTCTCCAATCTCCTCGACAACCTGTTGAATGATGCCGAGTATTGGTATGCCTTTGTTTGCTGAGCACATCGCAGCGATTGCAAGCTTGGAGAACCTCTCACCGATTGCAAAGCGATCACGTTTGGGAACCTTAATGATGAGTCCATGTTCATCAAGCTGATTCAACAGACGGTGCATGCTCTGCCGCGAGATACCCAACCGTTCTGCAAGATCGGGCACGCCAACAGACTGGGGCTGCTCAACGATCGCCTCCAAAACAGCAAGGGTTTTTTCAAGGGCTGAGCTCCTGCCATCCTTATTAATAGCATCCCTTGCCATTGCTCAGCCCCCCCCCTCGGCCGAAAAATTTCGCAATTGCCATGAACAATAGCTGAAAACTATGATTCATGAAAACACGTTATATATTCCCAATCATCTGAAGACTTTCTTCTCATTGATTTGCGCAATGACGGTCCGTTGTTAGACAGAGATGCGCCTTGCGGAATGCAGCACGTTAGTGTGTGTTATAAACCACTTGGGCGGTAGTATTAAGAGGCGGCAGGCAGGGCTGAATATCAGATTGACAGCCTTTGATGCTGTTTCATAAAATGAGACGAAACGTCTTGACATACGGGACGATAGATTTGGGCATGCGATCAATGTCGATCAAATTACGGGAGATTTCATGACCAATATGACCCCAAGTGATATTTCTGGACTCATAAGCCACGCCCGCGCTGCGATGGAAGAATTTTCAGGCGCCTCACAAGCGCGGCTGGACGAAGCGGTTACGGCCCTGGCCTGGTCGCTCTACAAGCCCGAAACCGCCAAGGCGCTTGCCGAACAGGCCGTCGAGATTACCGGCCTTGGCAATGTGACGAGCAAGATCACCAAGAACCAGCGCAAGACCTTCGGCACCTTGCGCGATCTGTTGCGTGTCAAATCAACCGGAATAATCGAAGAATTGCCTGAGAAGGGGCTGGTCAAATACGCCAAACCCGTGGGCGTGGTGGCCGCTGTCTCCCCATCGACCAACCCTTCAGCGACACCGGTCAACAAGGCCATGATGGCGATCAAGGGCGGTAACGCCGTCATCATAGCCCCCTCGCCGCTTGCCTGGCCCGTGACCAATGCAACGGTCGAGGCCATGCGGGCGGAGCTTGCCAAAATCGGCGCACCGGAGGATCTGGTGCAAATCCTGTCCCAGCCGGTAACCCGCGAGGACACGACGCGGCTGATGGAAGCCGCTGACCTGGTCATCGTGACCGGCAGCCAGAATAATGTGCGCCGCGCCTACTCAAGCGGAAAGCCCGCGATTGGAGTTGGCGCGGGCAATGTCCCCGTCATCATCGACACAACAGCCGATCTCGATGACGCGGCGGAAAAAATCTGCGCCTCTAAAATTTTCGACAATTCCACATCCTGTTCGTCGGAAAATTCTCTCATCATTCCCGACGAGATTTACGACGGCGCCATCGCCGCCCTGAAGCGCACCGGCGGCTATATGGCAAGCAGTGATGAAGGCAAACGCATCATCTCCCTGCTGTGGCAGGACGGCAAGCTTAACCGCCATATCATCGCCAAGGACGCAAGCGTGTTGGCGGAGATATTCGAGCTGGGCGATGATGCCGGTTCAGCCAAATTCTTCATGGTTGAAGAAACCGGCATTGGCGATGACTACCCGCTGTCCGATGAAAAACTCTCACTCGTGCTCACAATCTACCGGGCATCGGATTTTGCCGATGCCAAGCGAATTGGCGCTGAAATCCTGGAACATCTGGGCAAGGGCCATTCCATCGGCATTCATACCCGCAACATGGACCATGCCCGCGAGCTGGCCGAGGATATCGACGTGGTGCGGGTGCTGGTCAATCAGGCGCATACCTTCGGCAATGGCGGCGGCTTCAACAACGGCCTGCCCTTCACATTGTCCATGGGCTGCGGTACGTGGCAGGGGAATTCGATTACCGACAATCTGAACTACACCTGCTTTCTCAACATCACGCATCTGGTGACAACGATCCCCGAGGACAAGCCGGCAGAAGAAGAGCTGTTCGGCGGCCATTGGGAAAAGTACGGAAAATAATCTAACGACGCTCAGGCGTCCGGGAAAATACATGAATTTTGAGGAACATGCGGCAAAACCGCTTCTGAAAGCCGCTGGTATTCCGGTGCCCGATGGCGGACTTGCGCGTAGCGCCGATGAAGCCGCGGTCATCGCGGAAAGGATCGGCCCCTGCGTGGTGAAGGCGCAGGTGCCAACGGGCAAGCGCGGCAAGGCCGGCGGCATTGCGCTGGCTTCCACGCCTGATGAAGCCAGAACGGAAGCGGCGCGTATCCTGTCCCTGGAAATCGCCGGCTTCCCGGTCAAAACCGTTCTGGTCGAACAACAGGTACCGATTGCAAAGGAATTCTACGCCGCCGTGCTGAACGACTCAGCGTCAAAAGGACCACTGCTGCTGTTCTCGGCCGAGGGCGGGATGGACATTGAAGAGATTGCGGAAAACCATCCCGATGCCCTGGTGCGGCTGCCCATCGACATCCGCAAGGGCCTGACAGCCGATACGCTTTCATCTGCCATCCCCGAGATCGATGGAGTTGAGCATTCCGGCCTGATCGACACGCTCTCCAGGCTATACCAGGCTTATACCCGGAACGATGCCGAACTCATGGAGATCAACCCGCTGGTGGCTACCGATGATGGCCGCGTCATAGCGCTCGACTGCAAATTCGCGCTCGATGACTCTGCCATCGCGAAGCATGGGGAGTTGGCCAAATACGGGGCGCCGGACAAGCTCACCGAACTGGAGCAGCGCGGCCAGGATATCGGTTTCAAATTTATCGAGCTTGATGGCAGCGTCGGCGTTCTCTCCAATGGCGCCGGGCTGACCATGACGACCATGGACGCGATCTCGCATTATGGGGGTGACCCGGCCAACTTTCTTGAAATCGGCGGTAATGCCTTCGTGCTCGGCAAGCAGGCGCTGGAGGTTGTGCTGGGCAATCCCCGCGTCAAATCCCTGCTGATAAATTTCTGCGGCGCCATCGCCCGCACCGATGTCATGACCGGCGGGGTTCTGGAAGCCTGGGACGAAGTGGACCCGCAAGTGCCCGTATTCTGGTCGATCAGCGGCACTGGAGAGGACGAGGCGAAAGCCATGCTGAAGGAAAAACTGGGCGTTACCCCCTATCCGACCATGGACGAGGCGGTCAAAGCCGCGGTGGAGGTGGCCAAATGATTGTACATGGGCGTGAGACCGTCCTGGTGCAGGGCATAACGGGGAAACAGGCGACCTTCTGGTCCGAGCGGATGAAGGAATATGGCACCAAGGTCATCGGCGGTGTGAACCCCAAGAAGGCCGGCACGCAGCATCTGGAGTTACCCGTCTGGGGCTCGGCAATGGACGCTGCCAAGGATCAGGACGTTGCAATCGATTGCTCTTGCGTGATCGTGCCGCCGCCGGGGGTTAAATCCTCCGTTCTTGACGCTCTGGAGGCAGGCATCAGGAAGCTTGTCATCCTGACTGAACATGTGCCGGTACACGATGTGATGTATTTCCTTTCCGCGGCGCGCGAGGCCGGAGCCTGCATCATTGGCCCGAACACGGCTGGCATCGTGACGCCGGGCGAATGTTTCGTCGGCTTCATGCCGGCCTTTAATGAACGCGTGTTCAAACCTGGCGCCATTGGAGTCATCTCTCGCTCCGGTAGCCTCGGCACACTGGTGTGCCTCAACATGGTGCAGGCGGGGTTCGGCATTTCCGCTTTCATCGGCATTGGCGGCGACCCGGTTATCGGCACCACCACGCGAGATGCGCTCCAGTGCCTCGATGAAGACGACAAGACGCAAGGGGTCGCGCTCATCGGCGAGATTGGCGGCGGCATGGAAGAAGAGGCAGCCGAATATGCCGCCACCATGAAAAAGCCGATTGTCTCCTTCATGGCCGGAGCCGCCTCGCCTCCGGGCAAGAAGATGGGCCACGCGGGCGCCATCGTCATGGGCGATATGGGGTCATATGCAGGTAAGAAGCAGGCGCTTGAGGGAGCGGGTGTCAGCGTTCTTCCGACGCCTTCCATGCTGCCCGATGCCTTGAGAGAGCGGCTCTCCGCCTAGTGAGACCCGGTGTGTATTGACGGGCGCAGGCGCAGATAGACATAGAGGGCTGTCACCAGTGTCACCATGGCGACAGCCAGCAATGCCGCGTTGTAGCCCGACAGAGCCACCAGTCCGGCGAAAATAGCCGGAAACGCGAGCGAGCCCAGAAAGATCATTGTCATGACGCCCGATGTGGCTGCCGCGACCCGTTCAAGCCCTGCGATATCGGCCACCAGCGCAAGATAAACGCCGTTCCAGCTGAACCCCGCCGCACCGAACCAGCACCCCAGCGAGATGAGCGCAAGATGCGGCCAGTCCGGCGTGACGAAGAGGGCCGCGACCAGTGACCCCGCGGTCAACACACCGAGAAGACTCAGCACCACATCCGGGCGCAACCAGTTCGCCACATAGCCCCAGGCAATACGCGCGATCACGCTGGTGACCATCGCCGCGCTCAGCACCAGCCCGGCTTCGACCGGGTCGAGGCCGGCCCGGTCGACGAAAAAGGCAACCATCACAGCCCCGAACGCATACTGCATGCCGGCATAGACGAGCCCGGTGACCCCGAGCGCACGCAGGCGGGGCCCCTTCATCATGATTGCCAGCGGCGCGAACAATTTCTCGGGCCAGAGCGGATATCCGGACTTCCGGCTGTCGTCGAGGCGCGCACGCCAGGGCTGCACCACGAACGCCGTGCCGAGACACAGCACGCCCATGGCAAGGGCCGCACCCTGCCAGCCCAGTTGCAGCGCGAGTGGCGGGGCGATCAGCCCGCATACCGCACCGCCCGCCGGTACGCTTGTCTGCTTGATGGAAAAGATGCCCGAGCGCCGTCCCTCGGCTGTCATTCTGGTGAGCAAAGCCGCGCTCGCCGTATTCCCCTGGCCGTAGCCAAGCCCGATAAACACCGCACTTGCCAGCGCGGAAAGAACAGTGCCTGCCGCAAGTAGAATGAGACCCGCCGCCGCGAAAACCAGTGCGCCCTGGCTGGTGCGCAACGCGCCGAAGTGGGCGATGATGTTGGGCGCGAAAATGGAAGAAGCCGCCGCTGCCGAATAAAGAACCGCGGCATAAATCCCGATATAGCGCGCCGGGATTTGAAGCGTCTTTGACGCGATGGGTGCGAGCACGGGCAGCACCATCGACGCCAGGATGACCAGCGCGTAGGTCACAAACATGGTGATGACTGCCGCAGCGAGTGGCGGTGCGTGGGCCTTATCTTTCACAGGTTAGATGTTTCCCGATTGCAGGAATGCTATATTCGATATGCGCAAGTAACACGGCGCACAAAAAACAAGAAGTATTGATGGGGACCTGCGTCCCGGAATCTGAAAAGAAAGCACCCGACAATGTTCACCATCTATGGCCGCGCCAACTCCTCCAATGTGCGTAAAATTCTCTGGCTGTGCGAGGAAATCGGCCAGACCGGTTATGAACGTCTGGACTATGGCCGCGGCTACACGCCGTGCAGTTCGTCCGAATATGTGGCGCTCAATCCAAACAAGGTCGTGCCGACGCTGGTGGATGGCGACCTGGTGATCTGGGAGTCGAATACTCAGATGCGTTACCTGGCGACGAAATACGGCCCGGATGACATCTACCCGGCAGACATCGCCGCCCGCACCCGGGTCGAGCAATGGCTCGACTGGCAGCTGACCACGGCCCTTCCCGGCATCAGGCACATGTTCCAGGGCCTGCATGCGAAAGACGAGGGCTTCACTGACCCCAAGGGCATAGAGGGCGCGCATGACCAGGCCACAGGTGCGATGGAAATCCTCGATTGCCACCTGGTGGGGAGCGGCGGTTATGTCGCGGGCAAAACGCTCACCATCGCCGACTGCGCACTCGGCATGTTCGTGCACCGCTGGTACGCACTGCCCATCGAGCGCGAGGAATTTACGTCGCTTACCGCCTATTACGAGCGGCTGAAGGAGCGCGCGCCCTTCCGGAAATGGATTGTCGATCAGGGCGTATAGGGGGGTGGAAAATGCCGGACTTTGTTCTTGCCATCGACCAGGGGACAACGTCGTCCCGTGCCATCCTGTTCGACAAGGATTATTCGATCCGATCAGTTTCCCAACAGGAATTCACCCAGCATTTTCCACGATCGGGCTGGGTTGAGCACGACGCCGATGAAATCTGGGAAACGGTGGTTTCCACATGCCGCCAGGCGATGGCCGAAGCTGATGCCACCGCCGCCGACATCGCCGCCATCGGCATCACCAACCAGCGCGAGACGGTGGTCATCTGGGACCGGGAGACGGCCAAGCCAATCCACCGGGCCATCGTCTGGCAGGATCGCCGTACCACACAAATTTGCGCCGCCCTGAAGGACGATGGACAGGAGGAGGAAATAACCGCGAAAACCGGCCTGCTGCTCGATCCCTATTTCTCAGGCACCAAGCTGGCATGGCTGCTGGACAATGTGGAGGGTGCGCGTGCCCGGACCGAGCGGGGCGAACTGGCATTCGGGACCATTGATACATTTTTGATATGGCGGCTGACTGGCGGCCGCGTCCACGCCACAGACGCCACCAATGCTTCACGGACGCTTCTTTACGACATCCGTGCTGGCGCCTGGGACGACGATCTGCTCGAACTGCTGCGCGTACCCCGCGCGGTGCTGCCGGCCGTGCTGGACAGCGCCGCCGAGTTTGGTGACACCAGCGAAGACATCCTGGGCGGCGCCATCGCCATTCGGGGTGTGGCAGGCGATCAGCAAGCGGCCATGGTCGGTCAGGCCTGTTTCCGGCCCGGCATGATGAAGTCGACATACGGCACCGGGTGTTTCGCGGTTTTGAACACCGGCGCCGAAGCCGTGCCGTCAAAAAATCGCATGCTCACCACCATCGCCTATCAACTGGACGGAGTTCCCGCCTACGCCCTGGAAGGGTCCATCTTCATCGCCGGCGCGGCGGTGCAATGGCTGCGCGACGGGCTGGGCATTATCGAAAACGCTTCGGAAACCGGCGCGATGGCGGCCTTGGCCGATGCGGGCCAGAATGTCTATCTGGTTCCGGCGTTCGTGGGTCTTGGCGCTCCTCATTGGGACGCGGAAGCCCGAGGCGTGCTGACCGGCGTGACCCGGGCGACCGGACCGAATGAGCTCGCCCGGGCCGTGCTCGAGGCCGTCTGTTACCAGACCCGGGACCTTTTGGAGGCCATGCAGGGCGATTGGCCGGGCGCCGCCTCGCAAGATACGGTTCTGCGCGTCGATGGCGGTATGGTCGCCAGCGACTGGACCATGCAATGCCTTGCCGACTTTCTGGCCGCGCCCGTTGACCGGCCCCAGATTCTTGAGACGACCGCGCTGGGAGCCGCCTATCTGGCCGGCATGTATTGCGGCTTCTATCCGGGGCTGGACGAGTTTGCCGCTGCCTGGCGCCTTGAGCAACGCTTCGAGCCGAACATGAGCGAAACAGACCGGGACGCCAAATATACCGGCTGGAAGGACGCGATCCGGCGCACTTTGACATCACGACCTTGATATCGTGATCACAATGCCAAACTTGAGTCAGGCTCCAGAAGGAATGTTCAACCCTGACCTGCAATCGCCTTCACCTCCGCTACAAGTTTTGCCGGAATGCTCAAGCCCTTCTCCGCCGCCGCCTTGCGCAGCGTCTCGCGCCGCCCGCCGGGCAGCCGTGCGCCGTCCTGAGAGGTGATGCTCTCCATGATGGTCTCGACGCGTGTCAGAAAATGATCACGCCCTGAAAAGGCTTCCGGGTCGATGGCCAGCAGGAATTGCCCAACCGAGGGTGGTTCGCCGTCTGTCGTGAAAAACGACGAGGCTTCGGTTGAGAGCGCGCTGCCAGTGAGGGGCGCGCAGAGAATTTCCACCATCAGCCCGAGCGCCGCGCCCTTGGCCCCGCCCGCTGGAAGGAGCACGCCTTCGCGAAGCGCCACTTCCGGGTCGGTGGTCGGGTTGCCCTTTGCGTCCGACGCCCAGCCTTCGGGGATTGATTTACCCTGCTGCTGCGCGGTCATGATGTTGCCGCGCGCAACTTGCGTGAGCGCCATGTCCATCACCAGCGGCAGGGCATCCTTGCGCGGAGAAGCGAAAGCAATTGGCTGGGTACCGTAGATCGGCCTGGTTCCGCCCCACGGCGCCATGGCCTGGGGCGTGTTGCCCATGACAATGGCGATGAGGCCAGCTTCGGCGATCTTCTCCACATGGTGGCCGAGCACACCGCAATGATGCGAATTGTGAAACGCGACCGCGGCGACCCCGTTGGCGCGGGTCCTGGCCGGGAAATGTTCAAACGCCAGATCGATGGCCGGGTAGAAGAAGCCGTGTTTCACATCGATGGTCAGCGCGCCGGGCAATTGCTTGATGATTTCCGGCTCTGCCATACCGTCCGCCTTGCCGCTGATGGCCTGACCTGAATAGCTCGGGATACGCGAAAATCCGTGCCCCTTGCGCCCGTCAATCTCTGCCGCCAGCAAGGCCTTCACCACGGCCCGTGCATTTTTTTCCGATGTCTTCGCATTGACCATTGCTTTGAACATGAGGCTCTCAAGTTCATCGCAGGTGAAGGTGACCATCTCGCTCATGACGCGCCCTCAAGCTCACGCAGCACATTCGCCACCGTGATGGTGCTGATCGCCATGCTCGATTCATCGGTCACGCCAGAGATGTGCGGCGTCATGATGAGATTTGGCACGCCCACGAATTTGGCTGCCGTCTGCGCCGTCAAAGGCTCATCGACAAACACATCCAGCGCCGCGCCGCCGACCTGGCCCGATTTAAGCGCCGCGATCAGGTCATCCTCATTGATAATGCCGCCGCGCGCGGTGCTGATGAGGAAGGCGCCCTTGTTCATGCGCGCCATGGCGGCTGCATCGATGAGATCGCGGGTTTCAGGCAGCAACGGGGTGTGCACCGAAAGAATATCGCTGCGGGCAACGAGATCGTCGAAGGAAACGCTTTGCGCCAGCTTCCAGCCTTCCACGTCAGCCGGTACAAAGGGATCGTGAGCAATCACGTTCATCTCAAGGCCGTGCGCCATCTTAGCTGCTGACTGGCCGATCATGCCGAAGCCAAGCAGGCCGAGCGTGCGCCCGCGCGCTTCCTTGCCCACATAATCGTTGCGCGGCCATTGGCCCGCGAGCACCTCGTCCTTGCAATAAAAAGAACCGCGCAAAAGCATCATCATGGTGCAGATCGCATATTCCGCGACAGACACATTGTTGCTTCCCGTTGCCGGGCACACCGTCACGCCGCGGCGCTCGCAGGCCTCAAGGTCGATATTGTCCAGGCCAACGCCAAGACGCCCGATGACCTTCAGCTCTGGTCCGGCGGAGAGAATATCGTCATTCACTTTGGTGCGGTTGCGCACAACCAGGGCGCAGGCTCCGGGAAGCAGCGCCTTGATCTCGTCAGGCTTGTCGCACAGCGTCTTGTCCCAGTGAACGTCGTACAGGGCTTTCAGGTCTTCAACCGGACCTTCATCCATGAACTCGGTAATGACGATATCGGGCATGTTGCTGTTCTAACTCGCTTAGTCCTGACTCGGTTAGTCCTATCACAGCTCCAGAACTCTTCGCATTTCGTCCATCAGTTTCGGCTTTAACTCCATGCCGATGCCGGGCTGATCGCGTGGCAGGGTCGCGTAACCATCGACAACCGGCATGTCGTCGGCGAAGCCGCCATAGGGCGCGAAAACGCCAGGATAGGATTCGGTGCCGCCAAGCTGCAACCCGGACGCCATATGGAGGCCGATTTGGTGTCCGCCATGGGGCAGGAAGCGCCGCCGCGACCAGCCGAGTTTTGCTGCCTCGTCAAGCATGACGAGATTTTCAGTCAGCCCGTAGCACAGCGTCGGGTCTGGCTGTATCCAGTCCATATCGGTACGCATACCGCCAAAGCGCATCAGGTTGTTCATGTCCTCATGGGAGAACAGGTTTTCACCCGTAGCGATCGCGCCACCGTAATTCTGGATAAGCTCGGCGTTGAGGTGATAGTCGAGCGGATCGCCCGGCTCTTCATACCAGGCGAGCTTGAGGGGCTCGATGGCTTTGCCGAATTCAATGGCCCTCTCCAGCGTGAAACGGCCATTGACGTCGACGGCGAGGTTTTCACCCGACCCCAGTTCATCAGCCGCTGCCTCGATGCGCTTCATGTCTTCAGCGAGCGGCGCCGCGCCCACCTTCATCTTGGCAATCCTGTAGCCCTGCTCGCGGTAGCCGCGCATCTCAGTCCGCAGGGTCTCGATATCCTTGCCCGGGTTGTAATATCCGCCACCGGGATAGACGAGAACCTTCTCGTCATATTCTCCGCCATTGTAGCGTTCCGACAGCACCTTCCACAGCGGTAATCCTGCGATCTTGCCATGGGCATCCCAAATGGCGGTATCGAGCGCGCCGATGCAGCAGGACCGCTCGCCGTGCCCGCCGGGCTTCTCGTTGGACATAAGCGTGGCCCACACGGCTTGTGGAGAAAAATTCTCACCCGTTTCATCCAGCAGAGATTTCGGGTCGGCCTGTTCCAGGCGCGGCAGGAAGCGCGAGGCCAGCAGTCCCGGCTGGGCGTAGCGGCCATTCGATGAAAAGCCGTAGCCGATTACCGGCTCGCCGTTCTTTACGACATCCGTTTCCACGGCGACGACGTTCGTCGTCATGGTCTTGAAATTGATAAAGGCGTTCGACATCGATGATGCCAGCGGAGCCGATACATGGCGGACGTTGGTAATTTTCATGCGCGTCCATGTCCTCAAACAGGGCCCTCATGCTGAGAGGTCCAGCGCAGGGGGACATCTCGAAGCATGAGCGAAATTCGCCATCCTTCGAGACGTGGCTTTGCCGCTCCTCAGGATAAGGATGCGGATATTTGCCCCTTCCTCACGCGCTGCGGTATAGCTTGGTCATGACAAACTCACGGTGACCAAGCGCCTCGGCGGACGTATTGCGCCCGTTGGCGGTGCGGCGGATCATCTCGATCAGCGCATCACCGGCTGTATCCAGCGTCATTTTACGCTTCAGGATGCCGGTTACATCCACATCGATATGTTCCGACATGGTGCGCACGGTGCGCGGGTTGGCGGTGATTTTGATCACCGGCACAATCGGGTTGCCGACAATATTGCCCTGGCCGGTAGGAAAGGTGTGGACCACATATCCCGCCGCCGCCATCAGCGTTACGCATTCAGCCGCCGCGGACGAGGTGTCCATGTAATAAAGGCCCGGACCCTGCTCCGGCGCCTCGGCCGGTTCCAGCACATCGATATAGGTGCACTCCCGGCCGATCTTTTCCAGATTGCCAAGTGCCTTTTCCTCGATGGTGGTGAGTCCGCCCTCGATATTGCCCTTGGTCGGCTGGCTATCCGACAAATCATCCACCTTGTTGGCTTCGATGACATCGTCCTGATAGGCCGTGAAGGTGTCCATGAACTTCTTGGCTGCCTCGGGCGTGGCCGCGCGCGCTTCGCAGATATGTTCAGCACCGGTGATTTCCGATGTCTCGCCAAAGCAGCCATAGATGCCCTTCGGAATCAGTTTGTCATACATGTTGCCAACCGTCGGGCAGGAGCCCAGACCGGTGGTCGTATCGGACTCGCCGCACTTGGTCGAGACCCACAACTCCGACATGTCGCATTCCTCGCGCTGCAGCTCCGTCGCCCAATGGACATATTCTTTTGCCTTGCGCCCGGCGGTCGCGACCGTCTCCAGGTCGCCATGCTGTTCAATGGAAAATCCGGTTACCGGCTTGCCCGTCTTGGCGATGCCATCGACGATCTGCTTGGTCCAGTGCGGCTCGATGCCAATGACGATAACGGCCGCCACGTTCGGGTTGGCGCCAGTGCCGATCATGGTGCGGAAATGCAGATCGAGGTCTTCGCCGAACTGCAGCCGCCCATAGGAATGCGGCAGCGCCATCGTGCCCTTGATGTTGTTGCCGACCGCCTCGCAGGCGGCGTTTGAGATGTCATCGACGGGTAGAATGATGACGTGATTGCGAACACCGACGCGGCCATTCTCGCGCCGGTAGCCCATGAATGTGTTGTTACTCTTGTCCTTGCCCTTGGCCATGGGTGTTCTCCCTACCAACGCTTCGTTTTGAGATTGTGCACGTGAACATGCTCGCCGGTGGCGGCATTGGCGACCATCTTGCCGATATCCACGCCATATTTGATGATCGTGTCGCCCTCCTTGAGATCGGTGAGCGCCACCTTGTGGCCAATCGGAATATCGTGCTCCGACTTCAAGTTGATGGTGGTGTCGTTTTCAGTAATGACACCGAGCATATCGGTGCCAGCCTTGAGCCCTTCAATGACGACGACGCCGACATTGTCCTTCGGGCTGTGAACGAGGAATTGTGGTTCTGCCATGTTTCTCTCCCCAACTCTTCTCAACGGTGTTTGGTTTACGTTTAAATCAGCTCATCGGTCTTGTTGCGGGTCTCGCCATAGCGGCGCAGCGCCGGGGGTTTTAGGCCCTCATAAAGTCCCTCGACCCGTTTATTGATTTCCGCGTTGTTACGCTCGAACAGCGAGTTGCCATGAATGTCGCTCTCCACCAGCAGCGGCCCGAAATTCTCCAATTTAAAAATCCACATGGCTTGCGCAATCCCCAGCTCCTCAAGCCAGTTGACGGCCTCGACGCCCGTGATGCCCCGCCCCAGCAGCGCGCCCGTGCCGTAACCCACCGTGGTGAGATAGACTGCGCCAGCGGGCACGAACAGCTCGTTGTAATGCGCCTGGCTCATCCCGCCCTTGCCGATGATCATTTTGGTTCCGGTTTCGGCAAACCAGCGTTTGAAATACTTGGCAAAGCGGAAACTCGCCGTCGCCGTCACCGCGCCGATATTGAAGCTGCCGTCGTCATTCTGCGCGGCGGCTGGCGCGCAATGGAAGTTGATGTTTGTCAGCTTGGCGAAATCAACCGGGGGCGTCTCGCCCTTGTTCAAGATTTTCTCGTATATGCTCTCACGCCCCGTGTAGAGCATCCCGTCCAGAAAGACGACGGAGCCGATTTCCAGCTTCGCAAGGTCTTCGTCGCTGACTGGCGTCTGCAGCCGGACGGTTTTCAGCTTGTTCGCGCGTTCACCCATGACAGCCCCTCCTATTCCGCCGCACCGGCAAGCGCCGCACCGCCATCCCAGCCGACCGTGTTGCGCCGCATATAGGGCGTGAACCATTCAGGGTCGGTACGGTATTCGACTGACCCGTCGCGGTGAAGCCGTGCCGTCGCGCGGCGCGAGGACAGACAGAAACAATGCACCGACATGGGCATACCGCCAGTGTGGGTATAGCCCACCTCGATATTACAGCTCACCACGGTCGAGGTGCCGGAAAAACCCATGGCGCCGAGACCGGTCATGTTGCCCAGTTCCCTCAACTCCTCCTCCAGCTTGACCACTTCGGGCTGGGGATGGCGCGAGCCGACCGTTCTCAGGCACGCCGCCTGCTTGCCGAGCATCATGCAGGTGTCTTTCGAGCCGCCGAGCCCGACGCCGACAATAGCCGGCTGGCAGGCAAGACCCCGCTTGCCGAAGGCGAATAGCACGTCGAGGAAGAAGCGCTTGATGCCGTCAATTCCATCGCCGGGGAACAGCATCCGGTAATCGGTGCCGAACAGCCCGCCCTTGTGAATGGTCGTGATGTCTATCCAGTCGGCATCCGGCTCGAAGGAATATTCGATCTCCGGCGCGTTCATGCCGACATTATTATTGTTGTCCTGGCGGGTGAGCGGATGCACCCGGTTTGGCCTGAGTGGAATGTCGTGGGTGGCCTGGGCGGTGGCGCGGCGGATGCGGTTTTCAAGCTCCACGAACCCGCCTTCGATTTGCGCCTCGTTCCCGGCCTTGATGTAATAGCGCGGCACACCGGTATCTCCGCACATGGGCCGGCGATCATCGCTCGCGACTTGCCAGTTTTCCAGCATGGCCTCGAGCACGAAAGCGGAGAGATCGCCCTTCTCGATATCGATCATTGAACGGATGCCGGACTGGTAATCCTCGGGAATATCGATTGCCGCGCGCGCCATGATTTCATTGGCGGCGGATTCTATTGTATCGGCCTTGATCATGATTTCCTCCTACTCCGCTGCCTGTCCTTCTACTCCGCAGCCTGTGGCGGCGGCGCGATATCCGGCGGTGCGCCAGCTTCGCCGTCAATCAGCGACTCGCCTGGGCGAACGATGGTAAATTCCACCTGCTCGGATCCGGTCTTGAGCTTGTCTCCATCCTCCATCGCGATGGTTGTGTAGCGCGTCGCCTCCAGTTCTCCTGTCTCGGGAAAATCCGAACGGTAGTGGGCGCCGCGAGAATCCTCGCGTGCAAGCGCAGCGCGGACGATCGTCTTTGAAATGAGTATCTGGCTCTCAAGATTGAGCCAGTCATGCCATGTGAGATTGAATGTGCGGGTTGAATCGGCAAGGCCGCTCAAAGCGTGTTCTTCGCCAAGAGCGTCAAGTTCCCTTATGCAGTCTTCAAGCAGGCTGTTATCGCGGATGATACCCGCCTTGTCCCACATGAGATCAAGCAATTGCTCGCGGATCGCATTGAGATCGCCGGGCTTGCCTGTAAAGGGTTTGAGACAATGCCCGACTTCATGCTCGATTACCGACGCGTCCGGTTCGCGCCAGTCAGCGCCCTTCGCCACCGCATCCGCCATGGCCTCGCCTGCAACGCCGCCGAACACGGTTGAGTTTGCAACGCCGTTGCCGCCCAGCCGGTTGGCGCCGTGCACGCCGCCGCTGTCTTCACCCGCCACATAGAGGCCCTCAAGGGCCGTAGTGCAGTCCGGGTTGAACGCGATGCCGCCCATCATGTAGTGGGCGGTGGGAAGCACCTCGACTTTGCCGCCCGCAAGATCAAAGCCGCAATCGGCGCAGCGTTTCACCATGCCCTTGAACTGCTTCGCGACCTTCTCCGGTCCCAGATGCGCCATGCTGATATAGATGCCGCCGCCCGGCGTGCCGCGCCCGGCGCGCACCTCCTCGATCATGGAACGGGAGACGACATCGCGCGTCGCGCGCTCCCCATGAGAATGATAGTTGAACATGAAGCGCTCGCCATCGCCGTTCAGCAGATAACCGCCCGAACCGCGCAAACCCTCTTCCAGGATAGTGCCGGTCATGCGCGTGTCGTTGCCGGCAAGAATACCGGTCGGGTGGAACTGCACCATTTCCATGTCGCGAAGTTTAAGACCGGCGCGCAATCCCATGGCCATACCATCGCAGGACTTGTCGCCCGATGGCGTGTGATAGCGGTACATGGTCGGCCCGCCGCCCGCACCGAGCAGAATCGTCTTCGCCTGCACGAAACGGAAATCTCCGCTACGCATATTGATAAGCAGCACGCCGGCGATCCCCTCGCCATCCTTTGCCGGTATGAAGGCCACGGCGCGATGTTCTTCAAGGCGCTTGATGTCCTGCGCCCAGACCTGTTCCGAAAGCCGGTTGATGATCTCGATGCCGGTTAGATCGCCCTTGTGGACCGTGCGATCGAAGCTTTGCCCCGCGAACGCTTTTTGATGCAAAGTGCCGTCCGTATTGCGGTCAAAATAGCAGCCATACTCATTCTCGAGTTCATGGATGCGCTTCACCGCGCCATTCACGAGCGCCCAGGCGAGGTCCTGGTGGGGCAGCCATTTGCCGCCCACTATCGTGTCCATGAAATGGCGCTCAATAGAGTCGTCCGAGTTCAGCGCCACATTATATCCGCCCTGCACCATGCGGGTGCAGCCCGATTTTCCGACCAGTCCCTTCACGGCAATTGTGATGTCCAGATCAGGGTTCGCCTTCTTGGCGAAAAGCGCGGCGAACAGCCCCGCGCCACCAGAGCCGATGATAAGGATGTCCGTTTTGAGCGTCTCGATCATCTAGAAGGCCCTCATCAGAAACAGAACGCCAACGCCCAAACCAAAGGCAAAGGCACACGCGATCCAAACACTCTGTGCGCGGGTAAGCCCGAAGAATTCTACCGCCAGCAGCCGCACCCCCCCGGCGAAATGAACTGCCAGCGCGCCAACCATCAGCGCTTCGGATATCTTGACCAGGGGCTGGTTGGTCCAGGCAATGACACTGGTGAAACTGTCGGCCTCCAGCGCCAGGCCCAGGACAAGGAAATGCATTGGCAGGAAGAGCGCCAGCGCAAGCCCGGAGAGCCTGTGGACAAGCGCCGCAACAAATCCCGGATGTGCGCGAGATGCACGTGTGATGCCGTCAATACTCATGCCCACACCACCGCGTAAATGGCCCTGGCGCCGAGGATCCAAAGAACCGTAATCAGCATATGGCCAATATTCGCCGAGGCCAGGCGCCCGAGCGGCGTCCATTCCCGCAAAATGGTCTGCATGCCAATCCCGGCATGGATAGAGGCCGCAAATACAAACACGCCGTAGAAGCCCGCCCACAGCATGGAGCCGCGTGTGCGCGCCAATATCTCTTCCGCGGACAGGCCGCCCTGCACAGCCATGATGATGAGAGCCAGATGCGTGATGATGAGGGGCACCATCAACATCGCCGTGCCGCGTTGGAGGAAATAGGAGATCGGGGTCATTTGGACAGCTCCCCTTTCAGCTTTGCCTTGAGGCTGGCGCGCTTGAGCCCGGCTATGGAGAAGGTCGGGTTGAGCGCCACCGGGCAATGCTCGGCGCAGGACTGGTGGGTGTGGCAGGTATGGCAGCCATTGCCTGCCGATATGGCCTTGAGAATACCTGTCCGGTCGCCGTCGCGCACGTCGTTATACGCCGCCCAGGCGCGGTTGAGCGCTGCGGGGCCGAGATAGTCGTCGCGCCAGGACACCACATCGCAGGCCGAATAGCAGACACCGCAATTGATGCACTCTATGGCTTCACTGGCCGCCATGCGCTCCTTGGTGTCGGGCTGAACCGGCGCCAGCTCATCTTTCGGGCCATCCCCGGCGACAAATCGCCCGCGCGCCGCCTGCCACTTGTCGAAGAACAGCGTCATGTCGGTGACGAGGTCGCGGATAACAGGCATGTTTTTGAGCGGCGAGATGGTCAGCTTGCCGCCCTTGACAACGCGGGATACATGGGTGCGGCAGGTCCAGCGCGGTCGGCCGTTCACCGTCATGGCGCACGAACCGCATACGCCAACGCGGCAGGCAAAGCGGTAGGCCAGCGCGGCGTCGAGATGGCGCTGTATGTAGGTCACCACGTCCAGCACGGTCTGGTTTTCACGCTCGGGCACTTCGAATGATTGGTAATCCCCCTTTTCGTTCCCGCGCCAGATGTCGACCCTGAGCATCCGTTCAGAGGTGGTCATAAGTTCGTCTCCCCGGAATCGCCCGAGAGCGTGATGTCGAGCTTCACCACATCACCGCGATAGTTGACGATGCCCACATAGATAACACGCTCAGATGTGTCCTGTACGACCCGGCGCAGGATGCCGATGGGTGACCCGATGGGAACGCCAAGCCCGTCCGCCACCTGGCTATCCGCTGTACCGATGGTGAGCGTCTGGCGAATGTGGGCGATCTCCACCCCGCGCATGCGCTCAATCAAGGGAATGATCATTTCCTTGTCGAACCTCTTTGGCGCCCGGCCATAGAGCTTGGCATCGAGGTGCATGTCGACGACCGCATAGGCCTGCTCGCCGCGCCCATGCACGCGCCGCATATGGCGGTAGGCCGGTGCAGCATCGCCATCGCCAGGTTCAAGATGCGGCACGCTTTCCTCCGTACCGACCTCGATGATGCGTGACCATGTGCCTTCAAGAGAATGGATGAGTTCATCGCGGCTCGTTCCCAGCTTGAACCATTCCGGCCCCGCACTGTCGGAGACGAATGTCCCGCGCCCGCGCCTACGCCAGATCATACCTTCGGCTTCCAGCAGGTTCAGCGCCTGTCGCAGCGTCACCCGCGCAACATGTAATTCGCGCTCCAGCTCGTCCAGCGTGGGAAGCTGGTCACCCGCGGCCCATTTGCCGGAGCGAATGCGCTGGCGGAAAATATTTGCAACCTGCGCATATAGGGTGCCGTGCTTTTCGGAAAAAGCCGGACGCGCCTTTGCGCTGCGCTTTTCTGCTGCTTCAATCGACATGGGTGCTAAGTGACATTGGCGTTAAGCGACATGGGTGTTAAGTGACATGGGCACTGGACACATCGTGAAAAATCCTCATAAGTACTATAAATGGTATATTAGGTCTTATCAACAGGCAAGGGGTTAAAATCGATGGCAAAAAACGGGGGAAAAACAAGCGTCGCTGTCCGGATTGCCGAGACCATGAAGGCTTATGGCGTTCGCTTCGTCTTCGGCATTCCCGGCAATGACGTACTGGAGTTGATCCGCGCCTGCGAGGCGCAGGATATCCGCTTTGTTCTGGCGAAATCCGAGCCCTCCGCCGGGTTCATGGCCGACGCGGCTGCGCAGCTGACCAGGAATCCAGCAGCCTGTATCTTTGCTCTGGGCCCTGGCGTCGTGAACGGAGCAACGGGCATCGCCGGTGCGCTGATGGAGCGCACGCCGGTGATTTTTCTCGGCGGTGAAATGGCTGCCAACAGGCTCGGTCTCTACACCCACCAGGTGTTTGATCATGTGGCCCTGATGTCGCCGATTACCAAAATGGCGGCTGAATTGAATCCGGATCGCGCCGCACAGCAGACGGCGAAGGCGCTAGATGTGGCGCTCACCGAACCGATGGGCCCGGTGTTCCTGAACTGCCCGGCCGACGCGACTCGCGCCAAGGCAAGCGAAGAGGCGCTCTACAAACCAGCGGCGCAGCATTTGGGCATTGCCGATGACGCCACATGCGAGAGCGCCCGTGCAAGTCTGGCACAGGCGAAGAAACCGCTGGCCCTCATCGGCCTAGGGGCATTGCGCAACGGCACGCCTGAGGCGGTGTCGTCATTTATTGAAGGATGGCAAATGCCATTCCTCACGACCTTCAAGGCCAAGGGTGTGATATCGGAGCGTCACCCCTTGTCGCTCGGCGCGCTGGGCCTCAGCCCGATCGTGGATGAGCTGACGCTCGAGCTGGTCAACCAGGCCGACCATCTCACGCTGATCGGTTTTGACCCCATCGAGTTGCGCGATGCCTGGATTAACGCCTGGGGGCCGGACAAGCCCTGCATTAGTCTCGAGCGGGTGGTGCAGAACACCCGTGTATTCCCGCCCGGCACACAGATTATTGGCGATCTGCCGGCCAATCTGTACGCGCTCGCGCAAGACGCCAAACCCTCGCCATACTGGCCCGGCAAGACGCTTGATGACTTTAAGCAGAGCGCGGCGGCCATCGTCGCACCGCGCGAGCCCGAAAAAGGCATCAGCCCAGCGGCACTGTTTGCGTGCGTAAATGACCATCTGGACGACGACACGATTTGCACCGTCGATGTCGGCGCCCACCGCATCCTTGCAGCCCACGCCCTTCAATGCACAAGCCCCAATCAGCTGCTGCAATCGAACGGGCTGTGCTCCATGGGATACGCCATCCCTGCCGCTATTGCCGCATCGCTCGCCGCACCGGACAAGCGTCTCGTCGCGCTGCTTGGCGATGGCTCGGCGCTCATGAGCCTTGGCGAGCTAGCGGTGGTCGCGGAGCATGGGCTCCGCGTAACGGTTGTGGTGCTGAATGACGACGCCCTGACGCTGATCGAGTTGAAACAAACCAAAATGCAGGTGGAGACGGGCTCGGTGCGCTTCAAAAGCCCGAACTTCATGGAGGTTGCAAAAGGGTTCGGGATCAAGGCCGCGCGTGTTGCCACCAATGACGAATTTCGCGAACTTTACGAACAATCGCTAACCGTCGAAGGTCCGATGCTGATTGAAGCTGTTTGCGATTCAAGCGAATATTGGGACCAGATGTAAAGTCCAGCCTATCCATCGGGGGAACATCTTGAACCAAGACGTACCTGCATATGATTTCATCATTGCCGGGGCAGGTTCAGCAGGATGCGTGCTCGCCAACCGCCTGACCGCCAATGGCCGCTATTCGGTGCTTTTGCTGGAAGCAGGCGGCAGGGACACGAACCCGTGGATTCATATTCCCATCGGCTACTTCAAAACCATGCACAATCCGAAGATGGACTGGTGCTACATGACCGAGCCCTGCGAGGGGCTTGGCGGACGCTCCATCCAGTGGCCGCGCGGTAAGGTGCTGGGCGGATCGAGTTCAATCAACGGGCTGATCTATATTCGCGGCCAGCCCGAGGACTATGATCATTGGCGCCAGCTTGGGAATGCCGGCTGGGCCTTCGAAGACATTCTGCCCTATTTCAAAAAGTCGGAAGGCAATGAGCGTGGCGGGGATGACATTCATGGTGGCGATGGCCCCCTGAAGGTGTCGGATTCACGTGCCCAACGGAAATTGTGCGACATGTTCATCGATGCGGCCGTTGCGGCGGGCATTGCACGCACCGACGATCTGAACGGGCTCAAACAGGACGGCATCGCCTATGCGCAGCTGACATCGCACAAGGGCCTGCGCTGCTCGGCGGCTGTCGCATATCTGCGCCCGGCTCAATCGCGCACCAATCTCCGCGTTGAAACCCATGCCCATGTTGAGAAGGTTCTGTTCGAGGGCAAGCGCGCCACCGGCATTCGTTATTCCACACTCTCAGGCACGAAACAGGTGCATGCGGGGCGCGAGGTGATCCTGGCGCTCGGTTCCATCGGCTCACCGCAAATCCTGATGACGTCCGGCGTCGGGCTGGCGCGGCATTTGCGCGGGTTTGGCATTGATGTGGTGCACGGCCTTGAAGGTGTGGGGAGCAATTTGCAGGACCATTTGCAAATCCGCATGGTCTACAGGATCAATCAGCCGCTTTCACTGAATGATGAAGTCAGAAATCCGTTTCGCAAGGCGATGATGGGCGTGAACTGGGCGCTCAGGCGGCGCGGCCCGCTGACCTTTGCCGCCAGTCCGTTGAGTGCGTTTGTCAAATCCGATCGCAAGATGGCGACACCGGACCTGCAATTTTTCATGCAACCCTTGAGCGCGGACTCACCCGGCGAAGGGCTACACAATTTCTCCGCCTTCTCCACATCCTTCTGCCAGTTGCGGCCGCAAAGTTGTGGCCGGATCGAGCTGAAATCCGCCGATCCGCATGACTATCCAGCTATCCACCCGAATTACCTGGCCAGCGAGACCGACCGGCAGGCGGTTATTTCCGGCATGAAGGTGATCCGCAAAATCATATCATGTGAACCGCTAGCTTCGCTCATGGAAGAAGAACTCTACCCCGGTGATGATATCCACTCTGACGAGGCATTGCTTGAAGCCGGGCGGGCAACGAGTCAGACCATCTACCACCCGGTTGGCACCTGCAAAATGGGTTCTGATGCGGGAGCGGTTGTCGACCAGAGCTTGCGCGTGCATGGGCTTGGGGGACTGCGCGTGGTTGATGCCTCGATCATGCCGAGCATTCCATCAGGTAACACAAATGCGCCGGCAATCATGATTGCGGAAAAAGCCAGCGATATGATTTTAGAAGAAACAGATTGAGGGGGATGGCCTGGCGGTACCATCGCCAGGCCATCCCCACTCTTTGCGCCTGACATCTGTGTCAGACGGCGATCAATAATTGAGTGACATCGCATTGCAATCTGAGGTTGATTTACTGTAACTCTACAACCCTAACGGCCGGTTAACGCACTGCCTCATATTGCGATTCACCGGCGATGGCGCCCCTGCCGCCCTATTGAATTATCTTGTTGTCTGAACCGATCCGCACCATCTGGCTCTTGCCACCATCTTTGAATGTAAGCTGCACGGTGATCGATTTGGCGGTGCCCAGGGGTAGGGCGATATAGGGCTTGTCCGTGGTGATGTGGTGCGGTTTCTTCGGATCGCAGGGTTGCAGCAACCAGTCCCGGCCGAGCGCATCTGTATTGATCGAGTATCGCACCGCGGCAATGCCGCAGCAATAGGCCTCAAGATGGGTAAAATAGATGAGCTGACGGCCGTTATAATCTCGGAAATAAGCCCAGCTGCCCCGGGTCATGTCCAGAATTTTAGGTTCCTGGCCCATCAGACCCTGGGCCGATGCCGGGCCGGACACCGATCCGTACAGCGCCGCCAAAATCACAAATATTGCACGCATTATCATTGGCATTCCTTCCTCGTTCGCCCTTTTTTCGCCGCCGGATCACGCCAAAACTTAACCTGAGTGCGCCAAGGAAAGGCTCTTTTAACGGCAAACAGGGATGCTGGGACTTAAGCGATGCATATGCAAGGTGACTGAGACCGTGAAATTCAAAACTGCCATTCCCCTGTTCGCCATTCTTGTGCTGGCAGGCTGCGCTGAGACACCGGCGAGTAAAATCGTTCCGGCGCAAAGGCTGGCGCTTTCGCAAGTCTCGCTTGAGCCGGTTGCGGCAAGACGCATGATCAACGGCTATCGCTCCGAGCGCGGCCTGGGGCCATTGACGCTGGAGAAGCATCTGACGCGCGCGGCAAGGCAGCATGCCCAGGACCTGGCGAAGACCGACCGGGTTTCACATACCGGCTCTGACGGGTCCGACCCCTGGGGCCGGGTAAAAGTAACCGGCTACAAGCCAAAGCTGGCGGCGGAGAATGTCGGCGCGGGGCAAATGTCATTTGCCGAAGTGCTGCAGGGCTGGAAGGACAGCCCCGGCCATAACCGGAACCTGCTGCTCACCGACGCCACCCATATGGGTATCGCGCTGGTGACCAATCCTTCGGCCAAGTACCGGACTTTCTGGACTCTTGTTCTGGGAAAACCCGCCAGCTCATGAACTCGGGTATATCGTGAGCTAGACCGGAACTCGCCACCAGATAAAGCAGTCGAGATCAAGCCGTCTGCGCGCAACCAGGGTCATCGCGCCCGCCGCGGCCGCCATGGAAACCGCCGTGGCGGAAGCCGCCCCCATCAAACCGAATTCGGGGATAAGCGCGAAATTGAGCGCAAGGTTCAACGCCGCCGACGCGAACAGAACGCCAGCGCAGATTTTCTGTTCACCCAGCATGTTGAGAATATACTCAACCGGCCCCATCGCGGCACGGATCATCAGCCCCGCGGCCAGCACGAACATCACCGGATAGCCGGAGGTGAATTCCGCGCCGAACAGCCACAGTAATGGTTTGCCGAGACTCAATAAAATAACCGCGCCGGCCAGCGAAGGCCAGAATGTCCATTTGACCGCATCGCGCACAGCGCCTTGCAACTCCTTGCGCTCGCCGCGCGCATTATGGGTGGAGAAACGGCTGGCGGCGGCCGCACCCACGGCGAAATGAACGAAGGCCACAAGGGAGATGGTCTTGAGCGCCGCGAAATAAATCCCCACTTGCGACGGGTCCACATAGCGCGACAGCACCAGGATATCGGTATTCTGCAGCAACAGCTCAAAGCCGTGAAACAGCAGCAGGGGAAGCGACGTGCGTACCCACAGATCCGTATGATAGGCCTGGCGGCCAAGATCCATATCCGCGCCCACGCGTTTCTTCAGTTGCACGGACTGGACGATGGCCGATACCCAGCAGGCGAAAACCGCCGCTCCGGCCGCACTCAGCGCGCTCAATTCCAGCCCTGCCGCATAAACCCCAAGCATGGCCAGCAATAGCAGGAGCGGGCGCAGGATATAGGGCGGGACCAGCGCCACATCCATCCAGCCATAGCCGCGCGCGATACCGTCCTGCACATCGACAAGGGCGTACATCGGCAGGCAGAACAGGATGAGGAAAAAGGGCAACAGGTAATAGTCGGCGAGCATATGTCCGAACATGGCAAGGCACGCCGCGCCAGCAAGAGCAATGGCCGTGCTCGCCGTAACCGTGATAACACGCGCCCTCACCAGCAACCCGCGCAAGAGATCAAGACGTCCCGTCTCGCGATATTCGGGAATGAAACGCATAGTCGCTGACGAGAAGCCGAGCGGTGCGAGCCCGCCGAGGATCAGCACCCAGACCCAGACGAATACGAAAATGCCATATTCGAAGCTGCCCATCCAGCGGGCGAGCAACACTTGCGAGAAATACGCGATACCGGCGCTGACAACGCGAACAAGAAACGCAAACAGGGCGGCGCGCGGGGTCGAGCCAGAGCCATCGCTGTCGCCAAAAAGCGGGTTCAGAATTTTCCTGAAAGGTTCCGGCAAACGAAAAACACGCTCACCACTGCTTCTTCGTGCTGATTCACCCAGCGACATGCCCATATTCCTCTCAATTCGAGAGTGAGCTTACCTTCCTTGCGCTTAAGAAAGGGTTGGCGGAGCGGCCGTGATTTCCAGCGCGGTGCACACTTCGCCCCACAGGGCCGCCCGGAATTCATCGCCGATAGTCTCATGCTCCAGCACGAAATGCCGCGCCACCTCACCCGCACGCGCGCCGTAACGGCGTGTCAAAACGCCGGCCATGGCGTGAATTTCGATATCGGTCGGCAGAGCGGGCGAAGCAATATGTGTCATTTTGAACTCCCGGCACGGGTTGAAGGCCTGTTTGACACCTTCATGAGCAAGACGCGCGCCAATCGGCGGCACCGGGTGCAAACGCACCAAAATAACATGTTTTTTGAGTACCAGACTGGGTTCAGGGCCCGATTGCTGCAATCCGGGCCAGCACCGGCAAAAAAAGGCTCTACTGTTTCTTTTTGACCGCAGCCTTGCGGGATTTGCGCCGTTTCTTGCGGGCCTTGTGCCGTCGTCTGCCGCACACGGTTGAACTTAAGTTCGGCGCGCCTTCGGTCAGGGACGCCTGTATGGTCAGCTTGTCGATATTCTTGCCGAACAGCGCACGCCATGAGAAGCGCCGGAAGCCGTGATCGAGCAGTTTGGCCGCGCGCAGGTTGCGCGCCCCCCCGGTCCTGCCGCCAAGCACGACGGCGACGATTTTGCGGCCATTACGCGTGGCGCTGACGACGATATTGAAGCCGGACGCGCACACGAAACCGGTTTTCATGCCATCGGCGCCCTCATAGGAGCGCAACAGTCTGTTGTAATTGCGCATCCGCCGCTTGCCGATCTTCACATAGGGAACCGCGAAGAAGTGGGCGTATTCGGGAAAATCTATGATCAGCGCCCGCGCCAGATACCCCATGTCCCGGGCGGTGGTGATCTGACGGTCATCGGGCAGACCATTCGGGTTTACAAAGCGCGAGCGGCGCATGCCGAGTCGCTTGGCTGTTGCGTTCATGCGCTTGACGAAGGCAGGCAGAGAGCCGGCAACCGCCTCGGCCAGCATCACCGCCACGTCGTTGGCGGATTTGACCAGCAGGGCCTTGATCGCCAGTTCAACTCTCATTTTTGCACCGATGGGCAGGCCGATCTTGCTGGGAGCCTGCGCATTGGCGGTCTTCGATGTGACGATTTTACTCTTGAGTGTGAGTTTGCCGTCGTGCAGCGCTTCGAAAGTCAGATAGGCGGTCATCAGCTTGGTGAGCGAGGCCGGGTGCCAGAGCGCATCCATATCCTCCTGGTAGAGGATGGTGCCCTTGTGGGGGTCGAACACCAGCGCGGGGCCGGCCAGGGCCCGAACGGGCAGGAGCAGAAACAGGGCGAGCAACGCCGCGCCAATTCCCCGTGCAAACATGACTGCACTCCCCCCGGTTACGCCACTGCGGTGGCTCAGATTCAATACTCTCACCGCACGCTCGCTTTAGGGTCTGATATTGACCAATTACCTGTTGGTGCCCCAGGCCTGACTCGAACAGGCACGCCCTTGCGGACAACAGATTTTGAGTCTATCGCGTCTACCAATTCCGCCACTGGGGCCACCGGCTGGCGATGATAGCGATGCGCCATCCCCCGTCAACATGTGCGTTTTGGCTGCCCCGTAATTTCTTTCATTGCAGCGGGGAAAGGCACGACCGCCGACACAACTGATACACACAAACCCTGCCCGGACCAAGGCAATATCTCCAATAGACAAACCCGGTGAGCGCCAGTATTCATGCGCCATGCTGAGGCGTGTATATGACTGGATGATCGAACTCGCGGCCCATCCCAGGGCCTCATGGGCGCTTGCCATGGTTTCGTTTGCCGAAAGCTCTTTCTTTCCCATACCTCCTGACGTGATGCTCATCCCAATGGTGCTGGCGAAACGCGCCATGGCATGGATCTATGCCACCATATGCACCATCTCTTCGGTTCTGGGCGGGATTGCCGGTTACGCCATCGGGATGTTCCTGTTCGAGGTGGCCGGCAGGCCGCTGCTCGACTTTTACGGCTATAGCGAAGCCTTCGCCAAGTTCGCCGCGCAATATAATGACTATGGCGCCTGGATCGTGTTCTTCTTCGGCGTTACGCCCTTCCCTTACAAGGTCATCACCATCGCTAGCGGCGCGACACAGCTCAATTTCCTGGTCTTCATGCTTGCCAGCATCGCCGCGCGGGGCTTACGCTTCTATGCCGTTTCGGGGCTGCTCTACTGGTTCGGCCCGCCAATCCGCGCCTTCATTGAGCGCCACTTCGGCCTGGTCACGACCTTGTTCCTTGTCTCCTTGTTCGCGGGCTTTATAGCTATCAAATATCTCGTGTAGACCGGAGCTGGAGTATACTGTGATGAGTATTCTTGATCGCATTACGCTACCAATGGCAGCGGGGGCCACGGTGGTTGCGGCGCTCGCCACAATCCTCTCCGCGCTGGCATATGAGCATATCGGCGGCTACGCACCCTGCGCACTGTGCCTGATTGAGCGCTATGCCTATTATGCCGGGATCCCGCTGGCGGCAGGGGCTTTTTTTCTTGGCCGTTCCAAGCCCTCCGGCCTTGCCGTGCTCCTGCTTGCGCTGTGCGGGCTTGGGTTTCTCATCAATAGCGGAATTGGCGTTTATCATTCCGGTATCGAATGGAAATGGTGGCCGGGTCCCGCTTCGTGCAGCGCCGGCGCGCTGGCGCCTTTATCCGGCAGCCTGCTCGATGCGTTGAACAATGCGCACGCAGTTGCGTGCGATTCGGCGCCCTGGCGGCTGTTGGGGCTTTCCTTTGCCGGTTGGAGCGCGCTGATTTCGCTGGATCTGGCGATCCTGTCGTTCTACGGCGTGCGCAACGCGCGGGCTTCGCGCTAGGTCTGTTGTCATATTTATATCGCTCACCGGATCACCCGATCAGCTCTCAGCGTCAATAAAGAGCAACGTGTCGAATGCGTCCACCGCGAGGTTCAATCGCCCGTCACTTTCCACTACGCTCAGCGCAGCAGTGTCCCCGGTGAATTTTCGAACCGTATCCATCGACCCGCAGCGCAGCCCCAGCGCGCCAAGGAATTCCTCGCGGGCATCGCCTGAACGCGCCAGCTCTCCGAAACGCCCGGCATATTCATCGCGCGTGATAAATGAGAGCCTGAACCCGCCGTTCAGGGCAAGCGTCTGTCCACCGCCTCGGCTCGTGCGCGGGTGCGCTTCGAGCAATTCGGCCAAGCTTGCGATACTTTCCTCAGGGCGCGCCGTAACGATGACGAGTTCGGAAAAATGCCTGACCCCGTTTGGATGAACCTGCCACTCGGGCCGCCAGACGAGATCACTCGTCAGGTGTTCACAGAAATAGAGTCTTGCCGCGGGAAAGGCTTCGTCGCGGGCGGTCACCGTGCGGAAACGCGCATCATGAGTTGACCCATCTCTCAGGGTAACGGGTCGGGAGAATGATTTCGGCACCTCGCCCGCCATGGCGAGCGTCTCAAGCCGGGCAAAGGTCTTGTCCGCGTCGTGCGTCTTGAACACCAGCGCGTTAAGGCCAATGGGAGAGCTGGCAATCTCGGGGCGCTTGTGTGCGTCGGTTTCAGCAATACCCACCAGTTCCAGATAGTCTGATACGAACATCATCAGGTGATTATGCGAGCCCATCGTGTGGTGGCCGCGCGGCGTGAGCGTAAAACCCAGACCGGTAAATATGTCTTGCGCCCGGTCCATCTCAAAGCGGGTGTTGATGACGATATGGTCGAGAATGGCGCTCATGGCCCGGCGAACACGCGCACCGCGAGAACCACGATCATCACCGCGCCGGCCGCAAGCTTGCCAAGGGTGCCGAACAGACGCCCGATGGCCGCGCCCCAGCCCACGGAGACGCTTTTGTCGGCGCCCCCGTGCTTCCACATCTCGCCCAGATAGGCCCCGGCAAAAGCGCCGCCCGCGCCGCCCGCCAGTGCGCCGGCAAGCGGGCCAATAATCGGGATTGGCAGTCCCATCACAGCGCCGGTGATGCTCCCGGCAATGGTTCCGACAATGGCGAGTGCGACCGCGCGGCGGCTCGCGCCCTTCTTGGCGGCGCCCGCGGCTCCGGCAAAAAACTCAAGCGCCTCGCCCCCCGCGGCAATGACCGCCAGCAGCACGACAGCATGCCAGTTCAGTCCCTGCACCGCGTCGCCGCTTTCCATCACCTCCACGAACAACGCGGCGAGGCCGACGACAAACCAGTTGCCGGGCAGGGTGACGAAATTCGCGGTCCAGGCGATGCTGGCCGAGAAGACAAGAGCCAAGGCCCAAGCGTAATAGGAATATTCGATTTCGGGCATGGGGAGAGTGGTAAGGGCTGAGCGAGGAAAATTCCAGCGTCTAAATGCGCCACACCTCTCGCCATCGCCAATGTTTTAACAGGATTGGAATATCCCGCAAGCAAGGCTTCTTAACCTCAGCGTGTTTTTCTGTTTAACATGACCGCATATCGCAGAATCGCCAGGGGAGCATATGCCATGCATCGCACCATGACACTTGGCACCGTGACACTTGGCACCCTGACACTGGCCGCGTTTTTTATGTTTCAGGCACTGATGTCCCCGGACGCCCGCGCCGATGTCCTCGCCCATATCGATCTTTCAGAGCAGCGCCTGCACCTCTATGTGGATGGCGAGAAGGTGGACACGTGGAAGATTTCAGGCGGATTGAGGCCGGGCTGGACTCACACCGGAACTTTCCGGCCCCAGTTTCTGAGCAAGAACCATCGCTCCAGCATTTTCGGCGGCGCACCCATGCCCTATTCGGTCTTCTACGACCGCGACTGGGCAGTGCACGGAACCACCGCCGTGAAACGGCTCGGGAGCCCGGCATCGCGCGGCTGCGTCCGGCTGGACCCGAAAAATGCCGCCATACTGTTCAACCTGGTCGCCAAACAGGGCAAGAAGAACTCCGTCATCTGGATTACGGAGTAAGCCAGGCAGAGTGGCCATCACGGCTTGCGCAAAAGGACAACATCCTTGACCGGAACCTCGCAGCTCCAGCCGCGCTGTGCCGCGATCACATCAAACGTCGCTTCGCGATAGAACACCACATGGGTGGGGTCTTTGCGGTAGTGCCAGTTAGCAAAGCGCGCATCGTCTGTTTGAAAGCATGTCATCACGCCGAGCCATCCGCCGGGACGCAGCATCGCATCAAGGCGGTCAAACTCCTCGACCGGGTGATGAAAATGTTCGGCCGTTTCGCTGCAGGTGATGAAATCATAAGTCTGCGCAAGCGCTTTGGGGTCGGGGTGGAAGAACAGATCGTACAGCGCCATTTCGTGCCCGGCTTCGCGCAGCATAGCCGCCAGGGCCGGTCCGGGTCCGCAACCATAGTCGAGACCAATTTTGCCCGCGCCCAGCTTCTCAACAAGCGGGCCGGCCAGCCTGGAGAGGAACTTGCGATAGCGCGGATCGTCCGGATCATTTTCATGCAGCAGATAGTGGGCGCGCTCATCTTCCGGGTCTGGCAGCTGCCGGGGGTCAAGGAAGCGCGCCTCGCAGGCTTCGCAGCGCCAATAGTCCCGCCCCTCCACAAACAGGAGATGCAATGGCAAACCTTCGCGGCAGACGGGACAAGCCTCCGGAGCGGCATTGTCAAAGCCCCTTGCCTGCTGGGAGTGTTCTGAATCTGGATGAGACAAAATCCGGCGACCTGTCATGAATGGTGTTCGCGGCTGTTAAAAACATATACGAGTGCTGCGTGATCAGTATCGGGTTTTTGGCTTTAGCCATATCAACAAGGATATGGTTGTGTCGCACCGGTGGGGCTTTGGACGAGGAGTTGAATAAAAATGGGATCGCGAACCATGGGACTTCTCGTCATGTCGAGCGTGCTCAACGCAGCACTCAGCTTTTTTGTGCTCGCTTTCGCCTTGTTCGTAACAAGCCCGGCCATGGACGACGTGACCATGCGCATCGGCTTTTATGTGCTGAACGCGGTTGCCCTGGCGGCGGCGGCGGCTGTTTTCGTGCCATGGATATATGTGCACAAACAGAGCAACAGACGCGCGCTCTTCTTTGCTCTCCTGCCCCTGTTGCTCATGGCCCTCGCCACGCTCGCCTTCCTGACGCTGGACAGCTGGCTGAACAGGACATTCTCCAGCTAGAACAGGTTTAATGAATACCGGGTCTAGGGGGAGGGGACAACCCGCTCGCCCTTCCGGCATCACGCATCGATGTTGCCCAAATCCCGTTCCATGAAGATAAGCTTGTCACACCATTCCGGACCGGGATCATAATAGGCATCACGAACCGAGAAGCCGAGCCGTCTGTAGAGGGCCTGTGCTTCACGATGTAACGGGCCGGTTTCAAGCCAGATGGAATGATAACCCGCACGCTTGGCTTGGCGCAGCGTAGCCTCGCCGAGAGCCACACCGACGCCAGCCCCGCGATGATCCGGCGAAACGAACATCCGCTTCATCTCGCAAATGCCGTCATCGAATTTCCGCAGCATGACGCAGCCGGCAGGGTCTCCCTCAAGCCTTGCAAGTAATATTACGCCATCTGGCGGCGCATGAATGACGGGCAGGTCGGAAAGCAACTGCTCGAAGGTTTGCGGATTGTAATAGAGGTCGATCAGGTCCCGGTCGTCGGGATAGCGCTCGTACAGCCAATCGCGGAACGATCTGCACAGATCCCGTACTGCGTCGAGATCCGCCCCGGACAGCTCTTCGCGAATATCAATCCTGGTCATGGCGGCTCACCTGATAACGGCCTAATGCGCCTCGTCCCAATTGTCCCCTGCCGCGGCATCAACCTTTAAAGGCACGTTGAGACGGACCGCGGGCGCGGGTGAGTTCTCCATCACGGCGCAGACCACCTCAATGGTCTTGTCCACCTCCCCTTCCGGCGCTTCGAAGATCAGCTCGTCATGCACCTGCAACAGAATGCGCGCGGAGAGCTTGGCTTCGCTGAGCGCCTCCTCCATGCGGACCATGGCGCGGCGGATGATGTCCGCGGCCGAGCCCTGTATCGGCGCGTTGATAGCTGCGCGCTCCTTGAAAGAGCGCACCTGTGCGTTCTTGGAGTTGATGTCCTCGTAATGGGCGCGCCGCCCGAACAGGGTCTCCACATAGCCTTGCTTGCGCGCGGTCTCTTTCGTTGCCTCCATATAGTCGCGGATGCCAGGGAAGCGCTGAAAGTAGGTCTTGATATAATCGCTCGCCTCGCCCCGCGAAATGCCGAGCTGGGCGGCAAGACCGAAGGCGGAGATGCCGTAGATGATGCCGAAATTGATCGCCTTGGCGCGCCGTCTCACATCCGCTGGCATCTCTTCCACGGGCACGCCAAACATTTCGCTAGCCGTCATGGCGTGAATGTCGAGCCCGTCCTCGAACGCCAGCTTCAGCGCGCCAATGTCGGCCATATGGGCGAGCACGCGCAGCTCGATCTGGGAGTAGTCGGCGCTAATCAGCTTGTTGCCTTTTTCCGCCACGAAAGCGGTGCGGATTTCGCGCCCCTCGCCCGTGCGAATGGGGATGTTCTGCAAATTAGGATCGGTCGAGGCGAGGCGTCCGGTAGACGTTGCCGCCATGGCGTAGGAGGTGTGGATGCGATTTGTTTGCGGGTTGATATGCTCGGGCAGCGCGTCGGTATAGGTGCTTTTGAGCTTGGCGAGTTGTCGCCACTCCATCATTTGCGAGACGAAGCTGCGCGCCTCGTCTGACAGCTCTTCATTGCCCGCAAGATCATCCAGCAGCCCGGCCCGCGTCTCCCACTGGCCCGACTTGGTGCGCTTGCCTCCGGGCAGGCCCATTTTGTCGAACAGAATTTCGCCAAGCTGGCGGGGTGAGGCGATGTTGAATTCCGCGCCGGCGCCTTCATGGATGCTTGCCTCCAGCGCGCCGAGCTTTTGTGCAAAATTGCCTGAAAGCCGCGAGAGCACCTGACGCTCCACATAAACGCCATGGCGCTCCATGCGCGCCAGCACCGGGGCGAGCGGCCGCTCCAGTGTCTCGTAAACGCTCGCCATGCCCTCACCCGCCAGCCGGGGCTTGAGCAGCAGCCAGAGGCGCAAGGTTATGTCGGCGTCCTCGGCGGCATATTCACTGGCCTTGTCAATCTGCACCTGATCGAAGGTGAGCGCCGATTTGCCCGTGCCCACCACCTCCTTGAAGGGGATGCAGACATGGCCAAGATGCCTCAACGCCAGCTCGTCCATGCCGTGGCGGCCACGGCCCGCGTCGAGCGTGTAGGACATCAGCATGGTGTCGTCCATCGGCGTGACGTCAATGCCGTGCTGGGCCAGCACAAGCAGGTCATATTTCAGGTTCTGACCTATTTTCAGAACGCCTGGATCTTCAAAAAGTGACTTGAGTGCCGCCAGTGCGTCCTTGAGCGGGATTTGCTTGGCGTCCCCTACGCCATCGAGATCAAGACCATCGCCCGCGCCATGCTGCAGGGGAACGTAGCAGGCCTTGCCCGGCTTGAGCGCGAGTGAGACGCCGACGAGGCGCGCGCTCATGGCGTCGAGCGAATCTGTTTCGGTATCGATTGCCGCATAGCCCTGGCGCCTGGCTAACGCGATCCATTGCTCAAGCGCACCAAGCTCCGTCACCGTCTCGTAAGCTGAACGGTCGATAGGCAGGTTTGCAATCTGGCTTGCGCGCTTCGCGGCCAGCCTAGCGGGTGAACCCTTTTCCGCATCATCTCCCCCCTCACCCCGACCCTCTCCCCCGCGGGGAGAGGGTGGTTTTCGTGGAGGCGGCTCGGCGCCAAACGCTTCGGCGACGCGCTTGGTGAGAGTGGTGAACTCCATCTCCGCCATGAACTTAAGAAGATCACCCGCGACCGGCTCGCGCACGCCCGTCTCATCAAGCGGCACATCGACCGGCACGTCCTGTTTCAGGGTGACAAGCTCTTTTGAAATGCGTGCCTGGTCGGCAAACTCGATCAGGTTCTCGCGCCGCTTGTTCTGTTTGATCTCCCCCGCGCACGCCAGAAGCGTTTCGAGGTCACCATACTCACTGATGAGCTGGGCGGCTGTCTTCACGCCGATGCCGGGGACTCCGGGAACATTGTCGCTCGAGTCGCCGGCCAGCGCCTGGATATCGATCACCTTGTCGGGGCCAAGACCAAATCGCTCGACCACCTCATCGGGTCCGATGCGCTTGTTTTTCATGGTGTCGACCATGATGACGCCGGGCTGAACCAGCTGCATCAAATCCTTGTCCGACGAGACAATGGTCACATCGCTACCCGCTTCCACCGCCTGCCTGGCATAGGTGGCAATGAGATCGTCGGCCTCGAAACTTTCCTTCTCGATGCAGGCGACGTTGAAGGCGCGTGTAGCGTCGCGGATGATGGCAAATTGCGGCACCAGATCCTCGGGCGCCGGCGGGCGATGGGCCTTGTATTCGGGGTAAATGTCGTTGCGGAAGGATTTTCCGGAATAGTCGAAGATCACCGCCAGGTGGGTTGGCTCATACTCATCGCTCGCATCGCGCAGGAGCTTCCACAGCATCTGGCAAAAGCCGTGCACCGCGCCGACCGGCAGCCCGTCGGAAGGCCGCGTCAGGGGCGGTAGAGCATGATAGGCGCGGAAGATGTAGCCCGACCCGTCAATCAGGAAGACATGATCGCCCTTTTTTACCGGACGTGGGCCGGTGTCTTTCGAATCTTTATCTCTTGCGCTCATGGAGGCGCACTATAAGCGCGCCCAGCACCAAGGTCAGGGGAAAGTTGCACTCTTGCCCACAGCGTGGACCAAGACGCCTCAACTTTTGTCCAGGCGGCATGGACGGGCCGATACCTGGCACTGAATATGAGAGCTTTCCTTGTACAACCGGTACTTCATTGTGCGCTTGTGCGACATATGCCAGCTGCCAAAGCCAGGGTTTTTCATCTCAGCCTCTTGCTGCCATTTCCTTATAGCTGCGAGTTCGGCCAGCGCGACCCGCTTGTCGGTCCATCCGAATGACACGATACGATTTTTGGCGCATGTAACACCTTCAGGAAAAGTTTCAGTTGTGGAGGCATCCGCAACAGCAAGTGCGCCGAGCAGTGCCGAAAAGATCAGCAACAGGTAATAGGAGCGTTTCATGGGGGCTTCCATTGATGTGACGCGCAATATCTACTGCTCAAAGGCTGAAATTCCGCGAAGCAGAGCGCTTAAATTAAGTGCAATTTATCGGAAATTTTTATTCAATCCGATACGTCCAGGCACAAGAGCAGTGTCAATTGCATGGGCTACTGCGTTACAGTAAGGTCCGCCCACGCAGGCAGAGCACCCGTAGCTCAGCTGGATAGAGCGCTGCCCTCCGAAGGCAGAGGTCACAGGTTCAAATCCTGTCGGGTGCGCCAATAATATCAACGAGTTAGACAGATTCCGAAATTTATTTTTTTACAATGCACACCATATGCACACGAATTCGTGCAATTTAACCCCAAACCGCCTATCTAATTTTCGCGTCAGGCCATGCCTTCGATCTGCATAGGGCCTGATGTAATTACGCTGTCCCCTGCATTGGCCCGCCTATCACCTCATCCTCTGCGATTTGCTGCTCAATGTCGTCCAGGAGACGTGAGAGGGCCGCTTCCACTTCATCACGCCGCACACTTTCCTATAAAAGACCCCCCTACCAACCCCCCAAGGGGCGGGGCCTATCCATTATTACATCTCGACAAACGAAATTTTTTCAAATTTTGGGATCGACCTGAATGTCCGCTTTACCCCCGAAAGCGGACATAAACCCGCATAGGCTGGAATGTCCGCTTTGTGCCATGTGCGGAAGTCACCAGACGCCGGTGCGCACCTCTGCTCCTCACCATTTTGTGACTTCGGAGCTCTGCACCAAAAGCGCGCTCAACCGTCTCTTGTGCTACTTTGTTTTCAGAAACGAGACGAGCCATCGGGCGAGCCTGGTTAATAGGGCGCCGGTGCGGGTGTCACGTTGCCTGATAAGCAAATTTGCAATCGGGGCGACGATCCTCGTTTCTGGACTAGAGTTCACAGGGAGGTGATTATGAAGGTGAATCGATTGTTGATGGCGTCTACCGCGACGCTGATGTTCCTGCTGCCTTGGGGGTCTGCCCAAGCGTTTGAATGCCCGAAGCACTTCGCCGAAGCCCAGGCCGCCATCGACAAGGTGGCCGGGGATATGAAGGGCGACATGTCGAAGAAGATGCGCAAGGAAGACATGGCACTCGTGCATGCTCTGCTCGACGACGCCAAATCACGGCTCGCCTCGGCCAAGCATAATCACGAGAAGCCCCAGGGACGCTTTGATCACGCCCGTGCCATCGCCAAAGCCGATGCGGCGCGGGGCTATGCCGTCGCTGCTAATATATTCCATTTCAAATTGATGGCAATGTAGTGAACGGACGCGGGCCGGTCATTCTGTCAAATCGGCCGGTGGTATCTGCGCGCGCAGGTTGAATCAAACGCAAGTCCGTCAGGGCTTGCCGGGCCGACACGGCGAACCGTTATTTTTTCACAGGAGCGGGAGATGTCGGCACTGAAATGCTATATCGCA
>CAXMMX010000016.1:0-21489 GCA_964194535.1 uncultured Alphaproteobacteria bacterium | reverse complement strand
CAGCATTGCGCTGGCCTCTTTTTGTTGACCTGCGGATTTTATTACAACATACTGCAACATACTCCTAAACGCGAACAAGATGGAGGATGGCAGCATGTCAGTACGAAAACGGAAATGGACGACCCGCAAGGGTGAGGAGCGCACAGCTTGGGTGCTCGACTATGTAGACAGGAAAGGCAAACGCAGCCTCGAAACCTTCGAGCGGAAGAAAGACGCCGACGAAAGGGCATCCGAAGTTGCCCATGACATAAAAACCGGGACGCATGTTCCGAGGAATGAAAGCATCACCGTCGCGGAAGCGGGCGCGCAATGGATAGAGCAGGCGGAGATTGACAAGCTCCAGCGCACGACCATCACCCAATACCGGCAGCACCTGGACCTGCATATCAATCATGATAAGTGGGGGCTTGGTTATATGAAACTGGCCGACCTGACAGCACCGGATATTTCACATTTTGAAAAGGCGCTGGCACAGGCGGGCGTTTCAGAAGCCATGCGCCGGAAGGTTCGCACGTCGCTCGGTTCGCTCATCGCTCAGGCAATGCAGGATGGCTATATCAACCGTAACGTGGTGCGCGACGGCAAGCGCCGGAAAATGCGCAAGGTCAAAAAGAAACGGCTGGAAGTCGGCACGGACATTCCGACACCGGAGGAAATCCGCAAACTTCTGGAAACTGTGGAGGGGCGCTTTCGGCCGTTCTTTATCACCGCTGTATTCACCGGCATGAGGGCAAGCGAGCTTCGCGGGCTGTGCTGGCCGGAAGTGGATTTCAAAAAGAACACGATACACGTCCGCCAACGCGCCGACCGCCACAACGTGATTGACGCGCCCAAGTCGGATGCGGGCACCAGAACGATTCCTGTAGGGCCGTATGTGATGAACACACTTAAAGAGTGGAAGCTGCAATGCGGCCCCAGTGACCATGATTTGGTATTCCCCACAGCAACGGGAAAAATCCAGAACCACAGCAACATCCGCCAGCAGCAGTTAATCCCGCTGATGAAAAAGGCGGGCATCGTCGATAAGGACAACATGGCGAAGTACACCGGTCTGCACGCTCTGCGACACTTCTATGCCTCATGGCTCATCAATTCCAAAGAGGATGGAGGGCAGGGGCTTCCGCCCAAAGTTGTGCAGGACAGGATGGGTCATTCAACGCTGGCGATGACAACGGATACCTACGCGCATCTGTTCCCTCGCGGCGACGATTTGAAGGAGATTCAGGCGGCGGAGTCCGCGCTGGTGGGAACCTGAACGCAACACATATGCAACATGCTGGAGTGTTTTTCTTGGAAAACAGCTAAAAATATGCCAAATACACCAGACTTCTAATCCGCAGGTTGCAGGTTCAAGTCTTGCCGGGATCGCCACGCTCTCAAATTTAAGAAATCGTTCGCCAACCTGCTCTAGCTGGCAGAGCGCAACCGCTCAAAGCCGGCATCCAGATCCGCTTTCAAATCGTCGATATCCTCCAGGCCAATATGGAAGCGCAACGCGTGGCCACTGGAGTCCCATTTGGTCGCGGAACGATATGGCGCAGGATCAAATGGTATGACCAGACTTTCATATCCGCCCCAGGACGCGCCCATGCCAAATAATTCAAGCCCATCAAGCATGGCGCCAAGCGCGCCGTCGGAAACTTCATGCAATATGATCGAAAACAATCCCGATGACCCGGTAAAATCGCGTTTCCAGATCTCATGATCACGATGATCTTCACGGGCCGGATGAATGACGCTTGCGACTTCGGGACGTTCAGCCAGCCAGTCCGCCATCTCAAGCGCGGCGCTTTGATGACGATCAAGGCGAATGCTGAGCGTGCGAATGCCGCGTAGGCACAAATTTACATCTTCCGGCCCCGGGCATTGTCCCATGTCGCCATGCGTCTGCCGAATCTGCTTTGCATAGTCCTCGTTTGTCGTGATTGATCCCAGATTCGCATCTGAATGGCCGCCGAAATATTTGGTGCCTGCGTGTATCACGACATCGGCGCCCAGCTTCAGAGGATTGAGATAAAGCGGTGAGGCCCAGGTGTTGTCGCTCAGTACAGGCACGCCGCGTGCTTTCGCGGCATCGCATATTGCCGGCAGGTCCTGGATTTCAAAAGTCTGGGAGCCGGGCGATTCAGTATAAATGAGTTGCGTATTGTCCTGAATAAGCTCCGATATTCCCGATCCGATATGGGGATCGTAATAGGTAATCTCGATTCCAAGACGCCGCAGCACGCGCGTACTGAAAGTTCGTACTGGCTGATAGACAGAGTCAGTGATGAGCACGTGTCCGCCGGAGCTCGCCAAGGCCAGTAAACTTACCGCACAAGCTGACAGGCCCGATGAAGTAAGCGCCGTGTGATACCCGCCTTCAAGTTCCGTTATCGCTGTCTCAAGCGCCGAAATTGTCGGCGTGCCCCTGCGTCCATAAGTGTATTCCGGTGTCCGCAAAAAATACTCTTCCAGAGTTGGATAGAGGATGGTGGACCCGCGATAGAGAGGCGTATTGACAAACCCGTGATACTGGCGCGGATCACTTCCCATATGCAGAAGCCGCGTTTCAACATTCTTTTTCCCGGAAGATTTCCCGAGCTTGTTCGACTGGGACATGTGCTGAACTTTCGTTGAAGAAAAAAACCGTTTGAACAGGCAACAAGGCGAGCGTCAAGCCCTTGACCCGCACTACGGAAATGCATGAGATAGCAACAAGGTTACACAAGTCGCAAATATGTCTGCCATGCGCGCCATATCTGTGATGTAAAATGCCCCATTTAACCAGAGGGCATGGTGACCAGAGCGCTTTAGATGTCGGTTACGGGTTTTATCAGTGATAATGAGTTCAGGAAAAAGGTAGTACCGCACGGCCCTTCTCTTCGGCTATTCGTTGATTGTGGCCACAGCGTCCGCGTCCGCCGCAACGCTCGACGATGTAAAAGCCAAAGGTTTCCTCGAATGCGGTGTCAATCATGGCCTGCCCGGATTTTCCAGCAGTGACGAAAAAAGTAATTGGCGCGGCATGGACGTCGACATCTGCCGCAGCCTGGCTGCAGCTATTTTCGGCGACATGAACAAGGTCAAATTCGTGCCATTGACCGCCAAGGAGCGCTTCACTTCCCTGCAATCGGGTGAAGTGGATGTGCTTTCACGCAATACCACCTGGACCATGACGCGTGATACGGCACTCGGCCTGAACTTTGCCGGCGTCACCTATTATGACGGGCAGAGCTTCATGGTGCGCAAGAAACTGGGAATTGCCAGTGTTCTTGAGTTGTCCGGATCGACCATCTGCACCCAGTCCGGCACCACCACGGAAATGAACGTGGATGATTATTTCAACTCCAAGAAAATGCCTTTCAAGCTCTTGACTTTCGCCAAGACAGCAGAAACCGTGCAGGCGTACGAAGCTGGGGAATGCGACGCCTTTACGTCGGATACGTCACAGCTTTACGCCTACCGGCTGAAGCTTGCCGACCCGGACGCACATATGGTTCTGCCCGAGATAATCTCGAAAGAACCCCTCGGTCCCGTTGTTCGTCAAGGTGATGACCAGTGGTTCAACTTGGTCAAATGGACCGTATTTGCGCTTATCGATGCAGAAGAGCTGGGCATCTCCAGTGCCAATGTTGAAGAGATGCGCAGCTCGGAAAATCCTGTCACCCAGCGCCTGCTCGACCTCGATGGAGATCTCGGTCGCAAACTCGGACTCGACAATGGCTGGGCCGTCCGGCTGATCGCCTCAATAGGCAATTATGGCGAGGTTTTTGATAGAAACGTGGGGAAGGGCTCTCCCCTGAATATTGCGCGCAGGGTCAACAGGCTCTGGAATATGGGTGGAATTCAATACGCACCACCAGTGCGCTAGGAGAATTTTTTTTTGAACAATGCTTGAGTGTTAGGTGCAACGCGCGCCATAATCAGATCAGATGATGGGGGAATAGAATGGCAAAAGCACCTACAGGCAAAAAATCAGCAGCCGGCAAGTCCGGAAACGGACGCGGTAAAGGCGGCAAGATGACCGTCAGCGATGAAGTGGCCATCGATATTACCGGAATGCACAAATGGTATGGCAATTTTCATGTGCTGAAGGACATCAATCTAACGGTAAAAAAGCGTGAGAGGATTGTGATTTGCGGTCCCTCGGGTTCGGGAAAATCCACCCTGATCCGTTGCATCAACCGGCTGGAAGAACACCAGAAAGGTGACATCATTGTTGATGGCATCGAACTCACTGGCGATTTGAAAAAGATCGATGAAATACGCCGCGAAGTTGGCATGGTGTTTCAGCATTTCAATCTGTTCCCCCACCTGACCATCCTGGAGAACTGCACGCTCGGGCCAATCTGGGTGCGCAACATGCCCAAGACGGAAGCCGAAGAGACGGCAATGAAGTATCTGGAACGGGTCCAAATCCCTGAGCAGGCCTTGAAATATCCGGGCCAGCTCTCAGGCGGTCAGCAGCAGCGCGTGGCTATTGCTCGCTCGTTGTGCATGGCCCCGAAGATCATGCTGTTCGATGAGCCGACATCCGCTCTCGACCCGGAAATGATCAAGGAAGTGCTCGACGTGATGGTCAACCTGGCACATGAGGGCATGACCATGCTGGTTGTGACCCATGAGATGGGTTTCGCGAAGGAGGTCGCCAACCGCGTCATCTTCATGGACGAAGGAGAGATTATCGAGTCGAACGAGCCAGAGCCGTTCTTCTCAAACCCGCAGCATGAGCGCACACAGCTCTTCCTGAGCCAGATCCTGATCTAGGTTGGTTTTGTGCCGCCAGGCATGGCGCCCGGTCTTACGGGCTGATGGGCAGGCTTTCGTCCGCGCCCCATTCGCTCCATGATCCGTCATAAACCGATACATGGCGGTGGCCAATAATTGCCAGCGCCAATGCCAGTATGCTCGCCGTCACGCCTGAGCCGCAGGTGTTGGCGACAGGCTTTGCGAGATTAACACCTGCCGTTTCGAAAACCTTTTTAAGGTCTTCCACCGGCTTGAACGTGCCATCGGAATTCAACAGTTCCGGGTAGGGCAGGTTGAGCGATCCGGGAATATGCCCAGAGCGCAGGCCCTCACGCGGCTCGGGCGCCTCGCCGCGAAACCGGTCGGCTGCCCGGGCATCGACGATTTGCTCTGAGCCATCGTCTATCATCTTCAGGATTTCATCGCGGTCGCGGATCAACCCCGCATTTCTGCGTGAGGTAAAATGTCTGACGCCCCGCTGCGGGGGTGGGCCGTCTTCCCGGGGTCTGCCTTCAGCATTCCATTTCGCCAGCCCTCCATTCAGAACCGCCACGTCTTCTTTGCCCATGGCCCGGAATGTCCACCACACGCGGGCGGCTGAAAACATGCCCTGCGCGTCATAGACAACAACCCGCATACCATCGCCGATGCCCATTTTCTTCATCTGTAAAGAGAACTGTTCCGGACTCGGAAGCATATGGGGCAGCGAAGAACTTTTGTCTGATATTTTGTCGATATCGAAGTAAATCGCGCCGGGTATCCGCGCCTGCAGATATTCCTCATAAGGATCGCGGGGATCGTTTGGCAGATACCAGTTGCCATCCAGAATGATCATGTCAGGCGCATCCAGATGCGCCTCCAGCCAGTCTGTCTCAACCAGCCATTTGTCCAAAAAATCCGCCATGAAATTATGATCCTCCCAAATACCCTGCCTGCCTTAGGCCAATACAATACGCACGCGCCTGTTATGCGCGCCTTTCTTCTCAATCTTGGATACCTGCGCCGTCCCGATTTCACGGGTGTTCGCGACATGCGTACCGCCGCAAGGCTGCAGGTCCACATCACCCACGGCGATCATTCGCACTTTCCCTGTTCCCATCGGCGGTTTAACGGCCATGGTACGAACCAGATCGGGCTGTGCTTCCAGCTCTTCATCCGTAATCCAGCTGATGGATACGGGCAGATCCCGAGAGATGAGCTTATTGAGTTCTTCAGACAGGGCGTCCTTGTCCAGCCCGGCATCGGGAATATCGAAATCGAGCCGTCCCTTACCATTACCGATCGAACCGCCAGTTACAGGATATGGCAGGGCGGCGCATAGCAAATGCAGTGCGGTATGGACCCGCATATGTGCATAGCGCTCGTCCCAATCGAGAACACATTGCACCTTTTCACCGATCTCAACCACTGCCGCACCTTCCGCTGGAACATGGACTATGGTTTTGTGATCAGGTTCATAGACGGTTGTAGAAATCGGGATTTGACTGCCATCGGCACGCTTCAAGATGCCGGCATCTCCCGGCTGTCCCCCGCCAGATGGATAAAAAACGGTTCTGTCCAGAATGAGTCCACCAAGATCGTTGATCCCCAGAACTTTCGCCTCGCAACTCTTCGCGTAGCTGTCTTCCCGAAACAGTTCTTGCGTCTTGCTCATATCCGCATGCCTGCTTTTGGGTCTTGTCTTACTTGGTAACGTCGGGTTCGATAACGTCGGGAATTTTGGGCACGGGCCGATCCAGCCAGGGCGGCGTCGGCAATCCCTTCTCCTTGAGAAAGGCCGGGTTGAACAGCTTGCTCTGATAGCGGCTGCCGTGATCACACAGAATGGTCACGATGGAGTGGCCAGGACCCATCTCTAATCCCAGCCTGATGGCGCCGGCAACATTGATGCCGCTTGAGGCGCCAAGCAGCAGTCCCTCTTTTTCAGCCATGTCGAATACGGCCAGCACCGCTTCCTCGTCCGGGATGATATAGGGATGATCGACCTTGATATCCTCCACGATGCAGGTCGAGCGGCCTAGGCCAATTCCTTCTGAAATTGAGCCGCCTTCTGAAGCTTTCGCCTCACCGGTTGAAAAGAACGAATACATCGCCGCACCGCGCGGGTCGGCACATCCAATCACGATATTCTGTTTTTTTTCACGCAAATATGTCGACACGCCGGCAATCGTTCCGCCAGTGCCAATAGCGCAGATGAACCCATCTATCTTGCCGCTGGTCTGCTCCCAGATTTCAGGCCCCGTGGTCGTGTAATGGGCCTTGCGGTTGTCCATATTGTTCCACTGGTCGGCAAACAGCACGCCATTTGGTTCGCTCCCGGCCAGTTTTTCAGCCAACCGCCTGGCAATATGTTGATAGTTATTCGGGTTCTTGAAGGGCAGGGCGGGAACTTCAATCAATGTGACTCCGGCCGTTCGCAGTATATCTTTTTTCTCCTGGCTCTGGGATTTGGGAATGACAACCCAGGTTCTGTAACCGCGCTCATTCGCCACGAGCGCAAGGCCAATCCCCGTATTGCCAGCCGTGCCTTCCACGATCAGGCCGCCAGGTTTCAGATCGCCCCGCGCCTCCGCCTCTAAAATCATCTGACGGGCCGGGCGATCCTTGACCGATTGACCCGGATTGAGGAATTCTGCCTTGCCCAGAATGGTGCAGCCGGTGGCTTCAGACGCCCCCTGTAACTTGATAAGTGGTGTGTTGCCGATGGTATCGACAACGCTGTCTGTTATATCCAAGGGGAACCCGCCTTTTCGAGTTTCGAACACCAGCCTTAAGCGATACAGCTGAACCTACAAATGGCGGGCGCGCTCCGCAACCGCAAGTGTCTGTGAAAAGCGCAATTCTCAGGCCTTGACTTCAAACCAGCTTGCCATCCCCCCGGCCTGATGCTCAAGCATATGGCAATGGATCATCCATTTTCCCGGATTGTCCGCATACAGATATATGGTTCGCTTCTCGCCCGCTTCCATCAGCAGTGTATCGTGCCAGGGCGCACTCGGCCCGGCTTCCCTGAAATGATGACCATGAAAATGCATAGCGTGCGGCCACCTGGTGTCATTGTCCATGCGAACGGCTATACTTTCTCCGATGCGCGCGGAAAAAAGAGGTTCTTTCGGCATGCCAGCATTGCCATTAAAGGCCCACATCATCCCGTGTTCGCGCACCAGTTGACGGATATCGTAACTCGTTCCCTTGTATGTGACCTTGTCTGCCTGCCCCATGGCGCCGCCCGTCATGAGAAGATCTACTTTGCGTGCAGAGGAGATTTCAGGATGCGGCAAGCGGTTATCGGGAAGCTTGAATTGCGATGTGCGTGAGGGTAGGGGGGGCTGCTGGTTATAGTTGAAGGTTGCCACCACGAGCCTGCTTTGCGAAACCTCCGTGATGGACTGGGTGGCGACCGCTGCTCCTGTCATATCGATCAGGAGATCAACCCTCTGGGCCGGGGCGATCGTTACCAGGCCATGTTTAAGCTCATATGGCGTAACCGGCTGACCATCCACCGCGATCACTTGCGGGTTCAGCTCCTCGAATCGCAATTTCAGAATCCGCGCGTTGCAGGTGTTGATGAGTCTCAGCCGGATGCGTTCGCCTGAACGGACTCCGAATTCACCTGAAAACCTGCCATTGATGGAAAGAATATTTCCCAATCGGCCCAAATGGGACCGGTCTCTGATTGACCCGAAACTTTCTTCATCGATGGCGCCATCCTCGCCCAACCGCCAATCGTCTATTATGGCAATGATATCCTGATCGACATCGGGTGCATCAGGCTCCTCCACGATCAATGTGCCATAGAGGCCACGTGCAACCTGCTCCCATGAACGGTTGTGCGGGTGATACCAGAAGGTGCCTGCGTCCGGCACTGTGAAGCGATAGTCGAAACTCTCTCCTGGCGGTACCGGCTCCTGCGTCAGGCCGGCAACGCCGTCCATGGCATTGTCTATCCGGATGCCATGCCAGTGGATCGTTGTCGGCTGGGGCAATGAATTCTTGAGGCGCACCCAGACCTCTCCCCCCCGTTTAACGCGAATGACGGGGCCGGGCACGGCGCCGTCAAACCCCCAGATGGAGGTCTGGTTCTTGAGTGATTCGAGCAATTGCGCAGTTCCGGGTTTGGCTTCAAGCAGGATTGGTCCACCGGGAATTTTGGCCGCGGCGGCTGAAAATCTCGATGCCAGAAACAGTGTTCCCGAAGCACTTGCTCCGGTCAGAAACTTCCGCCGTGTTTGATGAGGTGCTTGCATGGTTTCCCGCTCCGTACAGACCATATCAGGGTTCTGGCGTCTTGTTATCCAACTAAAGCTACAAAGGCATCTGTCAGAGTGCCGCATTTCAATGTGCCGGATTCCGTGCCTAATAGGCTAGCCGCCGATGAATCCTCTGTGATATAGGAAGCGCGTCCGGCGGCGGGCGTGGTGGAATTGGTAGACACGCCAGATTTAGGATCTGGTGGCTTTAGCCGTGGGGGTTCAAGTCCCTCCGCCCGCACCAGAACGTCTCTGGCGCGAATAACGTCTCTGGCACGAATAACGACTCAATGGCACCCCGAAGCACACATCAGGTTCAAGAAGCAAAACAGTCATGGAAATCACCGAAACCATATCGGACGGCTTAAAACGAGAGCTCAAGGTCATTATCGGTGCGGGCGAACTCGAACAAAAGCTTTCAACACGGCTTGATGAGCTCAAAACCCAGGTGAATCTGAAAGGATTTCGACCCGGTAAAGTGCCGATCGATCACCTGCGCAAGATTTATGGCCGCTCGGTCATGGCCGAAGTGCTCGAACAAACCATCTCCGAGAGCACACAAAAAGCCATTTCGGACCGCAAGGAGCGCCCGGCCCTTGATCCCGATATCTCGGTCGGTGAGGACAAGGACGTGATGGAGAAGGTCATCGCTGGCGATGCCGATCTCGCATACACAATTTCGTTCGAGGTTCTGCCTGATATCGAGATCACCGATCTGTCGAAAATTAAACTCGAAAAGCCCACGGTCGAAGTCACCGACAAGGAAATCGACAAGAGCATGCAGCGTGTCCATGACGACGCTGTTACCTACGCAAAAAAAGACGGCAAGGCGGAAGAGGGTGACCAGGTCACTATCGACTATCTCGGCAAGGTGGATGGCGAGGCCTTCGATGGCGGCAAAGGTGAGGACACACCGGTTGTCCTTGGCAAGGCCCAGTTCATCCCAGGCTTCGAAGAGGGGCTCGTGGGGCTGAAGGCCGGTGGCAAGAAAACCCTCAACTGCAAGTTTCCCAAGGAATACCTGGCCAAGGAACTGGCCGGAAAGGATGCCAAATTCGATGTCACGGTAAAGGAAGTCGCGGCTCCTGAACTCAGTAAGCTTGACGATGACTTCGCCAAAAAGATTGACTTCGATACACTTGCGGCATTGCGCGATGCTGTCGAAGCCAAGCTCAAGGAAGATTTTGAGACTGCCTCACGCACGCATCTCAAGCGCGGACTGCTCGATAGTCTCGACAAGGCCCACAAATTCGAACTTCCGGCCTCGCTTGTGGAGCGGGAATTTGAGTCAGTCTGGCAGCAAGTCACCTCGGAACTTGAAAAAGTCGGGCGCACCTTTGAAGATGAAGACACAACGGAGGAAAAGGCTCGCGAGGAGTATAGCGACCTGGCCGAACGGCGGGTGCGCCTCGGACTGGTGCTTTCGGAAATAGGCGAGAAAAGCACCGTCAAGATTTCGGACGAAGATGTAAACCAGGCTCTGATGGAGCGTGTTCAGCAGTTCCCCGGTCAGGAACGCGAAGTCTATGAATATTACAAGAATAACCCTGAAGCGCTGGCTGAATTGCGTGTGCCCATTTTCGAGAACAAGGTCGTGGACTATATTCTTGAATTGGCAAGCGTGAAGGAAAAGAAAGTTACGCCTGAAGAGCTGTTCAAGAACACAGAAGAAGACGCAGACGCATAAACTTTTGCGTCAACCCGTCGCTGACTGGACTTGAAGCTTGAGCTGGCGCGGCGACTCGAATGATGACCCGATGGCCACTGGTATCTTTTTTATCAGGCAACATTATCCACCCGTATACCGAATCGGCTAACAGTTATGCCGGTTTTGCCCATGTCTGGCCTGAATGGCACGATAGATAAGCGGCAATGGAACAAGGAGCAGCGTATGCGAGACCCGATTGACACATATATGAACACGCTTGTGCCCATGGTGGTCGAGCAAACCAACCGGGGTGAACGGGCATATGACATCTATTCCCGGCTGCTCAAGGAGCGGATCATATTTGTCACCGGCGTGATCGAGGATCACATGGCCTCGGTGGTGACCGCGCAGCTGCTGTATCTTGAATCGGAAAATCCCAAGAAAGAAATCGCCATGTACATCAACTCGCCGGGCGGTGTGGTCACCTCCGGCATGGCGATGTACGACACCATTCAGTTCATCCGCCCTCCGGTCTCGACATTGTGCACCGGCCAGGCTGCCTCAATGGGCTCGCTCCTCCTGACGGCCGGCGAAAAGGATATGCGCTTTGCACTCCCCAACGCACGGATCATGCTGCATCAGCCGTCCGGAGGATTTCAGGGGCAGGCGAGCGATATCGAGCGCCATGCGGAGGACATAATAAAGACCAAACGCCGTCTTAATGAGATTTTTGTCCATCACACCGGACAGAATTACGATAAAATTGAGCGGACGCTCGACCGTGATTATTTCATGACCGCCGAGGAGGCCAAGGAATTCGGCATCATCGATGATGTCATCAAGGAGCGCACGATATCCGAAGACAAGGATGAAAAGCCCAACAAGAAGAGCGACTCTGATTAGCTCAGGCTGGGCCGGCGCCAGGTTGGCCTGAGTCTTGCTCCATTGCTACGTTGTGTTTTTCAAAACGATACATATGTGCAATTTTACGAAAGAGTGCTGAAAAGTAACCTGCCAACGCACCAAAACGGATTATATTGGAATGAATATTGCGGGTCGCCAAATGCGAACTCGCAAATGGTGTGTTGATGACAAAACTATCTGGAGATTTAGCCAAGCGGATTAATCAATTCTTGATCAATCCGCGAATAGCATGTTCAGTTCGTGGATCGGGGCTTTTCCCACTTTAAATCGGACCGCACGCATCCATACCGGATTAAGTCGTCTGAATGGTTGGACAAGTGGCGGACCCAATCAGTAGCTGGGCATCCAACTGAAAACTGGGTGAGTAGAATGAGCAAATCGAGCGGAAACAACGATACCAAGAACACACTGTATTGTTCCTTTTGCGGGAAGAGTCAGCACGAAGTCCGTAAACTGATTGCCGGACCGACGGTATTCATCTGCGATGAATGCGTCGAATTATGCATGGATATCATCCGCGAGGAGAACAAGAGCTCGCTCGTTAAATCGAGTGACGGCGTTCCAAATCCGCAGGAAATTTGCAATGTCCTTGATGATTATGTCATCGGCCAGCCACATGCCAAACGTGTATTGTCGGTTGCCGTTCACAATCACTACAAACGTCTCAACCACATTGGGAAAAACTCCGACGTGGAGCTGGCCAAGTCCAACATCCTTCTGATCGGCCCGACAGGTTGCGGCAAGACGCTTCTGGCGCAGACACTGGCGCGTATCCTGGATGTGCCCTTTACCATGGCTGATGCCACGACGCTTACCGAGGCCGGTTATGTTGGTGAGGACGTTGAAAACATCATTCTGAAACTGCTGCAGTCCGCCGACTACAATGTTGAGCGCGCACAGCGCGGTATCGTCTATATCGACGAGGTCGACAAAATTTCACGAAAATCCGACAACCCGTCCATCACCAGGGACGTGTCGGGTGAAGGGGTCCAGCAGGCGCTGCTCAAGATCATGGAAGGCACGGTCGCATCCGTTCCTCCGCAGGGCGGTCGCAAGCACCCTCAACAGGAATTTCTGCAGGTCGACACCACCAACATCCTGTTCATTTGCGGCGGCGCCTTCTCTGGTCTTGAGAAAATCATTTCCAAGCGCGGACGGACCACCTCAATCGGCTTCGGCGCGACGGTTGAATCCGATGATGAGCGCAAGATCGGCGAATTGCTCAAAAACGTGGAACCGGAAGACTTGCTCAAGTTTGGTCTCATTCCCGAATTCATCGGACGTGTGCCTGTACTAGCCACTTTGGAAGACCTCGATGAGGATACTCTGGTCAAGATTTTGACCGAACCGAAAAATGCACTGGTCAAGCAATATCAGCGTCTGTTCGAAATGGAAGATGTGCAACTCACCTTCTCTGAAGAATCCCTGTCCGTCATCTCGCGCAGGGCCATAGAGCGCAAAACTGGTGCACGTGGGCTGCGCTCCATCATGGAAGGCATTTTGCTGGAAACCATGTTTGAACTGCCAGGCTTCAAGGGCATCGAGGAAATCGTGATCAGCCCTGAAGTTGTCGAGGGAAGCGCCCGTCCATTGCGCATCTACTCCGAGCGCGCGGAAGAAATAGAATCCAGCGCTTGACCCGCAGGGGGCGGCTACCTACATCTTTTCTTGCTTAAGCCGCCGAATCTTACCCATCATGAAACCGTGCACTGGGTTTAACGCTAGTGTCGCAGTTGCTTGACTTCCGGTAGGGGTGGCGTCCATCTATACCGAGCAGGTTAGGTTGTGGAATAATGCATGAGCGGTTGCGGCAATGTGACCAAAACCGTAATCAATATGCGCTATAGAGTGTTTTGCTTAGATTTTTTCCGATTCTCCCCGGAACCGGAACGCAGGATGTAAACTGTCATAGTGTTGTGTGTGGGCGGCGATACGACACTTTAGCTAGGACAAAAAGAATGAGCGACGAACAAGATAAAACGCCTAACAAATCCAGCAAAGGCGACATTTTTCCGGTGTTGCCGCTGAGGGATATTGTCGTATTTCCACACATGATTGTACCGCTTTTCGTGGGCCGCGAAAAATCCATTAATGCCCTGGAAGAGGTCACCGAGAACGAAAAGCAAATACTCCTGGTCGCTCAGAAGAACGCCGGTGACGATGAACCGTCAAATAAAGACATTTATAAAATGGGCACGCTCGCCTCGGTATTGCAGTTGCTGAAACTGCCCGATGGGACGGTTAAGGTTCTTGTTGAAGGCACCGAGCGCGTTGAGATCTCCAGCTATGTGGAGAATGAAGACTATTTCGAAGCCGTCACCGAGCCGGTAAGTGAGGAATTGGGCTCGACTGATGAAATCGAGGCGCTGGCACGCTCCTCTGTGGGCCAATTTGAAAGTTATGTCCGGCTAAACAAAAAAATATCACCTGAGGTTCTGGGAACCGTCACGCAGATTGAGGATTATTCTAAGCTGGCCGACACGATTGCCTCTCATCTGGCAATCAAGATCGCCGACAAGCAGGATATTTTGGAAATCGTTTCGGTCACGAACCGGCTTGAGCGCGTTTACACGCTGATGGAAAGCGAGATTTCCGTCCTCCAGGTGGAGAAGAAAATCCGCTCACGCGTTAAGCGCCAGATGGAGAAAACGCAACGCGAGTACTATCTGAATGAGCAGATGAAGGCCATTCAGAAAGAGCTTGGCGATGCGGAAGATGGCCGCGATGATCTTTCTGAGCTGGAAGAGAAGATTAAATCGACGCGCCTCTCCAAGGAAGCGAAAGAGAAGGCGACTGCGGAGTTCAAAAAGCTCAAACAGATGAGCCCCATGTCGGCGGAAGCCACCGTGGTGCGCAATTATCTGGATTGGCTTCTCAATATCCCATGGGGCGTCAAGGGCAAGATCAAAAAGGATCTGGATGAAGCGCAAAAGATCCTCGATGAGGACCATTACGGACTCGAGAAGGTCAAGGAGCGGATCGTCGAATATCTTGCGGTGCAGATGCGAACCAACAAGCTCAAGGGTCCCATTTTGTGCCTGGTCGGACCTCCCGGCGTTGGCAAGACATCTCTTGGAAAGTCAATTGCGCGTGCCACGGGCCGCGAATTTGTTCGCATGTCATTAGGCGGCGTACGCGACGAAGCGGAGATACGCGGTCACCGGCGGACCTATATCGGCTCAATGCCCGGTAAGGTCATTCAGTCTATGAAGAAGGCAAAGAAGACCAATCCGCTGTTTTTGTTCGACGAGATTGACAAAATGGGCGCTGATTTTCGCGGCGACCCGGCCTCCGCGCTACTTGAAGTGCTGGACCCGGAGCAAAATCATACCTTCAATGATCACTATCTGGAGGTCGACTATGATCTCTCCAACGTGATGTTCGTTACGACAGCCAATACGCTGAACATACCGCACGCACTTATGGACAGAATGGAAATCATCCGTATCGCCGGTTACACAGAGAATGAAAAGGTGGAGATCGCTCGGCGTCATCTCCTTCCCGAACTGTTGAAATCTCATGGACTGACCGAGGAAGAGTGGGAACTGGACGATGACGCTCTTAAAGAGGTCATCCAGCGTTATACCCGCGAAGCGGGCGTGCGGAACCTGGAACGCGAACTGGCCAAGATTGCCCGAAAATCGGTCAAGGAATTGCTGACATCGGACAAGAAAGTCATTTCAATAACGAAGGACAATCTGGAAAATTTCCTCTCCATCCCGAAATATCGCTATGGCGAGACAGAGGGGAAAGATCTCGTAGGCGTTGTCACGGGCCTCGCATGGACGGAGAACGGCGGTGAGCTTCTCACCATCGAGGGCGTCATGATGCCCGGCAAAGGCAAGATGACGATTACGGGCAATTTACGTGATGTCATGAAGGAATCCATTCAGGCCGCCAACGCTTATGTAAAGTCGCGCTCGGTGGTCTTTGGTATCGAGCCGCCGTTATTCGACAAGCGGGACATTCACGTCCATGTCCCTGAAGGCGCCACACCAAAGGATGGCCCCTCGGCAGGTGTCGGCATGGCAACGGCAATAATTTCGGTTATGACCGGAATTGCCGTGCGCAAGGATGTCGCCATGACGGGTGAGATCACTTTGCGTGGTCGCGTCCTGCCCATTGGTGGTCTCAAGGAGAAGCTCCTTGCAGCCCTGCGCGGCGGTGTGAAGACGGTGATCATCCCTGAAGAGAATGCCAAGGAACTCGTTGAAATTCCTGACGAAGTTAAGAACAGCCTTGAAATCATTCCAGTTTCTGTGGTGGACGAGATTCTCAAGATTGCTCTCGTAACCGCGCTTGAACCCATAGAGTGGGATGAAGCCGCGGCGGCTGAAGCGGCCGCGGTCTCAGATAAGGATGACACCGGAACTGGCGTGACGGCTCATTAAAGCCGGTCAGGGTTTGCAAAAACTGTTGCACGTTTTTTTACAAAAAACCGCATTTTTGCCAGTTTTCTGGGATTTTTTCCGGTACTATGTAGCGAGTCGTTAGCGATTCGGGTCGAACCTGGAATGCGTTAACAAGTGCGAGTAGCGACTCGTTTGAAACAGCAATCGAAAGGACAAGCCCGTGAACAAGACAGAGCTGGTCTCACTTGTTGCGCAGAATGCGCAGATTACCAAAGACTCCGCGGCAGAAGCTGTCGATGCCATTTTTAGCGTCATCGCATCCGCATTACAGGCCGAAGACACCGTTCGGATCGTGGGTTTCGGCAACTTCCAGGTTGCCCACCGCAAGGCATCAATCGGACGCAATCCCAGAACTGGTGAGCCCATTCAGATCAAGGCATCAAAAATACCTAAATTCAAAGCCGGCAAGGCGTTGAAAGATGCCGTGAACAACTATTGATTTTTAGCTGAATGAAAATCGGAACCCCGCCAATAATTATATGGCGGGGTTTTTGTTTGCACGCTTGCGTGGTAAGGCGTGGCGTCCTAATTCGTGAGCGTAGCGGGTGGTTAGCTCAGCTGGAAGAGCGCCTGGTTTACACAAGTAGTACTGGGCTTAACAGCGCTTAACACATCATCACATCTTGCCTTTTATATTTCCTTCAAGCCCTTGTAATCACGTCAGTATCCACTAACATGCTGTAACACCCTGTAACAGGCCAAACGAGGCCATTTTGTTACCTATTGTTACCTATGGGGATTTTATGGCTAAAACAAAGACGATGCTCACTGATGCCGCAATCAGGAAGTTCGGGCTACCCAAGACCGGACAGGCTGAGCACTTCGATGCAGCCCTTCCGGGTTTCGCAATACGCATCACGCCAAGGGGTACACGGTCGTTTGTTTTCTTCTATCGGATTGATGGGAAGCAGAGACGCCGCACCCTGGGGCGTTACCCGGCGATTGGGCTTTCTGAAGCCCGTCAACGGGCGTCTGATATTCTAGAGCAACTGGAACTTGGGCATGACCCCGACCATGTGCGCCTGGAGCGGAAAGCTGATGGTGAGGCTGCGCGGCAGGACACCTACGCCTCAGCAGTCGAGGACTATATCCAGAAATACGCCATAGCCAAAAAGGGCAACCGAAGCTGGAAAAGCCAACAGGCGATGCTCCTGAACGCCAACAAGGATTGGCATGACCGCCCGGTAGCAAGCATCACACGAGCCGAGCTTTATGACGTTCTCGATTCACGCATGGCGGCGGGTAAACCGTATATGGCGAACCGCACCTATGAATTGCTGCGAACATTATTTCGTTGGCTCTATAAGCGCGACAGGGTGCCCGAGAACCTTATGGACAAGGTTGAGAAGCCCTTTGATGGCGAGTCGAGAAGCAAGCGTTCATGGAAAGACAAAGAGATAGTGGCGTTGTGGAAGGCAGCCGACACTCAAGACGCCTTCTGGTCCGCATATCTCAAACTGCTCATTTTGCTGGGGCAGAGACGTAATGAACTGTCTGGCTTGTGTTGGTCCGAACTTGACCTGAAAAAGAAAGTTTGGACGCTTCCCTTAGAGCGACATAAAGGGAAGCGTGGGCACATTTTCCCGCTACCGGCTTTGGCCGTGCGTATCCTAAAGGGGATTCCTCGCGTCGAGGGCAGCCCGTTTGTGTTTCCTGGTAGGGTTGGCGCTCCTATGACCGTAGGCAGCAAGGCGCAAGCGCGTATTCGGAAGGCTTCTGGCGTAAAGGACTTCACTTACAAAACCGCCCGCCACACGTTCCGCACCGGCTTGGACAAGCTGAAGATAGCGCCGCATGTGAAGAACGAGTGTCTAGGTCACGCACGGCAGGGTGTCGGGGACATACACTATTCTCATTACGACTACCTAGACGAAATGCGTGAAGCCTTCGAGGCGTGGGAGAAGTACGTCTCGCAGCTGGTCTATCCTGACGGCGTTGTGGGGCTGCATGGGTGAGCGCGAAAAGAAAAGCCCCAAACAGTCTGCAAAAGCCACCATGGCAGATAATAGTCAGAAAGTTGCAGACAATATGTGGCAGCCTGCATCCTATTGGATAGACCGGTTTGAGAAGCTTGATGAGTTCAGGTGGTTGGAGTTTGATGAGTTCACGCGATGGAAATCGGCCCTTGTCGCAGATGCAGTAGCGAAGGTCGAGGCCATAGACGAGCCCGGCTATCTCCCCTCCGAGGAGCAGGCCGTCGATGAGCGGTCAGGTGAGTTCTATGCTCTGCTCGATGATTATTTCCAACAGCCCGAACAGCGTCTCCGATTGACAGCTTTAAATTATGCCAGTCGAACAGGCGATGTTACTTGGGGATATGGTCAAAAATTGATGCCCACGGACGAGGGCTTAGATACGGACTGGGCTGAATATGAGCGGCAGGCGAGCCTTATAGCGCACCGTATCAGCGAACTCGCCGATGATGAGGACGACCGCGATGACAAAGCCAAGCGTGAAACTCGACGCGAGACTGCTTTTTTGAAATATTATGCACGAGAAGCGTTGCTACCAGTCTATGCGGCCGGTTACTCGGTTAGCCCCGGCATCCCCTCGCTTGGACCCGGCATCCCTGATGACCTTGTTTATATCCTTCGCTGCGAATACCCGGGCGATGACAAGCTTATGGGATACCTCCAACTTGAAATAAAAAAGCCCATGACCAAGCTAGTGGCCCAAGGTGTCGTGCTGGCATTACCCTTGGTTTCAGAAAGCCAGCTGGCACGCGTTTTCAATATCGAGAAGGGCACTATTAGAAACTGGGCACCGGATTTGAAAGCGGCTGGCTGGAAAGGTCCGCAAGAACAAATCTACAGCCGCAAGGCGACGACTGCCAAATCTAAGCGAGGCGAGCCTTGGCGACCGGGCGACCCGCCTCCTCAATTCAGTAAGGACGACTAGCCTCAAAGGGGGGGCAGAGGGTCAGCACGGTGCTCCACCCCCCAGCCACCTGCCAAACATGATTCGTATTCCAAATCATATGGAGAACGAACATGTCAGAAGCAGATACAGCGGACCCGCCCAAAGAGGCCGCAAACCCACCGAAAAAACTTCTCAAATCGGCTGCGGTGAAGAGCCGCCTCGGTGACATATCCAGCCAAACTTTGTGGCGATACAACCGGGACCCTGAGCTTGAGTTCCCCAAGCCAATCTATATCTGCGGCGTGCGCTACTGGGATGAAGCCGAAATCGAAGCCTTCATCGAGCGGCAGGCCAGCGCGTGAGCGACGCGGCAAAAATTTTGGAACTTGAATCCCAGATCAGGGAACGCGATGCCCGCCTTGAAAGAATCTTTGCGAATTACGATCGCGTCAGCACCAAGCTTGCAGAAGTGGAGGCCAAGCCCAACAGCACCCGGGAGATGATCGCCGAGTTTGAGGTAGCGCGGGAAGCCTTTCGCAGAAAACCATATGACGATGAGAACTACCCCGGAGCACATCGCCGCCACGGCATGCAGGACGCCCTCGCGGCGGTGTTACATGCTGTCGTACGTGAAGTGGGGCTGGACGAAGGCCATCGGATATTCGAGCCGCTGAATGCTCTGTCGGTGATGCTCGCAAATGTTGATGTCGGCTTTCTCGATCCCACGGGTGATCCCAAGCAATATTTTAACGGCGTCAAGAAGGACGGCAGCAAGAAGGGCCGTGCGCGCAAGGATCTTCGCGATCAACAGGATCATGGCCTTATCGTCTTCGGGGTAAGGCTGTTCGTCATCGCGGGGGATGCAAGCGAACTGACAAGCGTGCCGATGCGCGATGGCACGTCAAGATACCGTGCCCCAGCAGCGCGCTACAACGACACCCGCGTGAGCTTCGGCCCGGGCACGTACTCTGAGCTAGAGGGGCGAGGTGAAGGCAGAGAAGCGAAGATGCGCGCGGAGATGAAACAGGCGAAGATGACAACGACGCCCTTCGGAGAGCGCATCACCGATAAAGACCTCTCGGCGCAGCTGGGGCCCATCGCAGAGGGCGGCACCAAAGACAAAACCACAGAAGGCGGCAAGAAAGCGGAAGCCATGCGGCAGACGTTGCAGGCGCTTGGTATCACGGGCGATGAGGGCGTGAAGCTTTGGACAAAAATTGATCGCATGGGGAAGGATATAAACAAGTGGCCACCGCACCAGCGCCGCCGTTTGGCTGAGTTGATTTGGTCGCTGAAGGAGCGCATCCGGCAAGAGGCCGCCAAGCCGGGCGGGCTATCCCCCAAAGAGGTTATGCGCCGGGTCTACGAGGATTACTTAGGTCACATCAAAAAGCATGGTGGCTTTCATCGTGACCACGGTGCCCGTGCGCTGAGCATGCTGCTGAAGGCACGCCATGGCTTGGCCAAACCACGCAACTTGCTGAACGCTGAGAACATGCTGAAGGCCAAGGATATGGCGGAGGCAATCGCGAAGCGGGAAGACCCCCTTAAGCTTAAAGCCGCCGGGGAACTGAAGGCGATCATCACGGACGAGATGGTGAAAGAGGCGCCGGACAAAGTTGACATCACGAGGCCGATAACTGCCGAGCAGCTCAATAATTTCCCGAACTGGCAACTCGATGATTTCACGCCGGACAATCTGGTGCTCGCCACCAAGGCCCGGGCGGCATCCGACAGGCGCGACGCGGCCATTAAGAGATTGAAAAAGCGGCACGTCAAAAAACGAATAGACGAACACGAGGCCGAAACAGAAGAACTAGATAGAACTTAAATCGGTGCAAATCTGCTTGGGGGGAGAGGGATAAGTTTCAATTCCCCGGCATTTTTGGCCCGAAACATAGGGATATGAAAATGGGAAATAATGGAAAAACCGGTTTCGCGGCAAATTCTCGCGAAATTGAAAATAATTGGAGAAGCAAATGGAACCGGAAATAAAAACCCCGCCACCGGGTGGGGCCGATGACGGGGCAGATAGTAAGATCAAGCCACAGAAATTTAGCACATCCCAAACGGATACACGAGAATTGCGGGACACCCTATTGGGGGAACTTCGCTGCGAGCTTCTCTTTTCAAAGCTTGCCACGCTCGAAATTGAAAGCCTCGGAATCGCACTCAACTGCGGCCTGATTTCCGTGCGGCAGTGCCTCGCCCTGCAACGCGAGTCCAGCACGTGGAAGGCAATCCAATGAGCGGCACAGACACGAGGGCCGGCATGAAGGAGATACGCCTGGCCAAAATCATGGCTGCAAGACAGCGGGCCGGGAATGGCCAGTTGGGCAACAACGTTATCGAACTCAAACCAGCCAATTTCATTCAGAAGGTGATGGAAACCACCGCAGATGATATCCGCGCAACGGTTGTTGAACTGGCAGCGATGGAAGCCGCTGAATATCTGGCTTGCAAGAAAGCAAAAGCCCAGGCGCTGGATATCAGCCCCACTGATCTGGAGCGGATGGTGAAAAAGGCGCGCCAGGGTGATGCGGTCAAGGCGCGGACTTTCAAGATGGAACCACCAGAACCTTGGCCGGACTCTGTTAATGGCATGGCCTTGTTGGACGCCCTGGAAGTGGCGCTTTGCAAATATCTGGTTCTGCCAAAACACGCG
>CAXMMX010000015.1:0-42007 GCA_964194535.1 uncultured Alphaproteobacteria bacterium | reverse complement strand
GATCTTCCGATGTGAGCGAAATGAGCGTGATGCCGACCGGCAGCATCATGGCGGCAACCGTATGCTCACCTATAAATGACGCCAGCAGGCCGGAGACCACGGAGATGCCGAAGCAGATGCGCGACGTTCGCGTTCCGGTAAAACGCACAATGAACCAGGCGATGCGCTGGTCGAGTTTTTGTCGCACCACCGCCACCGCCAGCATCAGCGACCCCATGATAAACAGGACGGAATCCGTCATCAGGCTCTTTGCCACGTCCGTGGAATCGCGCCCGAGCAGGATGACTTCGCCGACGATCACCAGAAGAGCGACCGTGGGCAGCGGCACCGGTTCGGTTATGAACAGGATTGTGGCAACGACCGACATGGCCAGAACGATCATGCCTTCTTGCGTCAACCCTGAGGGCAGAGGAGAGTAGAGCAGGGCAGCGCCGACGCCCAGAGCGAAAAAGAACCAGCGCTTTTCCCAGAAATAGTGAAGATCTATATGGGCTGAGAAGGTGACGAGACGCTGATATCCCTGACGGCGCAGGCGCAAAGACCAGGGCGCTGTAATATCCGGCGCCTGAAGACTGTCGCGAACCAGACTGAGCGCAGTCAATACTCACCCTCCCAATACCCTTGAATATCAAGAATAATCCATTGTTATCACAATGTGTAGGGGTGGCCAGCCTGGTTGAGACTTCATTGGCCCGGAATTCAATAAAACTGCCCTAGTTCTTTAACTGATAACCGGTTTTGAAAATCCACCAGATGAGCCCCATGCAGATGGCCAGAAAGACTCCGATCATACCCAGAGAGACCCCTAAGGATACATCGGCAATCTCGTAAAAGCTCCAACGGAAGCCGCTTATGAGATAGACAACCGGGTTCAGAAACGAAACCTTCTGCCAGAAGGGCGGCAGCATGGAGATGGAATAAAAGCTCCCCCCGAGAAAGGCGAGCGGCGTGATGATCAATAGTGGAATGATCTGCAGTTTTTCAAAGCCGTCGGCCCAGATGCCGATGATGAACCCGAACAGCGAAAAGTTGATGGCGGTCAGCACCAGAAACAGCGTCATCCAATAGGGATGGGCGATCTGAAGCGGCACGAACAGCCCCGCCGTGGCCAGAATGATCGATCCCAGGATTATCGATTTGGTGGCGGCCGCGCCGACATAGCCCAGCACGATCTCGAAAAAGGAAATCGGGGCTGACAACAGCTCATAAATGGTGCCGGTAAATCTGGGGAAATAAATCCCGAAAGAGGCGTTGGCGATGCTCTGGGTCAGCACAGAGAGCATGATCAGGCCTGGCACGATAAACGATCCGTAGCTCACGCCTTCGACCTCGGTGATGCGCGAGCCGATTGCCGAGCCGAACACCACGAAATAAAGCACCGTGGAGATGACCGGCGCGACAATGCTCTGCGCCAGCGTGCGCCGCGTGCGCGCCATTTCAAAGGCGTAGATTTCTCTGATCGCGAGCCAGTTCATTTCGACCTCGCCACGAGATTAACGAAGATGTCCTCCAGAGAACTCTGCGTCGTGTTGATGTCCTTGAACTTGATTTTTGCCTTGCCGAGATCGTTAAGGAGCGTGGTGATGCCGGTGCGCGTCCCGCGTGTATCGTAAGTATAGGTGAGCTGCGTGCCGCCTTCCGCAAGCTCCAGATTATGAGCCTTCAGGGAAGCGGGTATTTTCCTGAGCCTGCTTTGCAGCTCTAGGGTGAGCTGCTTGGTGCCGAGCTTGCGCATCAGCTCGGCTTTATCCTCGACCAGTATTATTTCACCTTTGCTGATAACCCCGATCCGGTCGGCCATTTCCTCGGCTTCCTCGATGTAATGAGTGGTCAGAATAATTGTCACGCCAGATGCCCTGAGTTCACGCACCACCTGCCACATATCCTTGCGCAACTCCACATCGACGCCCGCAGTCGGCTCGTCGAGAAACAGGATTTGCGGCTCGTGGGAAAGCGCCTTGGCGATCAGCACGCGGCGCTTCATGCCCCCCGACAGCGTCATGAGTTTCTCATCCTTCTTGTCCCAGAGAGACAAATCCTTCAGCACCTTTTCGATATGTGCCGGATTTTTTGACTTCCCGAACAGGCCACGGCTGAAACAGACCGTGTGCAAGACCGTCTCGAAGGCGTCTGTTGTCAACTCCTGCGGCACCAGGCCAATGAGAGAGCGTGTCGCGCGATAGTCCTTGATGATGTCGTGACCATCGACGCTGACAGAGCCTTCACCCGGATTGACGATGCCGCAGATAATGCTGATCAGCGTGGTTTTGCCTGCACCATTGGGTCCCAGCAAGCCGAAAATCTCTCCATCGTGGATTTCAAGATTGATGTTCTTGAGGGCTGTGAAGCCGCCTGAATAGGTCTTGGTCAGGTTCGAAACGGAAATTATAGGGCGCATGGGAATGCTCCGCTCCCGAAGCTCGCGGGGGGCAAGCTTGTCCAGGCTGCGCGGTTTAGCACGCATGAAGGCGTTAAGTCGATAAACAAGAGCGGACCAGCCTGAACCGCTTCTCGCTTTTGGGTGCAAGCCTATTGGCGTGGAGGTGTGTGCAGCTTTGCGGCGGGCTGTGCCGAAGCGGCGGCGGGTGCCTGTGCAGCGGGTTGTGCCTGTGGGGCGGGTTGTGCCGAAGCGGGGGCGGCAGGAGGATTGAGAGCACCGCGATCAAGCATTGGTTGGGGCGCCGGCTGTGCCACATTGGCTGGTTGAGGCGCTGCTTGGGCTGGTTGAGGCTGTGCCGCAGCGGCGGCTGGTTGCGCCGCCTGAGCAGGTTGCGCGGCCTGGGCGGGCTGCGCCATGCCGCCATCGTGAACCTGCCTGCTGGCAGCTGGAGCGTCTGGCGCTGCCGAAGTCCCTGGCTCTGTTGTTGTGGCGTGCAATGCTGGCGCCGCTTCTGGTTCGAAGGGAAGAAGAGATTCAATGTCGCTGCCGACTGAGCGCCAGCGCATGATGGCCTCATCCACGAAAGCTGGATCGGATTCCTGGCAGAAGGTGGGGTCCAGATGAACGCTGGCGCCCATTGGCAAGACCGACTCGTGGAGTTCCGCCAGCATGATTCGTGAGGGCAGGGTCACGCCTTCACCAAAAACGATTGTTTCGCGTGTTCCGAGCGAAGGCAGGAAGCGCAGCAGGCTTTCAGCCGCATCCGACACAGCCGACTTGACGATCTGCTGGTCGCGCTCGTTCGACAGGCGCATGGTGAATATGGTGCTGCATTGAGACAGGATGGTCGGGTCGATGTCGCCTGGCCGCTGGCTCACAATGCACAGCGCGATACCGTATTTGCGGCCCTCCTTGGCGATGCGCGAGATAATCTTTTTTGTCGGTTCAAACCCAGCATCTTTCTCGCGCGGCACGTAGCGGTGGGCCTCTTCGCAGACAAAGGTAATCGGCACTTTGCCATCGCTCCACAGCGCCAGGTCGAAGGCGAGACGCGCCAGGATCGAGACGATGACATTGACGATTTCCGTGGGCAGGCCAACCAGTTGCACGATGGTGATGGGTTTGCCGCTCACGGGTATGCGGAAAATCTGTTTGAGGATCGCGCCAAGATTGTCCTCGACCATCATTTTGCCGAACATGAAGCTGTAGCGCGGATCCTGGACGACGGCCTCGATGCGTGAAATCAGGTGTTTGAAGGGGCGCAGATCCTTCTGGATTTCCAGCATTCCCATCTGGTTCCTGAGTTGGGCGATAAGATCGGAAATCCGGTAGGGAACCGGAACGTCGACCGAGTAGCGTTCCTTGCGTGTCACGCTTCTCTGCAACAAGCGGGACTCGCGCCCCCGATTGGCCGCGAATTGACGCTTTGCAGCGGGGATGAATTCGCGCAGCAGTTCAATCTCCGGTCCATTGCCCTCAGCGCCGGCAAGCACGATCTCGACGATTTCCTCGAAGTTGAGGAACCAGAAAGGCAGGCACAGATTATCAAGATTGATGACATGGGCCTGCTTGTCGAAGCAGGCGCTGTATTCGTTATGAGGGTCGATCAGAACGATATGTGACTTCGGTTGCTTGGACAGAAATTCGCGCAGGATCAGCGCCACCGCGCAGGACTTGCCAGTGCCTGTCGAACCGATGATCGCGAAATGCTTGCCCAGCATCTCGTTGATCTTGATGACGGCGGGAATCGTGGGGTCCTGATGGATTTTGCCGATCTCCACGCCATCGAAACTGCCGAAATAATAGGCCTTTTCCAGGATAGTGCGTGAGGGTATCCAGACCGCCTCGCCGAGCCTGGGATAAACCGAAATGCCGCGGCAGAAGGTGCACAGATAACCGTCTTCCTGGCGCGGCAATTCTCCCACCAGTTCCACGTCCAGAACCCTGTTACCGGCCAGGTCGGGATCGGTGTCGGCCTTGGCGATGGTCATTGCGGTAATCAGGCACATCACAATGGCCTGACCGGTATCCACCGTGACGATCGTGCCCACAAAGGGCTGGTTTTCGGTGCTCAGCACCGCGCCGTCCGCGCCTTTGGCCAGAAGGACCCTGGCGCGGGTGCCATTGATCGCGACAATTTCGCCAACAGGCGCCTGAACCGGCTCTGGCCCGGTTTCTGGTGTTTGGGATATGATCAAAATAAACCCCTCGAAAATCTAGTCGCCATGGCGACCTTAGCGATGCGGGCTTAAGGTTCGGTTACGCCCGGGAAGTGAAATCTAAGCAGTTTACCTGTCTTCCGGCGGTACCGGGGATAAGGTAATCTCCCGTAAAACAAGGATTAAGAGGGGGTGGTTTTCATGCATGAGCTTAGGGGCGGATGCCATTGCGGTAATATTTCGGTTATTTACAACACCTCCATATCACCCGAGGAAGCCCGGCCCCGCGCCTGCCAGTGCGCTTTTTGCCGCAAGCACAACACGGCCGCCATTTCCGATCCCGATGGTGATCTGACAATCATAGTGAGCGAGGGCGACAGGCTGAGCCGCTACCAGTTCGGGCTCAAGGCGGCCGATTTTCTCGTTTGTAAGGAATGCGGGGTCTATGTGGCGGCTTTCATGCCAGATCCCGATGACGCAAACGGATACGCCACGCTCATGTCCATGACGCTCGATGAGCGCGTCCGTTACCGCGAGGCCCAACCCACCAGCTATTCCGGCGAGGACGAGGCCGGGCGCCGCCAGCGCCGCCGTGAAAAATGGACCCCGGCAAAGCTGCAGGTGGAGTGACCTTTACGCAAACGAGAGCAGCGTGCGCACTTCGATGCTTTCGCGCGGCGGCGTGCCTTCAGGCGCGTTGGGGTTCTCAAAACCTGTATGCGCCGTGTAGCGCGTGCGCCCGTCGCTCGCTGTATCGAAGCATTTGAGCAGCATCGCCTCATCACGCGTCATATTCGAAAAATAGTACCAGCGCTGCCCCTCGGAGTAGGCGTTCTGGTAAATCTCGCCGGTGCGGTCATGATAGACGATGTCGACGGCAATATAATCATGTTGCGGAACCGTGCGCCCGTCGGCGGCTGCGAGTGGAAAGAGTTCAGCCGATGCGCCAAACGAGCGCCACACATTCACCATCGCGAAGCGGCCCGAAAGGAACTTTTGCGCCTTTTTGCCTTCCAGCAGATCGCGCACGCGCTGGGGCGCGGAGTGCTCCGTGTAGTCATTATGTGCAATGGGCACGGGCAGCCGTGTGCCGTGTTTTTCGCGCTTTGCCGTGTCCTGCACACGCAATGTGTGGTCAAAGATGTGGACCTCGCTCGCTCCCGTCTGTGCTTTGAGCAGCTTGATGCATTCGGGGTAATAGATGCCGGTAATCTGCGCTTCGTCATAAAAGTCACTGACAGCGGTGGGGGTGGGGACTAGCGCAAAGCCTTCGCGGTCGAGCTCAGGGGGCTCATCGCAGGCGCGCGCATCGGCAATCGTGAGCTCGGCCATATGGAATTCGCCGGTGCGCTCGCTCACTTCCGCCTGGTTCACGGACATGAACACCTGTGGTTTTTCATCCATCGGCATCATGAATTTGAGCGGTGCGGTGATGGTCGGGAGCGGTTGGCCTGGCATGGGCTTGGTCCTGCTTTGTTGATTGTCTGCTTTATCCCTATTTTTAATCCAAAGCCGGATTGACGCAAACGGGCATCCTCACGCAGGGCGGCTAAAGCCCTCGTGGGTTTAAATCTCAAGGGCTGCGGGGCGTTGCAACGCGACCGAGTCCGTACTAGTTCAGGCCCCCCTCGCGGAGGCCCCGCCGCAGGTCTCATATGGCGAAGCGATAGGCCACCAAACAAAGCCGGGAATTGCCGTGAGCGGTAAATCAAACAGCGAGCAGGCGAGGGCGGGGATAAGATAATTTCACACCAGCTTCCCGATTGTCGTCCTCCGGCGCTTCCATTGTCATCCTCCGGCCCCTCTTATTGTCATCCTCCGGCGCTTCTCTTTGTCATCCTCCGGCTTGACCGGAGGACCCAGTATCCTCAGAGCTTTGCGATTGCGGGATAGAGGTCGACCCAATTGGGATTCTCATCTTCTATCAGCTGAACCTTCCAGGCTCGATTGTATCGCTTGAGACGCTTTTCCCGGCGGATTGCGGGTTCCACGTCCTCAAACTGTTCGTAATAAACGAGACGGTCCACGTCATGCTTCTTCGTGAAAACGTCCGCGGCCTTTGTCTTGTGCTCATGTACCCGACGCACAAGGTCGTTGGTAACGTCGATATATAGCGTGCCACCAATGCCGCTTGAAAGGATGTAGACATAGTAACTTCTGCCGGCGTTCATCCCACGAGAATTGTGGCTACTGGATCGTCCGGTCAAGCCGGACGATGACAGGTGGGGGTGTTGCCGGATGGTCCCATCACCGTCATCCCGGACAAGCGGCTCCACTTCCGTCATTCCCGCGAAGGCGGGAATCCAATAGAGCGTTGGCGGCGAGTTCCTATTGGACCCTTATATTTGTTCTATCGCTCCACTATTTGAGGACCCCCTTACCCTGCCGCTGACGCGGGTCCCTCCCTCTCCCCTTGGGGGAGAGGGCCGGGGGGAGGGGGCAAGCGTTATGACGCGTGAAAAATTTGAACAGACTGTCGCCAGATGGTCTGAAATACTGTCATGGCGAGAGGATGAAACCGCAAATTAGGACACCCTGTCTAAACTTAGGACAGCACCCAATTAATCCCCTCGAACATCCCCAGAACACAGCTCAAAAAAAACCCACATTATTAGTTTGTTAAGGCCCATCTTGCAAAATAGAACAAATCATGTACATTAAAGGCTGGATTGCCAGCCCGGCGGGATCAAATTGCCACCACGCTAGAGTCATGAAATAAGGAGAGGGACAAGATGTCAGATGCAGCACTTCGGCTCGTAGAGGGAGACAACATGGACAAGGAGAAGGCGCTATCGGCGGCGCTCGCGCAGATCGAACGCTCGTTCGGCAAGGGGTCGGTGATGCGCCTGGGGCAGGACGCGCCGCTGGTGGAGATCGAGTCAATCTCGAGCGGGTCTCTTGGCCTTGATATAGCGCTCGGCATCGGCGGGCTCCCCAGGGGGCGCGTCGTTGAAATCTATGGGCCGGAATCTTCGGGCAAAACCACCCTGGCGCTGCACACGGTGGCCGAAGCCCAGAAAATGGGCGGCGTGTGCGCCTTTGTCGACGCGGAACACGCACTTGATCCTATCTATGCGAGGAAGCTCGGCATTCAGGTCGAGGATTTGCTGATTTCCCAGCCCGACACCGGTGAGCAGGCGCTCGAGATCACCGATACGCTGGTGCGGTCCGGCGCCATCGATGTGCTGGTGATCGATTCGGTCGCGGCGCTGACGCCGCGCGCGGAGCTGGAAGGCGAAATGGGCGATTCGCTGCCCGGGTTACAGGCGCGGCTGATGAGCCAGGCGCTGCGCAAACTTACCGGTTCCATCTCGAAGAGCCGCTGCATGGTCATCTTCATCAACCAGATTCGCATGAAGATCGGCGTCATGTTTGGAAGTCCGGAAACCACATCGGGCGGCAACGCGCTCAAATTCTATGCCTCCGTGCGCCTCGATATCCGCCGTATCGGCCAGATCAAGGATCGCGACGAGGTGGTCGGCAACCAGACCCGCGTCAAGGTCGTCAAGAACAAGGTCGCGCCGCCTTTCCGGCAGGTCGAGTTCGACATCATGTATGGCGAGGGTATTTCCAAGATGGGCGAGCTGATTGACCTCGGCGTCAAGGCCGAAGTCGTGGAGAAATCCGGTTCCTGGTACTCCTATGACTCAACGCGCATCGGCCAGGGCCGCGAAAACGCCAAAACCTACCTCAGGGAAAATCCGGAGATGGCGGAAGAGATCGAGCGGAGAATTCGGCGCGACGCGGGTTTCATCAAGGATGAGTTCGATGAAAGCAAGGCCGGGGACGAGGCCGGGGACGAGGCAAGCGAGCCAGCCGATGATGCGGCCTCGAATGTTGCGTCCTTATCAAGCGCCAAACCCGCCGGGCCTGATGCCAGCTCCGGTAAAGACACTTCCGCCACCGGCAAGGACGCCAAGGAGGCCAAGGCCAGCTAGGCCTATTGCTATTCTTAAGAATAAAGTTTCCCCAGCAGGGTCTTACCCCACAACACGCAAAAGACCCTCCCCAAGCAAGGAGCCCGGGCACCCCCAATGCCCGGGTTTTTTCTTTTGTTCGCAATTTCACCGGGTGTTTGCAGCCTCACGCTGGCAGGACCAAGGTGTCAGGGCTGCTGGACAGGGAGATTGACCCCCCTTAAAAACGAGCGACAAGGGCGATACGTGAATAAAGGTTCGCCCCAGGGCACAAAAACAGGCATTTCAACTCCATGACCGGCGTCAACGAAATCCGATCCGCCTTCCTCGATTTTTTTGCCAAACATGGCCATGAAATCGTGGAGTCAGGTCCACTAGTTCCCCGTAACGATCCGACATTGCTGTTCACAAATTCGGGCATGGTGCAATTCAAGAATCTATTCACCGGAGCGGAAAAGCGTCCTTACAACCGGGCTGTAACTTCCCAGAAATGCGTTCGTGCCGGTGGCAAGCACAATGATTTGGACAATGTGGGCTACACCGCGCGCCACCACACCTTTTTCGAGATGCTGGGGAACTTCTCGTTCGGAGACTATTTCAAGGACCTGGCGATTGAGCTTTCCTGGAACCTGATCACCAAGGATTTTGGACTTGATCCCAAGCGATTGCTGGTCACCGTTTACTCTGAAGACGATCAGGCGTTCGATTTGTGGAAAAAAATAGCCGGTCTGCCCGAAAGCAAGATCATACGCATCCCCACATCCGATAATTTCTGGGCTATGGGGGATACCGGTCCTTGCGGCCCGTGTTCTGAAATATTCTTCGATCATGGCGACCATATTCCCGGCGGTCCGCCAGGCTCCCCCGATGAAGACGGCGACAGGTTTATCGAGATATGGAACCTCGTCTTCATGCAGTTCGAGCAGATGGCGCCTGAGGAACGCATCGATTTGCCCAAGCCTTCCATAGACACAGGTATGGGGCTGGAACGTATTTCAGCTGTGCTGCAAGGCACCCATGATAATTACGAGACCGACCTGTTTACAGCCCTCATCGGCGCTTCTGAAGATGAGACCAATGTGGCGGCTGAGGGCAAGAACAAGGCTAGCCACCGGGTCATTGCCGATCATTTACGCGCATCCAGCTTTCTGATCGCCGATGGCGTACTGCCGTCAAATGAGGGCCGCGGCTATGTGCTGCGAAGGATCATGCGAAGGGGCATGCGCCATGCCCATCTGCTGGGAGCGCCCGAACCGCTCATGCACAAGCTGGTACACACGCTCACGCGCGAGATGGGGCAGGCCTTCCCGGATCTCATACGAGCCGAACCGCTTATCACCGAAACCCTGCAGCTGGAGGAAACCCGTTTCCGCAAGACACTGGAGCGCGGTATCCAGCTGCTCGACGAGGCATCTGCCGATCTAGATAAAGGCGACACGCTTTCCGGAGATCTCGCGTTCAAGCTGTATGACACATATGGTTTTCCGCTGGATTTGACGCAGGACGCGTTGAGGCTGCGCGGTATCGAGGTCGACCTCCCCCAGTTCGACGCGGCGATGGAGAAACAGCGCGCCGATGCGCGCAAGGCCTGGGCGGGCACTGGTGACGCGGAAACCGAGCAGGTCTGGTTCAAGCTCAAGGAAGAGCATGGCGCCAGTGAGTTTCTCGGATACGAAACCGAAAGCGCTGAAGGTGAAATTCTGGCGCTCGTCAAGGATGGCAAATCTGTCAAAAAATTGAAAAAAGGGGATGAAGGCGCGCTCATTCTCAATCAGACGCCATTTTACGGCGAGTCTGGCGGTCAGACAGGCGATACGGGTCTTGTGACCACAACGGATGGCGGTTCGTTCCGCGTAAGCACCACACAGAAGAAGGCCGACGGCCTGTTCGTCCATTTTGGCAAGGTCGAGAAAGGCTCGCTCAATATCGGCGATGCGGCGGAACTCAATGTTGATCATTGCGCCCGTACCGCCATACGCGCCAACCATTCCGCCACCCATCTGTTACACGAGGCATTGCGCCAGGTGCTGGGCGATCACGTGGCCCAGAAAGGCTCGCTGGTGGAGCCGGGGCGGCTTCGTTTCGATATCTCCCATCCCAAGCCCATGAGCGGCGAGGAAATTATCGCCGTGGAAAATCTGGCCAATGCCATCATTCTGCAAAATGCACCGGTCGAGACCCGGCTGATGGATGTGGATGATGCGAGAGAGGCCGGCGCCCTGGCCCTGTTTGGAGAAAAATACGGAGACGAGGTGCGCGTGGTGTCCATGGGCACGGCGATCGAAGGGGATAAAGCAGGCAAGGCTTATTCGGTTGAGTTGTGCGGCGGCACACATGCGCGCCGGACCGGAGATATCGGGCTTGTGAAGATCGTATCCGAGAGTGCCGTGGCGGCCGGCGTTCGCCGTATCGAGGCGCTGACGGGTGAGGGGGCGAGGGAATATCTGAGCGCGCAGGACGCGCGTGCGCGCGAAGCCGCCGAACTCCTCAAGATCAAACCTGATGATCTGGTGCCGCGGCTTCAGCAATTGCTGGAGGAACGCAAGAAGCTGGAACGCGTAGCAAATGAGGCCCGCAAGCAACTGGCACTAGGCGGGGGGGGTAACGGCGCCGAAGATAGCGTGCGCACAATCGGTGCGATCAAACTTCTGGCGCGGACATTGGAGGGGGTTTCACCGAAAGATTTGCGCGGCCTCGTCGATGACGGGAAAAAGCAGATAGGCACTGGCGTTGTCGCCATTATCGGCGTCAGTGACGATGGCAAGGCGGGCCTGGTCGTCGGTGTGACCGAGGATATTGTGGCTGACTATAATGCGGTTGATCTGGTTAAGACCGGCGCCGAAGTTCTTGGCGGAAAAGGTGGCGGCGGACGGCCCGACATGGCGCAGGCCGGCGGGCCAAACGCCGGCCAGGCGCAAGCCGCCCTCGATGCAATCGAGCAGGCGGTGAGAGAGCAGGCCAGTGGCTGAGCGCCGGTCAGGCCAGATATACCCGTCCCCGCGCGGCACGATGACACTTCGCCAACGGGTTCACGAGATACTGGAATTCGGGTCGGAACATGACCCGGTGACGCGCGCTGTAAATATATTCCTCGTCACGATGATTGTGCTCAATGTGGTGGCTTTTGCCGCTGAAACCGTGCCTCAATTCGGGCAGCGCTACGGCCCTTGGTTCGAGCTGTTCAACCTCGTTTCAGTCGCAATCTTTACGGTCGAATATGTGCTTCGACTGTGGAGTTGCGTGGAGCTGCCATTGCTGCACGCCATGCCGGCGTGGCGCGCGCGCGCAAAATTTGCCCTGCGACCGCTGCAGATTATCGATCTCATCGCCATTCTCCCATTCTATCTGAGTTTCCTGATAGGCATCGATTTGCGCATTTTGCGGGTCTTCAGGCTGTTTCGGTTTCTCAAGCTCGTGCGCTATTCTCCCGCACTTATGGCTCTGGGACGCGTGTTTGCAAATGAACGGCGGGCTCTCTTGGGAGCTCTTCTGGTCATGTTCGCGCTGTTGCTGTTTGCAAGCTCGGGTATGTATTTTATCGAGCGCCATGTTCAACCCGAGCTGTTCGGCTCCATACCATCGGCAGCGTGGTGGGCGATCGCGACCCTCACAACCGTCGGATTTGGCGATGCGGTTCCCGTAACCGGTCTCGGAAAGGCCTTTGGCGGCCTTATCATGATTTTCGGCCTCGGGATGTTCGCCCTGCCCATCGGGATTATCGCTACAGGCTTTTCTCATGAGGCCAACCGCCGGGAATTTGTCATCACCTGGGGAATGGTGGCGCGTGTGCCTATATTTGCGCAGCTTGAGGCGGCCGTCGTTGCTCGAATTGGCGCTTTGCTCTATTCGCGCAACTATGTGGCTGGTGAGTTGATTATGCGTGTGGGCGATGAGGCTGATGCGATGTATTTCATTGCCTCGGGTGAAGTGGCCGTCGAGGCTGATGAAGGACAGGTCAGGCTGGGTGAAGGAGACTTTTTCGGTGAGATGGCGCTGTTGTACCGGCGACAGCGCGAGCATAATGTTTCAGCCATCACAAAGTGTCGGGTCCTTGTGCTCGACAAGGATGATTTAGAGCAGTTATGTCGCCGTGAACCCCAGCTGTTGTCTCACATACGCGGTATTGCCGAAGCGAGGCTGAAGGCGAGCAAGACGAAATCGGACTAGAACCAGAATTGGTGTGTCTTTTTTAATCGCATAATTTATCCGAAAACCGGTTTCCATCCCCGCCTTCGCGAGGACAGGCTTTTTTAAGATTGTGCTTTAACTCATTGCCTTCTGCAGGTTCTCGTCGATCTTGTCCAAAAATCCCGTGGTGGATTGCCAGGCCTGTTCATCGCCAACGAGCAGCGCCAGATCCTTGGTCATGAAACCGGATTCGATGGTGCTCACCACCACATCCTCCAGGGTCTGGGCGAATTTGGCCAGTCGATCATTATCATCGAGCTTGGCCCTGTGTTTGAGACCGCGTGTCCATGCGTAAATGGAAGCTGTTGAATTAGTGGAAGTTTCTTCGCCGCGCTCATGCGCCCTGAAATGACGTGTCACGGTGCCGTGGGCCGCTTCGGATTCTACCGTTTTTCCGTCCGGAGTGATCAGCACGCTGGTCATCAACCCAAGCGACCCGAACCCCTGCGCAACCGTGTCTGATTGCACGTCGCCGTCATAATTCTTGCAAGCCCAGATATATCCGCCCGACCATTTGAGACAGGCCGCTACCATGTCGTCGATCAGCCGGTGCTCATATGTCAGGCCCTCCTTCTTGAACCTGTCCTGGAATTCGGCTTCGAAGACCTCCTGAAACAGATCCTTGAAGCGTCCGTCATAGGCTTTGAGGATGGTATTCTTGGTCGACATGTACAGAGGATATTTACGCGTCAGGGCATAGTTCATGCAGGAGCGGGCAAAATCCCGGATCGAGTCGTCCAGATTGTACATGGACAGGGCTATGCCCCCGCTGGGATAGTCGAAAATTTCACGCTCGATCTTGTCGGATCCGTCAGCCGCCTCCCAAGTGATGGTCAGCTTGCCCTTGCCCGGAACGACAAAATCGGTGGCGCGGTACTGATCGCCAAAGGCATGACGGCCGATGATAATGGGGCGTGTCCAGCCGGGCACGAGACGCGGTACGTTCTGGCAGATGATCGGTTCGCGGAAGATAACGCCGCCTAGAATGTTGCGGATGGTGCCATTGGGCGAGCGCCACATCTGTTTCAGGCCAAATTCCTCAACCCGTGCCTCGTCGGGCGTAATGGTCGCGCATTTGATGCCAACGCCATATTCCTTGATGGCTTCTGCGGACTCTATCGTGATCTGATCGTTGCTCTCGTCCCGGCTCTCCATTCCCAAATCGTAATATTTGAGGTCGATGTCGAGATACGGGTGGATCAGCTTGTCTTTTATGAATCTCCATATGATCCGCGTCATCTCGTCGCCGTCCAGTTCGACGACCGGGTTTTCAACTTTGATCTTCGACATCTCTTCCAGGCCTCCAGGGTGTGGATCGCGCGCCTAAACGGCGTCACATCAAAAGCGGTCTTGTGCCGGCCACTGGATGAAGCCACGGGCCGTTGCGAACGCGGCCTCCCTATAGCATTGTGACGGGACGTTAGGAAGGATACGAAGGGTGGATAATCGCGCCCCGGTCAAGCAGACGCCGCACCGCGCCCCCGCCACTCCTATGTCAGCAGAAATTGTGTAGATGGATAAAGAAAAATCAAAAAACAACACAGCCCAGAGGCCAACGGGCCCCGCAATTATTCTGGTCGAGCCGCAGTTGGGCGAGAATATCGGCATGGCGGCGAGGGCGATGGCAAATTTTTCGCTAAACGATCTGAGGCTTGTTGCGCCGCGCGACGGCTGGCCCAGCGAGGAGGCCTATTCGGCGGCCTCGGGCGCAAGCTGGATTATAGAGGGCGCGCGTGTTTTTTCAGATGTTTCGGGGGCCGTTGCCGATCTCAATTATGTTTGTGCCACAACGGCGCGCACCCGCGACAGTGTGAAGCAGGTTCTTGCACCACAAAGCGCGGCTACCGAAATCAGTGTGCGTATTGGTCGAAACGAGAGCTGTGGAATTTTATTCGGGCCGGAACAGGCAGGTCTGGAAAACGACGATATTGCATTGTGCGATGCGCTTGTGATGGCCCCTGTTAATCCCAAGTTTGCATCGCTCAACCTGGCGCAGGCCGTACTCATTATCGGATATGAATGGCTGAAACAGCAGCAAAGCGGAGCATTGGGCAGGGAGACGGAATTTGACGGGCCGGCGCGCGAGGGGCTGCAGATGCAGCGCACCCGCCCGGCCACCAGCGCTGAGATGGTAGGATTTTTTGAACATCTTGAGCGTGAGCTTGATATATCGGGTTTTCTTCGCCCACCGGAGAAACGTCCACAAATGGTCCGTAATTTGCGTAATATGTTTCAACGCATGGGTGCGAGTGAACAGGAGGTGCGCACTTTGCGCGGTGTCGTATCGTCTTTGACTCGCGCACACCGGCATCGGGACAAAATGCCATAGTTCCGCCCCGATTTTAGTATTGCGATTGCGCGTAACAATGGTAATTTGCGGCCCAAATCGGTGCGAGGGTTGGGAATGAAAAAAACATTATTTAGTATTGGTTACGTGGTTGTGCTCGGTTTGGGGCTCGTTTTGAGCCTGGCGTCGTCTGTCGCGGCCCAGGATGCCAAGCAAAAGAAAAAACCGAGCGACCGCACAGTGCGCGTGATTATGAGCTGGGCATTTGCCGCTATACCCGAGACCGTCAAGAGAGGCGGTAAGGACGTCAAAATCGATCGGGCGAATCCTAAGGATTTCTACATTCCGGTGAATGATGCGCGCCGTGTTATTCGTGTGTCTATACGCTCGGCGAATGCGGATCTTTGCGGTCTGACCAAGATAGAGGGCCAGAATTTTCTGAAACTCATGTCCAGCGAAAAAGCACTCAAGAAATGGACACCGAACCAGATAACCTTCATCAAGCACTTGCATATTGCTACCAGTCTGGTGATGACAGGTTCGTTCATGGCTGGCGATGAGTCTGATAAAAAAGATGAAGACGCAAATGACGCGATGCACAGATACAATTGCGATGCTGAAGAACGTGAGCGCATACGAGCTGCTGTTGAGGCCTACATCAAATAGTCTGCTAACTTCCGGTAACCGGCACATGCCCGTGCCGGGCTTTCCGGTTTTGCCATCTCAATTGACACTTACCTGTCATTGCGTGTAACAGGACGGCACGGGTCCGATATGACCCGTTTTATCGATACGCACCTGTGGAGATGCCGGAGTCACGGTATCGCCTGTCAGCCAGGGGACGGGAAACCTGCTCCCAAGGCAAAGGAAGGGGCGTTCTTGTTTTTAAAGAACGCTCGCTGAGGAGTTAGACATGACCAAGCGCATACGCGCCAAGTACAAAATTGATCGCCGCCTCGGCGAGAACATCTGGGGACGCCCGAAAAGCCCCATCAACAAGCGGGAATATGGCCCTGGCGAGCATGGCCAGCGCCGCCGCGGCAAGACATCTGATTACGGCCTGCAGCTCAGAGCCAAGCAGAAACTCAAGGGCTACTACGGCAACATCACGGAAAAACAGTTCAAGTCCATCTACCGCGAGGCGGAACGGCTTAAGGGTGATACCAGCGAGAACCTTATCGGTTTGCTGGAACGCCGGCTGGATGCACTCGTCTACCGGTCGAAACTCGTACCAACTGTCTTTTCCGCCCGTCAGTTCGTCAATCACGGCCATGTTCTGGTGAACGGCAGGCGGGTCAATATACCCAGCTACCGCTGCAAGATCGGCGATGTGATCGAGGTGCGGGAAAAATCCAGGGATATGGGGCTGGTGCTTGAAGCCACCCAGAGTTCCGAGCGTGATACACCCGACTATATCGATGTCGATCACACCAAGCTCAAGGCAAGCCTCAACCGGATTCCGGTCCTGTCGGATGTGCCTTATCCGGTGATGATGGAGCCCAATCTGGTGATTGAGTATTACTCACGCTAGGGTCTGGACCCTGGGTTCGAGAACAGCGGTTGTCATCGCCTGCAATAAATATAAAAAGTCCGCCTTGGGGCGGCCGTTTGTCGTTTGGGGCACTAGCTGGTTTACAACGCGCCTTGCAGCAGCAGCCAGAGGCCGACTCCAACCATGAGTGCGGCAAGTCCCTGTCCAAAAAGCACGCCCCGCGGAAAAACCTTCTCGATCAGCACAATGATGGCGAGGCCGGCGATCCATACCAGGTTCATGACACCGCCGGCGAACAGAAGCATCATCAGCATCCAGCAGCACCCCAGGCAATAGGTTCCGTGGGTCAGGCCCATCTGGAATGCACCTGAACGGCCATCGCGCAAATGTTCCGACAGATAGCCCACAGGTGACCGGCAATGCTCAAGGCAGGCGTGCTTGAGCGGCGTCAGCTGATACAGGCCCGTGGCAATCAGAAGAAGGCCCGTAAGCGTCGTATTGGTGCTCCACATCAGCATCTGGTGCATGAGCCCCGCGCGCTCCAGACCCCATTGCGCCCCGGTTGCGAGCGCACTGAAGCCAAACCATGCGGACAGGTATCCCAGGACAAAGACAAATGCCGGCAATACGCCTTGTGCCATCTGTCCTTTGTTCTGGGCGTGTCTTGAAACGCGTCCATAGAGAAGGATCATGGGGGCGGCACTCGGCACCATCATGGTGATCATCATGCCCCACCACATGGCCAGCATCAGGGCGGCATAACCGGGGCTCCAGGCCATGGTCATGCCGTCCATTACAGGGGGAGGGAACTTGAATGTGGACATGGACACGGTGTTCATGCCCGTTCCGGCCCCGGTCAAAACCTAGATCCATGACAGCAGCGTCAGAACGGCCAGAGCAGAAATTGTGATGATCCGGTCTTTGCCGATGAGGCGTTCAGCTTTCGTGATGTCTGCAGAACTCATCAGGGTCTCTTTTTAGGCTTTAGCGCACGATCCCGTGGTTGCCGTGATGGATATGAGCGAACTGCCCGTAACTGTCCTTGAACTCAAGAGGGACCCGGCCAGATGATTTGCTCGAAGCACGACCCATTTCAGCAACCAGATATTCTTGGACGGTATGCAGGTCAGCTTTCTTCTCCGATCAGGCCATGGGGTCCGTATGCGACATAAGTCAGCACGCCATATGATCCTTCGCGCTCTAAGGCGATATCTCCCTGGCCAGAAAATGTGCTGCTCGCCATATCGCCCTCCCGGAATTCAAATCCTTGGGGAAGAACGATCTTGGCGGGGCGGGGTGCACCCTTGATGGGATTGCGAATGGGTTCCAGTTCCATCTCCATAATCCCCGGTACGGAAAATCCACCCGTGCCCTTTTCGAGATCACAGGCAAACTCTATTACCGAGAAAATAGGGTCAAACTCGGTTTCGATCGTCGAGCCATAAATGTTGAAAATGGTCGTCGGGTCCTGTTCCTTGCCATCGAGAATCTGGAACAGGGCATCGCGCTGTTCCTCGCTTGCATGTTCCGAGATCGCGCCCTGTACCATTCCGCCGCCCTCGTGGACTGCACCCGGCCGGCGGTAACGTGCAACGATAATCAGACCGTCCAGCCTTACGTCACCAAACCAGCCTTCATCTATCCGGTGTGCTTCGAGACCCTCACACAGGCCTTGCGTAGGGCGTCCGTTGAATTCGCACGGGCAGCCATAGTCGCAGCTGCACACAGCGATCTTCGGACCCTTGATCTTCCAATCTACGTAAGCCATTGGTTCACTCCCTTGAGTAGCGGCTATTCAGTTCACCGCTCAAAATGGTGGTCCCTGGCCATATTAAAAGAAAAATTCGTGTTCCAGAATTGTTTCAATTTTTGCCTTGCGTCACGGCAATAAATAAACGGCCCCACGCATATGCGCAGAGCCGTTGAAACTTTCATGGATATTTTCGTGCGGTTCAGGCGGTTTGGGTCTGCTTGTTGTGCGAGATACCCTTTGCGGTCAGCAACTCCTGCAGCTCACCGTCCTGAAACATTTCGCGAATGATGTCGCAGCCACCCACAAACTCACCCTTGACGTAGAGCTGCGGAATGGTTGGCCAGTTCGTATAGGTCTTGATGCCGTCGCGGATGCCCAGATCATCCAGCACATTCACCTCTGAATATTCGAGGTCAAGATATCCCATGATCTGAACGACCTGGCTTGAAAAGCCGCACTGGGGAAACTGCCGGGTGCCTTTCATGAATAGCACCACGTCCTCATTGGCGACCTTTTTCCCGATCCATTCGTGAACTTTTTGCTCGCTCATAGCTTAATCGATCCTTCTCAACCCTCCGGAGCGGAGGTTTGCAGGGCAAGCGCGTGGAGCGCTCCACCCATATTGCCTTCCAGTGCTTCGTAAACCAGCTGGTGCTGTTGCACACGGGTCTTACCACGAAACGCTTCAGATACAACCGTGGCCGCGTAATGATCTCCATCACCGGCCAGGTCACGGATGGACACATCGGCGTCCGGCAGCTTCTTTTTGATCAGCTGCATAATCTCATTTTCGTCCATGGGCATTGATGTATGCGCCTCCTTGCCGGGGCGTAGTTTAACGCGTTGTCATATAGTGCGGCAACCAGCCTTCGTGAAGGTCCAGCAGGCGCCCTAGAGGAACCGGCGCTTCGTCCGCAATCGTGATCGCATCCCCGCCGGTTTCACCAATGAGGCGGCAGGTAATACCAGCTTGTTCCGCGCGGGCCATAATTTCTGAAGCTTGCGACGTGGCGACGACATAGCGGCCCTGATCTTCTCCAAACAGCATGGCATGCAGCGGTAAGGGGCCTTCATAGTCTGCAAGCGCAACGCCGACGCTTCCAGCCAGCGCCATTTCCGCCACGGCGACGAGCAGTCCGCCATCAGAGACATCGTGCACGGCGCTAACCGAACCATCCCTGGCAAACTTGCGCACCAGATCGCCTGTTTTGCGTTCTGCCGCCAGATCCACAGGGGGCGGAGCGCCCTCGCGTTTGTCCTGCATCACTTCCATGTAAAGCGACTGGCCAAGATGGCCGCGCTCTGTGCCCAGCAGCAGGAGTGTTTCGCCTGTCGCTTTGAGGGCAATTTCCGTCATATGCGCAATATCGGGGATCAGCCCCACACCGCCGATGGCAGGCGTCGGGGGAATGGCGGCGCCATTTGTTTCGTTGTAAAGCGACACATTGCCCGACACGACAGGGAATTGAAGCGCCTCGACCGCCTCGTGCATGCCCTCGATGCAACCGACAAACTGTCCCATGATTTCAGGGCGCTCCGGGTTGCCGAAATTCATACAATCGGTGAGGGCCAGCGGGTCGGCGCCAGTGGCGGTGAGATTGCGCCAGGCTTCGGCCACAGCCTGCTTGCCGCCTTCGACCGGGTCGGCGGCACAATAGCGCGGGGTGACGTCGCAGGTGACGGCCAGCCCCTTGGTGGTGCCATGCACCCTCACCACGGCGGCGTCACCACCCGGGCGGCGCACAGTGTCCCCCATGACCATGTGGTCATACTGCTCCCACACCCAGCGCCTGGAGCATAAATGCGGTGAACCCATCAGCGCCTCGAATGTGTCCGTCAGGCTATTGGGTGCGGGCACGTCTTCAGGCGCAATAAGGGCAGGAGGCTCGGTCGGCGTCCAGGGGCGTTTATATTCCGGGGCTGAGTCGGCCAGCGCCTTGACCGGCATGTCGGCTTCGATCTGGCCATTATGGGTGACGATGAGGCGGCCCGTATCCGTCGTTACGCCGACAACGGCAAAATCAAGCTCCCACTTCTCGAAGATGACGCGTGCTTTGTCTTTTGAACCCGGCTTGAGCACAATGAGCATGCGTTCCTGGCTTTCAGACAGCATCATCTCGTAGGCGCTCATGCCCTCTTCGCGGCAGGGCACCTGGTCGAGGTCGAGATCGAACCCGACCCCGCCCTTGTCCGCCATCTCCACGGATGACGAAGTGAGGCCCGCCGCGCCCATATCCTGAATGGCGATGATGGCGTCCACGGCCATCAGCTCCAGGCACGCCTCAATAAGCAGCTTTTCGGTGAACGGATCGCCGACCTGAACGGTCGGGCGTTTTTCGTCAGAGTCATCATCAAACTCGGCTGACGCCATGGTCGCGCCGTGAATGCCGTCCCGCCCTGTTTTGGAGCCGACATAGACAATCGGCAGGCCGACGCCCTTTGCGGCGGAGTAAAAAATCTTGTCCGTATCGGCAAGGCCGACGCACATGGCGTTCACAAGAATGTTGCCGTTATATCCGGGGTCGAAATTGACCTCGCCTCCCACCGTCGGCACGCCAACGCAATTGCCATATCCGCCGATACCGGCCACGACGCCAGACACGAGATGGCGGGTTTTGGGATGGTCAGGGGTTCCGAAACGCAGCGCATTGAGGTTGGCCACGGGCCGTGCACCCATGGTGAACACATCGCGCATGATGCCGCCAATGCCCGTAGCCGCGCCCTGATAGGGCTCGATGAAAGAAGGGTGGTTGTGGCTTTCCATCTTGAAGATGGCTGCCTGGCCATCGCCAATATCGACAATGCCGGCATTTTCACCCGGACCGCAAATAACCTGCGGACCCGTTGTTGGCAGCGTTTTGAGCCAAACTTTTGAGGATTTGTAGGAACAATGTTCCGACCACATGACGGAAAAGACGCCAAGCTCCGTGATACTTGGCTCACGGCCAAGAATCCCGAGTAGCCGCTCATATTCTTCTGCGCTCAGCCCGTGCTCGGCGACGAGTTCGGGTGTCATGGCGGCCGGCTGCGCGCTCATCAGTGCAGGGCCTCATTGAGGGACGTGAACATGGGCTTGCCATCCGTGCCGCCAAGGGCCGGGTCGGCGAGGCGTTCAGGGTGCGGCATAAGGCCCAGCACCGTGCCGGTTTCATTGTAGATGCCGGCGATGTTGCGCCGGGAGCCGTTCGGGTTGGCGTCACGGTTCGGATCGCCCAAGGCATCGCAGTAGCGGAAGGCCACCCGGCCTTCGCCCTCAAGCCGGTCGAGAATGTCCTCATCGGCAAAATAATTGCCGTCATGATGGGCTACGGGAATGCGTATCACCTGGCCTTGTGCGTAGCGGTGCGCGAAATCCGTATCGTTGCGCTCGACCTTGAGCAGCACATCCTTGCAGATGAATTTGAGCGAGGCGTTGCGCATCAGCACACCGGGCAACAATCCTGTTTCGGTGAGCAGGTGGAACCCGTTGCAAATGCCAAGAACCGGCGTGCCTTTCCTGGCCTTGGCGGCGACATCGCGCATGATTGGCGAATGCGCGGCCATTGCGCCGGAGCGCAGATAGTCGCCATAGGAAAACCCGCCGGGCAAAACGATCAGGTCACACGCAGGGACATCCGCCTCGCCATGCCAGACCATGGCGGGTTTTTTCCCCATGGCCGCTTCAAGGGAAACGGCGACATCGCGGTCGCAATTGGACCCGGGAAAGACGATCACACTCGCCTTCATGCGTCCTCCAGCTCGTAGCTGTAATTCTCGATGACCATGTTGGCGAGCAGCTGTTCGCACATACGCGCAACGGTTTTCTCCGCGCTGGTACGATCATTATCATCGAGTTCAATCTCGATATATTTCCCTTGCCGCACCTCCCCCACGCCGTCAAAGCCGAGCGCGCCAAGGGCATTGGCAATGGCCTTGCCCTGAGGATCGAGGACGCCGTTTTTCAATGTAATCTTGATTCGGGCCTTCATGTCTTTTGCGGGTCCGTCTGCATAATTGATGAAAGTTGATTCTCGTTATTTGGAACTGACGAGCACAGGGCCTTCGCCGTCGCGCGGGCGGTTGTCGACAAAAACGCCAAGCCTGCGGGCGACCTCCTGATAGGCCTCGATGAGACCGCTGAGATCCTTACGGAACCGGTCCTTGTCCATCTTGTCCTGGGTTTCGATATCCCACAGCCGGCAGCAATCGGGCGAGATTTCGTCTGCAAGCACGATGCGCATCATTTCATTGTCGAACAGGCGTCCGAATTCGATCTTGAAGTCAACGAGCCGGATACCAACGCCTATGAACAGGCCGGATAAAAAGTCGTTTATCCTGAGGGATAATGCGATCATTTCGTCGATTTCCTGAGGATTGGCCCAGCCGAAGGCCGTGACGTGCTCTTCCGATACCATCGGGTCGTTGAGCTCATCGGACTTGTAATAGAATTCCACGATTGACCGGGGCAGCTGCGTGCCTTCCTCCAGCCCGAGCCGTTTAGCGAGCGAACCGGCAGCGACATTGCGCACCACCACTTCGACCGGAATGATCTCGACCTCGCGGATCAGTTGCTCGCGCATATTGAGACGTTTGATGAAATGGGTCGGGATGCCGACATCTCCGAGTTTCTGAAACAGAAATTCCGAGATGCGGTTGTTCAGCACGCCCTTGCCTTCAACACATTCCTGCTTCTTGTTGTTGAAGGCCGTGGCATCGTCCTTGAAATGCTGGATGAGAGTGCCGGGTTCGGGACCCTCATAGAGTATTTTCGCTTTGCCCTCATAAACGCGCCGCCGCCGGCTCATGGGTGGTTCCTTTCACGCTTTGTGCGGGTCGGGCGCGGTCCGCAAATGCGGTCTGCGGCGTGCCTGAGCACGTTTTGAACCCGCCGATTGTCCGTGATGTTCAACAAGCTATGTGACGCCCCACACACTATAGCAAGCCCTTACGCGAGAATCATCTTGAATGATCCACCGAACCTAGCGGAACCCGGAGCAAGAGACAATCATTTGCCCACGGCTATTGGCGCCGATTTGCCCACAGCTATTGGCGCTGCAAACGGACGGTTGATTTGGGCCAGATGCCGGGCTATCCCTGCAGGCAATATGTGAACCGGGAGGTGCGGCTGTGTGCCACGTGCAAGCCGAACGGCGTGAACATTTTTAAGGAGTGCCAGAGATGACGTCTTTTGATGACCGCGAGAAGGCATATGAAAAAAAGTTTGCCCATGACGCGGAACTGAAATTCAAGGCAAGCGCCCGCCGCAACAAGCTGCTCGGGGTATGGGCCGCGGAGAAAATGGGCATGACGGGCGACGATATTGATCATTACGCCAAGGGCGTGGTGCTGGCCGATCTGGAGGAGCCGGGCGATGAAGACGTCTTCCGCAAGGTTCGTGGCGACTTCGACGATGCCGGTATCGACCAGTCAGATCATCAGATCCGCCGTACCATGGAGGAACTGATGGACGAAGCCGTGGCCCAGATTGAGGGCGATCGCGACTAGGGTCTTGACCCGAGCGCACGCCCCCGGCAGCACATCCCGTGACCATAAACCTGCTACGCGCCGCCATCGCGGACAAAAAGCCACAGCTTATGGCGTGGGTCACATATGGCGTGCCTTACATCGTCGAGCAGATGGGCGAGGTGGGCTATGACGTGGTGCTCATCGATCAGCAGCACGGGCTGGGCGGCAAGTGCGATCTCATAAATTGTCTCACGGCCGCGCGCGCGGCCGGGCTTCCGGCACTTGTGCGCCCGCTGAACCCGCACCCGGGGCTTATCGGCCAGGCTCTGGACGCCGGGGCGCATGGTGTTGTGTCTCCGCTGGTAGAAACGGTTGCCGATGTCGAGGCCTGCGTGCGGGCTGCAAAATATCCGCCCCATGGCCAGCGAAGCTGGGGACCCTATCGCGGAAAGATCCTCGTCGATGGTGACTATATCGCGCATGCAAATGACTGGGTTATCAACTGCGTCCAGATCGAGACGCGCGGCGCGATGGACACTCTTGATGACATCCTCAAGGTTGATGGGCTGGACATGGTCCTCGTTGGGCCGAACGATCTCGCCCTGGCGCTGACAGGCACCAGGGATATTCGCAAACCCGAAGCGGTTGAGGCTTGCAACGAAATACTTAATAAATCACGAGAACATGCTGTATTAACAGCGATATTTGCCAATGACATTGACTATGCCAAGCCACTGGTCGAGGCCGGGTGGGATATCATTACCGTCGGCACCGACATGGGGCTGCTTGCAGGCGCGGCGGCGGGCATCGTCGAGGCGCTGAAGGGTTAGCCAAACACTCTTTTGAAAATAAGATCCACATTCTTAGTGTGGTAGCCCATATCGAATTTGTCGCGAATCTCGTCTTCGGAAAGCGTGGCCCGCACGTCCTTGTCGCCAAGCAACTCTTCAAGAAAATTGGCGCCTTGCTCCCACACCTTCATGGCATTGCGCTGCACGAGGGTGTAGGCGTCTTCACGGCTGACGCCGGCTTGTGTCAGCGCCAGCAGTACGCGCTGGGAATGTATCAGCCCGCCGAGCCGGTCCATGTTGGCCTGCATGCGCTCCGGGTAGACGATCAGCTTTTCGATGACGCCGGTGAGGCGCGCCAGTGCAAAATCGAGATGCACCGTGGCGTCCGGCGCAATGCCGCGCTCAACGGACGAGTGCGAGATGTCACGTTCATGCCACAGCGCGACATTTTCCAATGCCGGTGTAACGCTCGAGCGCACCAGGCGCGCCAGCCCGGTGAGATTTTCCGACAGCACGGGGTTGCGCTTGTGGGGCATGGAGGAGGACCCCTTCTGGCCGGCTGAGAAATATTCCTCCGCTTCCAGCACCTCGGTGCGTTGCAAGTGGCGGATTTCCGTCGCCAGGCGCTCGATCGAGGAAGCGATGACGCCGAGGGTGGCGAAATACATAGCGTGCCGGTCGCGCGGGATCACCTGCGTTGAAATCGGTTCAGGCTCCAGCCCAAGAGCTTTGGCCACATGAGCCTCGACGCGCGGGTCGACGGTGGCGAAGGTGCCGACGGGTCCGGAAATCGCGCAGGTGGCGACTTCCTTGCGCGCTGCCAGCAGGCGGTCTTTCGCACGCGAGAACTCCGCATAGGCTTGCGCCATTTTGAGGCCGAATGTGGTCGGCTCGGCATGAATTGCGTGGCTGCGGCCGATACACACCGTGTCCTTGTGCTCGATTGCGCGCTTTTTCAGCGCCGCGAGCAGGGCGTCAAGATCTTCCAGCAAGATGTCCGACGCGCGCACAAGCTGCACATTGAAGCAGGTATCGAGCACATCCGACGAGGTCAGGCCCTGGTGAACGAAGCGGGCTTCCTCGCCCACATGCTCCGCGAGGCTGGTGAGAAAGGCGATGACATCGTGCTTCACTTCCAGCTCAATCTCGTCGATGCGGGCAACATCAAATCCACCCTTGTCCCAGACGGCCTTGGCGGCTTCCTTCGGGATGATGCCAAGCCCGGCCATTGCGTCGCAGGCATGGGCCTCGATCTCGAACCATATCCGGAACCTGGATTCCGGCTCCCAGATGCCGGCCATGGGGGCGCGTGTATAGCGGGGAATCATTTTTCGAAGCTCACCTGATTATTGCAGGAGAGGGTGGTCTATCAGAGTGCGCGCGCAGGCTCAATCGCTCAAGAGAAATGCCATGACCTGGCCCTCACGGGATTTCGCGCGGGCCGACAAGCGCCAGAATAATACCGGGCGCCAGCAACACGACCAGCAGCCCCGGATTGAACGAAACCGACAGGAACAGCGCGAAAGTATAAAAACCGCCAAGCGAGGACCAGTACAGGCCCGAGGGGCTGTAATCATGAGGGCCCGGATTGAGCATGAAATTGCTGATGACCTCCAGCAGGCCGCCAATCGCGCAGAATACGAGCAGGAAAGTCACCATTGCGTAAAAAAAGCGGATGATGAATGCCCGGTGCGCCGCAAAACCCTGCAGCCACCAGGTGATCAGTCCAGCCGAGGCGCCGGAGATGCCGCAAATTCTCAGCGTTATGCGCGCCTGTTCATTCACGATACGGCCCGGTTCCATATAGTCGGCCACCAGTACGGCAACAAGACACAGTCCCATGACGGCGGCGAACAGCCCCGCCAGTACAAAGCCGACCATGCGGCCAAAACCATTTTGTTCCATGGATTTCCCTCAGCATCAGTGCCAATGCACTGCCTCTTCCGGAAACTAAGCATGCAAATGCCGGGAGACGCAATCGCGAGAGCATGATCTGGTCATGCTCCAGATCGCGATTGTTCACTCGAAGCGTTTGGTCACCGCGAGGAAGCGCTGGTCCGGCCCCTCGAATCCATGGCTGTAAACGCTGACGAGAACAGCGATTACACGGCCGCCACCACCGGGCTCATAGGCCACCACATCGGAGATGGCGTAACGCAATGGGCAGCCACGGCTCTTCGGGATCGATGTGTCCTCATGGAGCTTGAGCGGCGCACCGTCTTGCCGTTTCGCCGTGAGACGAAATCCTTTTACCGGCGCACTGGTAAAGGCAGCACATTGCTCGTTGGCAATAGGGATTTCATCAAGCGTGAAAGTCCAGCGCTTCGGTGGGCCGATCACGATCTGGCTGGTGTTAACCGCCACGCGGTGCGAGTGCGCGGACAATTCTGCGTGAGGATTGCTGGCGAGCAATCGCCCGGGCTTTGAAATCAAGCGTTGCCGCAGCGTGTTTCCGGCCTTGGTGAGGGCCTCCCTGCGGGCCCATTTCAGCTGCGAGCGTTCATCGCGCATCAGAACGCGAAATGGTGAGCCCTTGACCCACTGGTCGCTCAAAGTGTCGACAACAAAAATATCCGTGTAGGGAAAGCCTGAGCCGTCCTGAACGCCGAACTGCTCAAAGGCGAATGTGCCCCCGTCCGGTGAGAAGCCGAGGATATTCCGGTCAGCCAAATCGCCCGCGCCCGCGGGCCAGGCAAAAGCGTGCAGGATGGAAATCGTCACAGCCAGCACTGCCAGTGCGTCAGTGAAGAGTGGATTTCTCACGATCCGGGTCATTTGACGTTTCGCGAATGAAGTTCCTGATAGGCGGGGAGGCCTTTGGGGCCGGTGCTGAAGGGGCGCGCCTCATAGACAGCGCGGGCGATGGCGCGGGCTGTGACATTGGCGGCATGGACGCCCAGTTCCGCAAGGGTCCGGACTGGATCAGCCAACGGCTTTTTAGCTGTCGAGACCGCGAACACGATATCGCCATCGAACGTCGAGTGTACCGGGTAAATGGCCCTGGCGAGGCCGGTCTGCGCCATGATGGCGAGACGTTTCAGCATCGCCCGGTCCATTGCCGCATCGGTGGCGACAATAACAAGGGTGGTGCTTTCACCTGGGCCACCTTTGAACTTGGCGGCGAGTGCTGCAGGAGGTGTTTTGGCAGGCGACCCGTAATCACCAAATTCGGAGCCGGTTTCAAAAGGCGCGGCCCAGAAATGTGGTGTGTCACCGATCGTCACCGATCCTACTGCATTGACCACTGCCAGAGCGCCAATGGTGATCCGGGTTGAGGTTGTGACGGAAGCGCTGCCGAGGCCGCCTTTCAGATTGTAGGTTGTCGCGCCATATCCCGCGCCAATCGTACCAAGGGCAAAATCCAGGCTCGCATTTTCACAAGCTGCAAATCCCATATCCTGATACGGCGGACGCCTGCCCCAGTCCTTGTCTCCGCCATTGAGAAGATCGAACAGGATTGCCTGGGGGACGATGGGCACGCGCGCATCACCCACGGCATAGCCTCGCCCCTTATCGCGCAAATAGCTTTGCACGCCGGTCGCCGCGTCGAGGCCGAAGGCCGAGCCGCCTGAAAGAACGAGCCCATGAACCTCCTGGATCAGACCTTCAGGTTCCAGCGCATGTGTATCGCGTGTCCCTGTGCCGCCACCACGCACATCTATGGCCGCGATCATGGGATGTTCGCAAAGAAGCACGGTGACGCCCGAACGCAGATTTTCATCATGGGCATTGCCAACGCGCAGGCCGGTGACATCGGTAATGAGATTGTTTGGTCCGCTGGCGGTCACGAGGTCACACTGGTAACGGGGTTGCTGGTTTCAATGGCGTTGCAGTGATGCTCTGCCACCATATCCCGTTACATCATCAAGTGGGAGCCATCGCAGAAGGGCTCATCGCCGGTATCCTTGCAGCCGCACAGATAGACGGTCTCGCTTTTCTCCGCTGTGAACATCAACGGCGCAAGGCCGGTGTCCTTGTGTGATCCATCGCAAAGAGGCTGCTTCTTGGAGCGGCCGCAGCGGCACCAGGCATAGCGTTTGCCTTCTTCAACCTCGATTTCATAGGGGCCCAACTGGGCCGGGATCGGATCGTCCGCCATGGATATTCCTCGCATATTCGTGTTTGCCGCCAGAGAGCCACCATGGCGCAACTGGTAATCATCGTCACGATTATCCAATTCATGCCAAGAGGACAAGCAATCCGTCAAATCGAAACCATTTGCCGCATGTGATAATTTCGTGCCCTGGCGCAGGCGGTATGGCAGCAGCGTCCTTTGTGGGAAATTAACATATGATCGCGTAGATAATCTGGGAAACACTTGTTGATTCGCAGGCAAGAGACGCTAAAAATACGGAAGTGCCGGGGGGCACCGGAAGAGGAGAATGCCGCCATGCCGGCGCTGATGTTCCTTCTATTATGTTTCGCTGCCCTGGTCATTCTGGCCCTGCGCCATGCACCTCTTTTCATATGGGCTGCATCATTCGCTGCCCTCACGCTCATCGCACAATACGGGTTGCCCTTTTCCGAACCGATTTTGCCGTTTTCAAGCGGTGCATGGGCCGGATGGGCGATCGTGGCCGTCATGGCGGCGCTTTCGGTCCCAAGCGTGCGTCATCGCCTTATTATTATTCCGGCCTACGGTGAGCTGAAAAAGATCATGCCGCGCGTGTCCGCCACCGAGCGCGAAGCGCTTGAGGCCGGCACCATCGGCTGGGACGCAGAGTTGTTTTCAGGCGCGCCGGACTGGTCACGTCTGCAAAATGTGGCGCCCATGTCCATCAGCGCGGAGGAACGCTCCTTTCTCGACGGACCGACGGACGAGCTTTGCCGTATGATTGATGACTGGGATATCCGTCACATCCGGCGCGATATTCCGGAAAAAGTATGGAAGTTCATTGCCGATAACGGCTTTTTCGGCATGCTCATCTCGAAAGACCATGGCGGTTTGGGGTTTTCCCCCCAGGCGCAATCCCTGATTATCGGCAAGATCGCCTCGCGTTGTCCCGATGTTGCGGTCGTTGTCATGGTGCCCAACTCGCTAGGTCCGGGCGAGCTGATCGAGCGTTACGGCACTGACGCACAGAAATCGAAATATTTGGCGCGGCTGGCCAAGGGCAAGGAGATTCCGTGTTTTGCCCTGACGGGACCGGCTTCGGGCTCCGATGCAGCCGCGATGCGCGACATCGGCATCGTCTGCAAGGACACATTCGAGGGTAAGGAAACGCTCGGCATCCGGCTCACCTGGGACAAGCGCTATATCACGCTTGGGCCGAAGGCGACCTTGCTGGGGCTCGCCTTCCAGCTCTATGACCCGGACGGGCTGCTTGAAAAGGGCGAAGACCTCAGCATCACCGTTGCGCTTATCCCGACCGGCCACAAAGGCGTTGAGATTGGCCGGCGTCATTTGCCGGGCGGCGTTGCCTTTCCCAACGGACCCACCCAGGGCAAGGACGTTTTTATTCCGCTGGACTGGGTGGTCGGCGGGGCCACCGGCGTGGGGCAGGGATGGCGTATGCTGATGGAATGCCTGTCCGAAGGGCGCGCCATTTCACTGCCGGCAACAAGCACATCGGCGGCCAAGGCGCTGCTGCGCACAACCACGGCCTATGCTCGCATCCGCAAGCAGTTCGGTTTGCCCATTGCCTTTATGGAAGGTATCGAGGAGCCGCTCGCCCGGCTGGTGGAGACTGCGTATGTCAACGAATCGGGGCGCTCGGTGACCGCCGCGATGGTCTCTGCCGGTGAGAAACCTTCGGTGATTTCAGCGCTGCTGAAATACCAGACCACCGAGCGCATGCGCCGCGCGGTCAATGATGCATTTGACATTCATGGCGGGCGGGCAATTTGCGACGGGCCGTCCAACTATCTTCAGTCCGCCTACCAGGCGATGCCTGTCGCCATCACGGTGGAAGGCGCCAATATCCTCACCCGCACCCTCATCACATTTGCGCAAGGGGCGCTCAGAAGCCATCCATGGCTGTACAAGGAAATCGAGGCGCTGCGGGACACGGATGCGGATCGCGGGCTGGCGGTATTCGAGGAAGCCTTTTGCGGCCATGTGTCCTTCGCGATGGCAAATATTTTCGGCGCCCTGTTCCACAATCTGACGGGCGGCTATTTCGCCAGTGCGCCCTCTCACGCCCGCGCCACGAAGCGCTGGTACAGGCAGCTTGCCCGTTCGTCACGCAATTTTGCGCTTGTTGCGGATTTGACCGTGGCGATGCTGGGTGGCGGACTCAAGGTGAAGCAGAAGATCACCGGCAGACTGGCGGATGCGCTGAGTGAGCTTTATCTGCTGTCCTGTATCCTGAAGCGGTTCGAGGATGACGGACAGCCGGCCGCCGATCTGAAAATCGTCGACTATTGCGCGGTCAACTGCCTGTACGCTTTTCAGCAGGCTCTCAAGGGCGTGATTGACAATTTTCCAATACCCCCCGCCGGTTTTATCCTGCGTCCACTGGTTTTCCCGCTGGGCGCACGCAAGCGGCCCGCAAGCGACCGGCTGGGCAAGGATATTGTACGCGCGGCGTTGCAGCCTGGAGAGGTGCGCGACCGCCTTACCCGTGACATTTTCATCACCGACGATCCGGCCGATCCACAAGGACTCCTGGAGCATACTCTCGCCAAGGTAATGGCTGCGGAAGACGCGGACAATAAACTCGAAAAGGCTGTACGTAACGACGTCATCCGGCGTACGCACACCAATGACTGGATCGCTGATGCGGAAAAACAGGACGTGATCACGCGCGATGAGGCAAAGGCGCTTAAAGAGCTTGAAGAGCTTGTGGCGCGGGTCATCGCCGTTGATCATTTCGACGCAGGCGAGGTCATACCTAACTTCAAGAAAACCGATACTGGGAGCCTGGCAGCCGAATGACCGAACTCATCCCTGCAAACATCGATGAAATGAAAGACTGGCTCTTCGAAATCGACTTCGAGATGATCGCCTGGGCCGTGTTCGACCGGGAAGGCGAATCCATGAACTCGCTCGGCCGCCGGCCAACCGAAGAGCTGGCCGCCATCATCGCAAGGGTCGAGGACGCGGCGGAGAAGGGCGAGGTGCGCGGTCTCATTCTCATTTCGGGCAAGGACAATTTCATCGCCGGCGCCGACATCCGTGAGTTCGATAGCATGGAGACCGACCAGGATGTCGAGGATGCGCTTAACGCGACCATCGATTTGTTCGACCGGATTGAAAACTTGCGCGTGCCCGTGGTTGCGGCGATTAACGGCTTTTGCCTGGGCGGCGGGCTGGAGTTGGCCATGGCCTGCCATTACCGCATCGCGACCCGCGAGGAGGGCACCAAGCTCGGCTTTCCCGAAGTCAAGCTCGGCATATTCCCGGGTTTGAACGGCACGGTGCGCTCGATAGAGCTTGCCGGGGCGATGGACGCAATGGGGATCATGCTGACTGGCCGTATGATTCGTCCCGGGCCCGCGCGCGCCATGGGCATCGTGGATCAACTGGTGCCGACCCATCACCGGTTGCGCTGGGCGGCAAGAAAGGCGGTATTTCAAAAGCGCAAGTCCAAGGGCGCGCCCTGGTGGAAAAAGCTCATGCGCAAGGCGCCGGTTCGCGATTTCCTGGCCAAGCAGATGCGCAAGAAAACAGCCCTGAAGGTGCGCGAGGAGCATTACCCGGCACCCTTCAGGCTAATCGATCTGTTCGCCAAGTTTGGCGTTAGCAGGCGTCGCATGAAACCAGCCGAGACAACGGCTTTCGCGCCGCTCATGACCAGCGATACCGCGCGCAATCTGCGCCGTGTGTTCAGATTGACCGAAATGCTCAAGAACGAAGCCCCCAAAGAATTGTTCAAACCCCGGCGCGTCCACGTGGTGGGTGCGGGAACCATGGGCGGCGACATCGCGGCGTGGTGCGTGGTCTGCGGTATGCAGGCCAGCCTTCAGGATTTGAGCGAGGAGCAGCTCGACAAAGCGCTGGCGCGTGCAAAAAAACTGTTCAAGCGCCGCCTCAGGACCAAGCAGGCTGTTGACGCGGCCATGGCCCGGCTGATCGCCGACAAGGACGGCAAACATGTCTCGCGTGCGGATGTGGTGATCGAGGCGATCGTGGAAAATCTGGAGATCAAGCAGAAAGTGTTTGCGGGCCTTGAGGCTAAGATGAAACCGGGCGCCATCCTCGCCACCAACACCTCATCGCTACAGATTGAGGACATAGCCAAACCGCTGAAAGACCCCAGCCGGCTGATCGGGCTGCATTTCTTCAATCCGGTTGCACAACTGCCGCTGGTTGAGGTCATCAAAGGCGTTGGCGCACGCGAGGAGGATGTGCGCAAGGGCTGTGCCTTTGTCACCGCAATCAGGAAATATCCGCTGATCGTGAAAAGTTGCCCCGGCTTCCTCGTCAACCGCGTCCTCGCGCCGTACATGCTCGATGGGGTGCGCCGCTATCAGGAAGGCGAACCGCGCGAAAAGATCGATCAGGCGGCCCTGAAATTCGGCATGCCCATGGGGCCGCTTGAGCTTTCCGACGTTGTCGGACTCGATATCTGCAAGCATGTTGCGGAAACATTGAACCTTGGCCCCATCGAGGACAGTGAACTTGACCGCCTGGTAAAGAACGGCAAACTCGGCAAGAAGAGCGGCGAGGGTTTTTATGTCTGGGACAAGGGCAAGCCGAAACGCCAGAAGGTCTCGTTCGACGCGGAAGACCTTGAGACGCTCGGCAATGATCTGGTGAAGTCCATGCTCGATGAATGTGAAAGAGCGTTGGCGGAGAGAATTGTCGAAAGTGCCGATCACGTCGATGCCGGCGTGATTTTTGGAACCGGATTTGCCCCCTTCCGCGGCGGGCCACTGCATTATCGCAATCAGCAAAAGGGCGGACCCGCGACAGCGGCTTAGGGTCCGGACCCTTACACTCCTGGAGGCCAGCCATGGCGAATACAACATTACGGCGTGTGGCGGTGATTGGCGGTGTGCGCATCCCGTTCTGCCGCTCCCATAGCGCATATGCCGATCTGACAAACCTGGAGATGCTCACAACGGTCCTGGATGGGCTGGTGGAACGCTACAATCTTCAGGGCGCCCATATCGATGAGGTCACCGGTGGAGCGGTCATCACCCATGCCAGGGACTGGAACCTGGCGCGCGAGGCGGTGATCGGCACCAAGCTGGCGCCCTCTACGCCCGGCACAACGCTGATGCAGGCCTGCGGAACGAGCCTTCAGGCGGCGCTGGGGATAGGTGCAAAAATCGCGACAGGACAAATTGAGTGTGGCATCGCTTGCGGCTCGGACACGGTCAGCGATACGCCCATCGTCTTCCGGCGCAAATTCGCACAGCGGCTCGTTAAGTTATCACGAGCACGTAGCTTGAAGGATAAACTATCTGTATTTAAAGGATTTTCACCGTCTGAACTGTCTCCGGAGCCACCCGGCGTTTCAGAGCCTCGAACCGGGCTCAGCATGGGCCAGCATTGCGAATTGATGGCACAGGAATGGGAGATCGCCCGCGAGGCTCAGGACAAGCTGGCCTATGACAGTCACAAGCATGCCGCGGCTGCCTATGAAGAGGGGTTTCAGGACGATCTGCTGGTGCCCTGCGCTGGTGTGTTCCGCGACAATAATCTGCGCGCAGACATCGATCTGGAGTCCATGGCGGAACTCAAGCCTGTGTTTGAGCGCTCAAAACGCGGAACACTGACGGCCGCCAACTCCACGCCGCTGACCGATGGCGCTTCTGCGGTGCTGCTGGCCTCTGAAGAGTGGGCTCAAGCCCGGGGACTGCCGGTTTTGGCCTATCTCACCCACGCGCAAACCTCGGCAATTGACTATGTGGCGGGGGAGGGGCTGCTGATGGCGCCGACGGTGGCTGTTTCCAAAATGCTGGAACGGGCAGATCTCAAATTGCAGGATTTCGATCTTTTCGAGATTCACGAAGCGTTCGCGGCGCAGGTACTGTGTACGCTGAAAGCTTGGGAATCCCGCGATTATTGCCAGCGTGTGCTGGGGCGGAATGAGCCGCTCGGCGCCATAAACCGCAACAAATTGAACGTAAAAGGCTCTTCTATAGCATTTGGCCATCCTTTTGCCGCGACTGGCGCTAGAATAGTGGCATCGCTGGCGAAGCAGTTAGCCTCGAAAAATAACGCCAGAGGCCTTATATCTGTATGTACTGCAGGTGGTATGGGCGTTGCCGCAATATTAGAAAGCGCAGAAAATAATTCTGCTCGCGTTAAGGCTGGCTCAACTGATTTGCAGACACAATCATCTGATTCGTCACAATTGGCGGACCAAAGCGATGGGGATGGCAACACATAAGCGCAAATATGGCGTTTTGGCTTAAAAAGGACTGAGCCGTGTACGGAACAAAGCTGCAGATGGGGGGCAGGTTTGGCACATGGGTTTTCCATGCAAGCCTGCAATCCTTGGTGGCAGGTGCTGTAATCAGTCTCTGCACCAGCGTGCCTGCCATGGCATATGAAGAGCTTGGCACCTGGTTGAACACCGGTCGCAAGGGCAAGATCGTACTTCACGAGTGCGGCGATATGAGCCTGTGCGGCAAAGTCGTCTGGCTGAAAGATCCGCTGGACGAGAAGGGCAAGCCCTGGCGCGATCTGCTCAATCCCGACCCCAATCTTCGCAGCCGGCCAGTGGTCGGTGTTGATGTGCTCATCGGCACCAAGAAGATTGCCCCGATGACATGGCGGGGCCAGATCTACGATCCGGAAGTTGGCAAAGTTTATTATCTGAAGCATCTCAAGGTGGGCAAGGACAAGGTCGAGATAAAAGGCTGCTTGTCGGCCGGCTGGCCATGCCGCACCAAATACTGGACACGCACCAAGCCGCTGGACACGGCCCCTCAGGTTCAGATCGTCACACGCAGTGTTCCGCCCAAAGCCAAAACCAAAGCCATGGCCAAGGCAAAACCGGCGCCGGGACCGCGGGTAGCCCTCCCGGGTCAGATCGCGACAGTGAGTGTTCCGCCCACCACTCCCAAACCAAGACCAGCGCCGCGACCGCGAGTAGCCCCCCCGGAGGCTATCGTGCCACCACCTCAGACAGCACCTCCCGTGCAGCCGCAGATTCCTTATCCGTCCCGGCCGCCACAAGCGCGTGCGCCCGCACCACCGGCGCCGCCAGCTCCTGTCGCCCGGCCGGTGCCGCCTGACGTTACAGCGGCGCTACCAAGGCCTGCCACCAGCCCGAGCCAGGGAGGTTATCTGGTTCAGATTGCGGCCAGGCAGAGCCACAATGAAGCGCTCAAGGCTTATAATGATTTGCAGCGGCGTTATCCGCAGCTTCTTGGAAAACTTTTACCCCAGGTCCTGAGAGCGGATTTGGGCCAGCGCGGCATCTGGTACCGCGTGAGTGTTGGTCCTATGGCGCAGCAAAGCGCTGCCCTCAATTTCTGTTATCGGCTCAAGGCGCTTGGCGCGGATTGTCTCATCCGCCGGCGCTAGGGTTTTCGTCAGCTTCCGCGCTCTTCCCGCAATTCCTTTTTAGACAGCTTGCCGATCATGGTTTTCGGCAATTCGTCGCGGAATTCGATATCGCGGGGCATCTCGATTTTTGAAATCTTCGGCTCCAGGAACTCCAGGATTTCGTCCTTACTCGCGCTATAGCCCTTTCGCAGCTTGATATAGGCGGCTGGTGCTTCTCCGCGATACTCATCTTCAACACCGATGACGGTGACCTCCTCGACGGCTTCATGCTCGTAAATGGCTTCTTCAATGCGGCGCGGATAAATCTTGTATCCCGAAGCGTTGATCATGTCCTTGAGGCGGTCGACGATGAAGACGTAGCCGGCCTCATCCATGTGACCGACATCACCTGTACGGAAGAATTTGCCGGTAAAGGTGTCCTTTGTCTCCTTCGGATTTTTCCAGTAGCCCGTCATCACCTGTGGTCCGGCGATGCAGATTTCGCCATCCTCGCCGAGCGGCATCTCTTTCGTTGGATTATCGATTGCGCGGATAGAGATGATCGTGGCGGGTATGGGCAAGCCGATGGACCCCTCCACATCCGTTTTTCCGACCGGGTTGCAGGTGGCGACGGGTGATGTCTCGCTTAATCCGTAGCCCTCCACCAGCACGCAGCTCGCTAACCGTTCAAATCCGCGTTTCACCTCTACCGGAAGCGCCGCACCGCCAGAGATGCAGAATTTCAAAGACGACAGATCAGTGCTGTTTGCCTTGGGGTGGTGCAGGATCGCGTTATAGATGGTCGGCACGCCGGGGAAAATGCTCGGCCGTATCTTGCCGATCAGATTGAGAGCCTGATCCAGATCGAACTTCGGCACCAGCACAATCTCGAATCCGCGCGCCACGCCGAAATTGAGTACCGTTGTCATTGCGAAGATATGGAACAGGGGTATCACGCCCAGGATTTTTTCTTCATCGCTGAGATTGGTGGCCCAGGCTTCTACCTGCTGAATATTAATGCTGAGGTTGGCGTGGGTGAGCATCGCGCCTTTGGGGGTGCCCGTTGTGCCGCCGGTATATTGCAGGACGGCCACATCGCTCTTTGGCGCGATCTTTACTGGTTTAAAAGCGCCGTCATTGTCGAGCACATCGGTCTCAAAAACGATTCGCGAAGCGCTGCGGGTGCTTGTGGTGTCGGCCAATGTCTTCGACTTTAGTAGCCGGAAGAGAAAAGACTTGAGTGGCGGCAACATCCTGGCAAACGGGCAGATAATCGCTTTTTTCAGGTTGCCGCGCTCAAGAAGGGCGCTCGCTTTGTCAAACAGCACCGCGAGATCGAGGGTTACGAGTAACTCCGTCTCGCTGTCCGTGATCTGGTGGTCCAGCTCTTGAGTCGTATAGAGCGGATTGCAGTTCACGACCGTTGCACCCGTCTTGAGAATACCGAAGTAGAAAACAACGAAGGCGGGGCAGTTGGGGAGCAGCAGCCCGACCTTGGTCCCTTTGCCCACGCCGAGCGACTGCAAGCCCTTTGCGGCGCGGTCTACCTGGGCGCCGATTTCTGCATAACTTGTTTTCCTGCCTAGGAAATTTGTGCAGGTTCTGTCTGGGAAACGCGCGACTGAACGCTCCAGGACAGCGCTGAGTGATTCGGGTTTTAAGGGGGTATCCCACCCAACGCCTTCGGGATAACTCTGAATCCAGGGGTATTTCAAATCTCGTGATTTCGATCGTTTTACCGGTTTTTTCATGGGCCGAATCAGATGGCTTTCTGCGAGGTTTACGCACGATAGGACCTGGGCGACAGGTATCAATTTACGCTTTCACAGGGTCTTGTGACCACAGCGGAAACAGCTGATCTTAACTCAAAACTGCCTTCATCACTTGCAATTGTTGTTTATCGCGTCCAAATGGAAACAAAGCTTGGGTGGTATGTGTGGTCATGTGCCGCGAGTATGGTTGTTTGATCCATACCCGTGACACGCTAGACTCCGTTCAATTTTAAGACTATTGGAACGCGCGACTTGCTCACACAAACCAATTGTACTAGCAGTTTGGAAAATATGACGAAGCCTCGCACGACCTCTGGGGCATGGAGAGTGATATGGACGAAGTGGCAACCAAGATCATCGATATCCTGAAGAAAAACATGAACGAGCCGTCCGACTCGATTGCGTTGGAGACTCCGCTAACCGAACTGGACATCGAATCTCTGGATCTCGCCGTGATCGTGTTTGATATTGAAGATACGTTTAGCATTGAGATTCCCTACAACGCGAACGAAGAGGTCGAGGATTTTGCGACCGTGGGTTCGGTTGTAGACAAAGTGAAATCCATCATGTCCGAGAAAAAGTCTTCCGGAGCCGCGGCGTAACAGCGCCGGCACCCCACCGTCCAGGCGCGGTATGCGCGTTAAGTCAGGGCATTTTCAGAAAAATGGCACAGCCTAAGGATCGAAGGCGCGTCGTTGTGACCGGCCATGGAGTAGTTTCCGCGGTCGGTACCGGAACAGACGCCTTTTGGACCGCGCTCAAGAACGCCGAGTGCGGGATCGGCAGATTTACTCTGTTTCCCCTCGAGGAGCTCTATATCCATATCGGCGGTGAGGTTAAGGATTTCGATCCCAAGGAACACGGCCTGTCGAAACAATTCCTTCTGGCGGACCGCTATTCCCAGTTTGCGGGTTGCGCGGCCCAGGAGGCATTTGCGCAATCGGGACTGGAATTGCCGCTTCAGGGCGACAAGGGGTATCGTGCAGCCTGCATCATTGGCACCGGTATCGGCGGCATCACCACTATGGAAGCCTCCTACAAGGGGCTGTTCCAGGAAAAGAAACGCGCGACCCATCCGCTGACGCTTCTCAAAACCATCGGCTCTTCGGCCGCGGCCCATGTCAGCATCGAATACGGCATCACCGGGCCCTGTTTCGGCGTTGTCAGCGCCTGTTCAACCGCGCCCCATTCCATCGGCCTTGTTTACCAGATGATTCGCCAAGGGTTGTGCGACCTCGGCATCGGAGGCGCGGCGGAAGCGTCTTTGAACTGGGGTACGACGCGTGCATGGCAGGCCATGCGTGTGCTCTCTCCAGATGGACTGTTCCCCTTTGCCAAGGGTCGCAATGGCACCGTCCTTGGTGAGGGCGCGGGCGTCCTGGTGCTTGAGGAATACGAGCACGCCAAGGAGCGCGGCGCGACAATCATTGCCGAACTTAAAGGCTATGGAATGACGTCGGACGCCGCCGACATGGTCAACCCGTCGATCGAAGGCGCCTCCAGCGCCATGCAGATAGCGTTGGATGACGCAGAGCTGGCCCCCGGAGATATCGATTATATCAACGCCCATGGCACCGCGACGACCATCAACGACATCAACGAAACGAATGCCATCAAGCGTGTTTTCGGCAAGGCTGCCAACGATCTTTCCATTTCGTCCACCAAGTCCATGCACGGCCATTGCCTGGGTGCGGGCGGAGGCGTTGAGGCGATTGCCACGCTCAAGGCAATGGAAGAGGGCATTGTCCCTCCGACCATCGGCTTCGATGAGCCCGATCCGAAATGCGATCTGGATTACACGCCAAATGAGGCCCGCAAGCGCGACGTGACATATGCCATGTCGAACTCGTTCGCTTTTGGAGGTCTGAACGCGGTCCTGGTGTTCGGACCGCCGCCGGCCTAGTGCGTATCACCGGTAAGTGGAAACCGGTTATCGGAATTCATTGAACCTGCTCTGGATCGTAAGTTTTGATGCCATCAAAACATGAAGCGGCCTAGCCCGCGCTCCTAGTCATTGGCCGCGTCCCGGCGGCTGGCGAGCGTAGCGTCTTCCAGCAATATCTTGTAGTGCAGCACCGCGGCCCAGATCGTCGTCATGATGAGAGCCAGCCCCCACGCGCCAAACGCCAGCGGCAACAGCCCGGTTTCCAGAAGCGTGATGACGTAATTCGGGTGGCGGATATATTTATACGGTCCCCGCCGCACAATGGGTGCGTCCGGCAAGGTGATGATGCGGTGGGTCCAGTAGCGTCCCAGTGAGCCAATCACCCAGTAACGGACGATTTGCAGAAGGCCATAGAGCGCGAGCAGCGGCCATGTGACATTGGCATTGGGTGAGATCAGCAGGAACAGGCTGGCAATCCATCCCAGATGTGTAGCGGCGACCACCGGATAATATTCCGCGCCCGCTTCCTTCGCCCCTTCGTCCAGCAGCCGCTTGGTGTTGGCCGATGAATAAACCTCTTCGAGAACGCGCTGGAGCAGCAGCAGCAGCGCGGCTATTTGCGGAGCACCGAACATGGGTGCGGACTATGCCGGGGAAAGGTCGAGCAGGGCAAACGAAACCGTAAAGCCCGGTCCGAATGCGGCCATCAGATGCCGGCCCCGGGGCTTGGCTGCAATCGTGCGTTTCAGCACGAACATGACCGTGGGCGATGACATGTTTCCATAATCGCGCAGCACCTCCCAGCCGTGAACCAGCTTTGCCTTGTCGATGCTCAGGGCATCGGAGATGGCTTCGAGGACTTTTCGCCCGCCTGGATGCGCCACAATGCCGTCGAGATCGTCCAGTTCCATGTCGTGCTTGGCCAGGAAGCCCACGACTGCCTGGTTAAGTCTGCTGCGCGCGAATTGCGGGATTTGCGTGCTCATGACGACGCCGAACCCGTCCTGTTCGATGGACCAGCCCATGACGTCTTGGGTGCCCGGCCAGTTGTGTTCGCCAACGGCTTCGATGCGTCCTATGCCGCCACCTTGCCGGCTTCGCACGATGGCGGCGGCCGCGCCGTCGCCAAACAGGGCGCTGGAGACATAATTGACCTTGTTTGTGTCGGCTGAACGAAAGTTGAGGCCGCACAACTCCACGCACAATATGAGTACGCAGCGCCCGTTCATGGTGGCGGCAAGCCGGGCCGCGCGCGCCATGCCGGTGACGCCGCCGGCGCAGCCAAGTCCGAAGACTGGCAGCCGTTCCGTATCGGGGTGCAGGCCGAGCTTGTGCATCAGCTTGGAGTCGAGGCTCGGCACGCTCAGTCCGGTGGTCGATACGGTGACGATCGCACCGATATCGCGATGATCCGTTCCCGCTTCCGCAATCGCGCTGCGTGCGGTCTGTTCCAGCAATTCAAGCGCGCTGCGTTCATAGGCCGCGTTGCGGTCAACCCAGTTGTGCGGCTCTGAAAACCAGTCGAGTGGGACGCAGGAATAGCGGGTCTCGATGCCGGTATTGGCGAAGATGCTTTTCAGGCGCTCGAGCTCGGGGAACATGCGCCCAGCCAGCGCCAGCGCTTCGTCCTGGGTGTAGCGGTATGGCGGGACAACCGTGGTGAGAGACGATATCTCTATATCCAACAGCGTTGCAGGGTCACGAGTTGAATGAGTTTCGCTAACGTGTCGCAACATTACCTGGCTCCATTTTACTTCACTGGTAAAAAACAGTGTGGAAAACGAGCTACATTCGTCCAAAGTTGGCACTCGCCCAGAAACATGTAAACAGTGCTATAGGTCAAACACCTATTGGCAAGTCACATTCTGGAGAGCGCCATTGAAAGAGATCATGATCACAGCGGGCAGCGTTTCGATACGCGTTGAGCTGTTGGACACGCCAACGGGACAAGCCATTTTTGACGCTCTGCCAATCCAGTCGGGCGCTCAAACCTGGGGTGAGGAGGTCTATTTTTCCACGCCGGTGAAGGTGGAGCGGGAAGCGGGCGCGCGCGAAGTCGTGGAACCGGGTGAAATTGCCTACTGGCCTGATGGAGACGCCATAGCAATCGGTTTCGGCCGCACGCCCATTTCGCAAGGCGATGAAACGCGTCTGGCCAGCCCGTGTAATATCTGGGGACGTGCGCTCGACGATGTCAGGGCGTTGGCGGCTGTCCAGCCAGGCGACGCCATAAAGGTCGAAAAAATCTAGATAAGACTCAACCCGCGAAAACTCGCATGACCTTCCTTGCCGACGATGATGTGGTCATGGACCGTCATGCCGAGATTCTTTGCCGATTCTACGATCTGCTTTGTCATCTCGATATCGGCGCGTGAGGGTGTCGGGTCGCCGGAAGGGTGATTGTGCACCACTTTACTAGGGGTTTCGACCAATTCCACTTTATAACTATTTGCCCCCAAGAACCCCCTCTAACCCTTGCAATACAGTCAAAAACCACTAACATACCGTAACACCCCATAACAGGGCCGACCACACCGGTTTTGTTACCTATT
>CAXMMX010000014.1:0-24521 GCA_964194535.1 uncultured Alphaproteobacteria bacterium | reverse complement strand
CGCCGGCACCGCTCCCTTCCCCTAACAACAGACGGTCTGCAGCACAGTCCGCGTGAGGAAGGGTTGGGCGCAAGTTCAAGAGAGTTCGAGAGCGCGGGAATAAAAGTATTTCGCGACGTCCGCTTTCGGAGGCAGAGCGGACATAAAACATGACCTGGCTGAATGTCTGCTTATGACCCAAAGCGGACAAATATCGTCTCATCGTCGAAAAGCTCGAATTGGCATGACAACATATTCATCTTACGCTTCATTATCTCGGCCTCCGCCCAATAAATTTGGCGTTACGGGAGTCTGAGACCTTACGATGAGCCATGGAACATATTGGTTTCACCTATTCCACCGAATAAACAGATAACGCCCTGGAGCTATGTGAAAAGATATTGAAGCGGTTTTTTAAAACACACTGCAAGTGGCTAAAATGAGGAGAATACCAATGCCAACTGTTGCATTTTTAGGGCTCGGCATCATGGGCGCCCCCATGGCCGTGAATCTTGTCAAAGCGGGGTTTGACGTCACCGGATGGAACCGCACCATTTCCAAGGCAGAGCCCGTGAAAGAGGCAGGCGGCTCTGTTGCCCAAACACCATCCGATGCTGTGAAGGGGGCAGACTATATTCTCTCCATCCTCGACAGCGGTCCGGTGGTGCGCGAGGTCTTTTTCGACAGCGGTGCGATCGACCACATGAAAGAAGGTGCGGTCTTCATTGACATGGCCTCGATCCCACCAAAAATGGCGCAAGAACATGCGCAGATGCTGAAGGGAAAGGGCATTGGCCAGCTCGACGCACCGGTTTCCGGCGGCAGCCTGGGAGCAGCAGAAGGTTCGCTCGCCATCATGGCGGGCGGGGGGAAAAGCGATTTCGACCGAGCCGAGTCGGAGGGCGTTTTCAAGCCGATGGGGCGTGCAAGCTACATTGGACCGGCGGGTAGCGGCCAGATTGCCAAGCTTGCGAATCAGATCATGGTTGCGGTGAATATTTCTGGCGTGGCGTCTGCATTGCTGCTTGGGAGCGCCGGTGGCGCCGACCCGGCCCAGATTCCGGAAGCACTGTCGGGTGGGCATGGTGATAGCCGGGTGCTACAGGAACATGGCCGACGCATGATTGCCCGCGATTTTCGCCCCGGTGCTCCTATTCGGAACTTCGTGAAGGACCTGAACACCGTTCTCGATACCGCCAGTGACCTAAACTTGAAGCTTCCTGTAGTCGAGGCTGTGCGGGATGTGTTTCAGGACCTGTATGATCAAGGCATGACACAACATGATCACAGTGCACTGCTGCTCCACCTGGAGGCACTGAATGCGCCGATACGGCTGGGCATGGGCGAAGACACGATGCCGGATAGTGTCTAAGCCAGATTGTTAGAAAGCCGAAAGGGTAACTCTTAGCTTCTTCTGATCAGAAGTGCATTAGTTTATCCACGAGCATAAGGGCATCCAATGTCAAATAACCGCCAGAATCTCCTTCTTCTCCCGCCCAAAATCGATTGGCATCGTCTACGCTAGTCAGTGAACGATTACCATTCGGGACGCGAATCCGCCAGCCAACACCGGGAAATTGGATGCTAAGATCACACATTCGAATGCTCTGAGGCACTGGTCGCGTGATATGTGCGCGCTGCGCACAGCCGGGTTCCTAGGCGGAAACTGCATTTGTCGAGCGGGCTGACGCGACCCGTGGATATCTGACGTTCAGCTGTTTCTTCTTGGCTGCGCCAATTTTCAGGCGGCAGACGTCGCCGGGCCAGTGATATTCGGCCACGCCTTTTGCCGGCCGGTAGACGGCCGTATACAAAGTGCCGAAGCCGATTTCGAAGGCGGTTGAATACAGGGGCGGCTGAAGGAAGGCGCCGATGAACTTGTTGGCCGGTTCGTTGTGCAGCGTGAGGCGCTGCAGCAGGAAGCGTTCACGCTCCACGGTTGCCGTAGCGCGTGCGTGCCTGTGCCACTCAACCCGTTTCTGGTGGTTGGTGGCGACGCGGGAGTCGGTGATAACGGCGTTGCGATCCGGCGAAAGCATCGCGGTGAGATACTTGCCCTTCTTGTCAAGGATGGTGACGTTATACGCCATGTGGCACGGAATTCGGGTGAGGGCTTCGGCGGCGTCCTTTGCGGTGCCGCAAAACTCCAGGATGTAACGCAGGATCAGAGGCACGCCGAAACCGTCACCGACGATACGTCGCCCGCCAAAGGTCAGGGAGACGGCCAGCCCGGCATCGTTCATCCCGTCAACCAGCCCCCACAGACAATCACTCATGCCGAGAACCCAGCGGCCATTCCACCGGGTTTCCATGATGATCCCGTCGCTGAGGTCAGGTGAATAATCATAGTTTCGCACCAGCATGGGCTGGCCGCCGAGCCAGACCGCCTGAGAGCAGCCAGAGAGATAGGGAGGCGGACAGTAAGAACTCAGGAACCGGGCCTCCAGATCGCCGCCGCCGGCAAGCTCACAGAGTTTCTCATAAGTTGGCACCAGCTCGGGCATGTGCGCCTTCAAGGCCCGGAGCCCGGCCAGATAGGTCTGGCGCGGATCGATGCCGTCAGACAGGAACCAGTCATTATATGCCGGCCACAGCCTGTCGAACTGCGCCTGCCATCGCGCGCCCGGCTCTTGTTCCTGTTCAACGGCGAAGGTCAAATCCATGGGTCGGGAGATAACCTATCACGCAGCGATTGCCTAAAGGATTTTGAACGCCGGTTCGCTAATGGGAACGGCTTTTCCTTTCGGCAGGCTTTTCGCCTTGAACTTGCCCTTGATGCCATCGATCCAGGCTTTCGAGCGCTTCGTCAGGCGGAAACGTTTATCCATGGCCCGGCCGCGGGTGATGAGAATGCCCAGATCCGCTCCCTCGTAGCGATAGTCCCCCGGTTTCAGGATGCGCAGGAAAAATGCCTCCTGTTCGCTATCAACGGCGCGGCGGTGATAGTCGAAGCGATCGAATTCTACACGGCCGTCGGAGTTCAATCTCCAGATGCCGGATTCAGGCGCCTCGGTGAGGATGTCGACGCTGTCGTCGGTATGCTTGATCACCATCTGGCACCATTCGTCGATATTCGCCGAATCGGCCCAGCGCTTGTTCAATCCCTCGACATCCAGATCGAAGGGCACGCCGGAAAACTCCAGCAAATGGAACAGGAACAGCGGCGCGTCGGCGTGCGCGAAGGCGGCGTGGTTGGTCATGGAACTTGCGCCCGTGACCCGGGGGTTGCATTCGCCCAGGTAAATGCCGCCGGTTTTCTGATCGATCAGAAAGTCCAGGTTGAAATACCCCCGAAAACCCTCCTTCACCAGCTGATTGCCGAACTGGAAGGTGTATTCGCGGGCCTTGTCGCGGATCTTCTTGTCGAACGCATCGGAAAACAACTCATTGCCGCACCAGCCGCCCCGGTAGGGCGTCAATTGCGGGAAACCCACCAGTTCCGTCATCAACGGCCCGACGATGGTGCCTTTCTTGGTGGCACAGGCCTCGATGGCGGACCCCCGGCAGTTGATCCGCTTCATCACCTTGATCTCGCCCTGGTCGACGATGTCATGTTCGTGGCGGCGGAAATCGCGCTGGTTCTTGATGAAAAAGGTCGTGTGCCCGGAATCACCGAACGCCGATTGCAACACCAGGTCTTTGCCGATGGGCTTGGACACCTTCTTCAGATGCGCCCAGCTTTCGATCTTGGAGAGGACATTGGGAACACTCGGTACGCCGGCCTTGTTGCCGATGCGCACGGTCTCGATCTTGTGGTCGATACGCTCGCGCAGCGCCGCCTTCGGGAACCAGACCTCGATACCGAGTTCCTTGCAGATCTTCTCCGCTCTCTCGTCGAACATCAGAAACGCCGCCTTCGGCTTCTTGCCCCGGGACTTGATGTAATCGATGACCTCTTTGTGCTCGAGGAGATAAGCGTTGATATCTTCGATGGACTCGAATTCCGGGTGGGCCTTTTCCGACGGCACGAAGGTATTGGGATGGCGGCCATCGTAGCAATCGATGAAGTTGATAAACTTGAAATTGCGGCACCATTCATCAATCCCGAGCAAATTGAAATTTGTCGCACTGATGAAATAGATAGGCGTTTCGTTGCGATGGAAGAACCGGCGGACGTCGGACATATTGCGAAGCTTCTTCGGGCGCGCCGCCTTTCTGGATCTGGCTTTCCGGGTTGTGCTTTTCGCCGCTTTCGGGCGGGCGGCGCGGGCCTTCTGCTTCTTCGCGGGTTTTTCGTTCAAGGCTAGGACTCCTGGTTCGGGTGCGCGGTCAACATACCGCGGCGTTGCGTTTGGTCATTTCGGCAGCCAGGGCCTCCTCGGAGAAGACGCGGAGCCCCAACTCCGGCCGGTAGCCGTGGATTTCCGTGACATCCAGCTTGCGCAGGAACTCGATGATCTCGGTGCTCGCGATCTGACCCGGCACCAGGATGGGAAACCCTGGCGGATAGGGAATGATGAAAGTCGCGGACACGACGTCGCGCCCCGACTTCATCGCCGCATCCAGCGAGCCGTCATCGAGGCTCATATATTCGCAAACCGATTCATCGTAGGCCATGAAGTAGGCATCGCGAATGATGCCTTCGCGGGTTTCGCCCAGCGGCGCGGGGCGGAAGGCGTCATGAAAGCGAGAGAAATCGGGTAATGGTGGCAGGTCCTCGATCAGCGATTTTACTTTTGCCTTCTGTATCCGCAACTCCGGTGCGCTCATATCCTCGATCTGCCGGTCCAATTCCTTCGCCACCTTGACCAGGACCTCGATCAAATAGGCGACGGAGCTTCGTGTGGTTCCGATATTGGTCATGAAAAGCACTGTATTACGGGATGTCTTGTTGACCTGGATGCCGTATTTGTCCATCAGGATATCGTTCTTGAAGCTATCGCCGTCGAGCCCCGTGTTGCCCACGGCTAAGGTGACGCGGGTGGCGTCAAGACAGAACTCGTCGCCGGCCCATGCATCCCAGATATCGTTCCAGCCGTGGTCCGGCTCGTAATAAGTCTCGATCCCCGATTCCCTATATTCCTCCGGGATCATGTGACCCACCGTAAGCACGGTGAAATACTTGTTGAGCAAAGGATGTGTGCGTATTCGCTGGCGCAACGCCATGGCCATTTCGACCTGTTTCTGAACCAGCTCGAACCCTTCCAGCTCGACCTGCCGGCGGCCCACGTCCAGGGACGCCAGAATCTGGTAATTGGGCGAGGTTGAGGTGTGGGTCATAAAGGCTTCGTGGAAGGCCTCCTCGCTCTTCGATTTATAGTCTTGATCGTAAATGTGGATCATCGAGCCCTGACGCAGTGCCGTCAGTGTCTTGTGGGTGGACTGCGTGGCATAGACGCGCACCCGGGTTTTTTCCGGGTCCGGCAACAACCGGCGCGAAAGCAGCGCTTCGTCGTCATCCGTATCCAGATCCTTGAGAGTCTCGGCATAAGCCTTGTATTCCTGCCGATAGCTCTCTGATTTCATGCGATCGCGCAGAACGGCGGCCGAACACATCGCCGTCCGCTGGCGGTAGGTCGGGGCGAACCGGGCGAATCCGAACCACGCCTCATCCCAGAGGAACACTAGGTCCGGCTTGATCGCCAGGCATTCCTCCATCACCCGCTCGACGTTGTATACGATGCCGTCGAAGGTGCAATTGGTGAGCAGCAGCATCTTCACCCGGTCCAGCTTGCCGGCTCGCTTCAGGTTCAGAAGTGCCTTTTTGATCTCGCGCAGCGGCACGGCGCCGTACATGGAGTATTCGTTGAGCGGATAGGAATCCAGGTAAATCACCTGGGCCCCGCTCATCACCATGCCATAGTGATGCGACTTATGGCAGTCGCGGTCGACGAGAACGATATCGCCCGGCCGCACCAGCGCCTGGACGACGATCTTGTTGCAGGCGGAGGTGCCGCCGGTGGCGAAGTAGGTCAGACGCGAGCCGAACGCGCGGGACGCCAGTTCTTGCGCCTGTTTGATTGAACCATGCGGTTCGAGCAGCGAATCCAACCCGCCCGATGTCGCCGACGTTTCGGCCAGAAAAATATTCATGCCATAGAAATCACCCATATCGCGAATCCAATTGGATTTGAGGATGGATTTTCCGCGCGATATGGGAAGCGCATGGAAGACGCCGGTGGGCTTTTTCGAATATTCCTTCAAGGCCGTGAAAAACGGTGTCTGATAGCGCTCTTCGATGCCGCGCAGGATGTTCAGATGCAGCTCGACATAGTCCTCCTGATTGTAGAACACACGCCGGCAGGAATCGCTGATCCGGCCGGCGACGTCCTCGACGGATCTGTTGGTGATCAGATAGAGGTCCATTTCCGGACGCAGCCGGGTAATGACGTCCGCCAGCATGCTGCCGAAGTCCTGATACTCGATATCGTCCAGGTCGACGCAGCCGGCCTGGGCCAGATACCGGGTCAGTACGGGCAACTGATGTTTCGAGCGGAGCTGGAAATCGTAGCGGATTACAACCGCCTGGATGTTGACGTTGAACAGAACTGCAATCAGAGCGTCTTCGAAACTCGGCACGAAGACAGGTTGATAGGTGAAATTGTCTTCGTCACGGCGCATCGACGCCAGTTCCCCGCGTTGATGGGATTGCAGGGCTTGGGAGATATCGTCGACGATCAGTATCTCGAAATAGGGACGGCGGCGAATGCGCTCGTCCTGGGTATCAGGAATATCATCCGGCTCCACGGGCTCAGGACCACTACTAAGTCCGAGATTGATGTGCATGCGCCGGTAAAGGCCGCTCATCAAACCGCCGACGCAGCGCGAGACGGTCGACGCCAAAGCTGCGAAATCATCGTCGTACAACAAACGGTAAAGCTGCTGAAATGCCTGATCGCCGGGGAACGCCCAATACATTTCAGTCGGCGCGAGATCGTCCAGATAATTGCGCGCCTTTTTTTTGTCATCGTCCCGGCCCCGCCCGTCGGCGAGGCGCTGTGTGACGATTTTCAATTCATTCCAGGTATCGATCCGGAACTGGGAAGCGTTGTAATAGCGAGAGAGTGATATCCGGTCGCTCGATCCGTCCTTGTCCGGCATGTTTGTCCTCCCCGTACCCCCTTATTTCCCGATAAGGCGCACCTTTAGGTCATTGGCCGCCACTCGAAGCGGCCTCTTCGTTTGCCGTTTCCTGCTTTCCAGTCCCGCCTGACCGCCTCTTTCCGGCATCGTCAGCGGGCCGAGGCTTTCGAGGTATGATTTATCGAAAAATTCGCGGTCGTAAACTTCAAATTCCACCACCCGGTCGCGAAAACTCTTATGGTGTTGGCCAAGTCCCATGGATCCTACGGCGCGCTGCCGGCGCACCAGTTCCAGGTCAATTTCCAGCGGGATGATTTCCTCCTGCCCGCCGGCCTGGTAAAGCACCGTACCGGCGGGATCGATGACAGTGGACCGGCCGGTGCCGCCAGCCTCCAGGCCGTTGATATCGAATACGTAGCACTGGAACATGGCGGCGGTTGCCCGGGCGATGGAAAGCTCCACATCGCGGTCGATGGTTCCGGTTAGCACCGGATGCAAAAGCACCTCCACGCCCATGGCGGTGAGCGTGCGCGTCGTTTCCGGGAACCAGATGTCGTAGCAGATGGAGACCCCGAAGCGGCCGATATCGGGAACGTCGAAGATCAGAAACTCAGAGCCGCCGTCGACACCAGCCTCGTAAGGGGCAAAGGGGAACATCTTGCGATAGCGGCCGACGATCTCGCCGGACGGGCTGATTACCGAGGCGGTGTTGTAAAGATGGCCATTATTTTTCTCGAAAATCGAGCCCGGCAAAATCCACACGCCATGGTGCGCCGCCAGTTCGGCAAACTGCTCTTCGATAAACTCGATTGAGTCCTTGTGCTGGCCCGGCAGGGGCCCATAGGTGGCGAGTTCGCTGAACACGATCATCTGGACCCATGGAAACCGGGCCATGACCTGGTCGACCTTTTGCTTCATGGCCGACACGTTTTCCTGGCTCGCCGAGATGTTCATTTGAACAGCCGCCACCGCAAATGGAATCATAAGCTATGTCCTTCCAGAGTTTTCTTTTTATTAGTGTAGGCCAGTATGGATTTCACTTAAATACCGAGCCCATTTTCCCATGGCGCTGAATGCGACTCAATTCACGCAAACGCTGATAGTCCACCTCTTCGTCTGACACTCTTAGGGTCCGGACCCTAGACCAAGTCTGTCACGAGTGCCGATTACGCGGCAACTTTGGCCGAAACCAACTCGAACAAGGATTTCTCGATAATCGCCAAGCCCTCATCGACAATGGCGTCATCGGCGGTCAACGGCACAAGAATTCGGATGACATTGCCAAACACCCCGCAGGACAGCAGCACCAGACCGTTCTCCAGGGCCTTGGCGCACAAGGCTTTGGTCTCATCCGGGTCCGGGTCGTGACCGCCGTGCGATGTAACCAGCTCGAAGGCGACCATGGCGCCAAGGCTGCGGATATCGCCAATCGCCGGTATGTCGTTGCGATCCGCGAAGGAGCGCAGCCGCAACACGATACGCTGGCCTATTTCCTCGCTGCGCTGACACAGGTTTTCGTCCCTGATGACTTCGAGCACACCGAGCGCCGCAGCGCAGCCGATGGGGCTGCCGCCGTAGGTTCCGCCGAGGCCTCCGGGCGCCGACGCGTCCATGATGTCTGCCTTGCCGATGACGCCGGCCAGGGGAAACCCGCCGGCGAGGCTCTTGGCGACGGTGATCAGGTCGGGCTCGACGCCTGAATGCTCGATGGCGAACAGACGACCCGTACGCGCAAAACCCGTTTGCACCTCGTCAGCAATCAACAGGATTCCGTGGCTATCGCAAATCTCGCGCAGTTTGCGTAAAAATTCGAAGGGGGCTATGTAGAATCCGCCCTCGCCTTGCACCGGCTCGATGATGATGGCAGCCACCCGTTCCGGCTCCAGGTCGGCTTTGAAAAGATTTTCGAGAGCCTTCAGCGAATCGTCCATGGTCACGCCGTGCGGCTCCATGGGGAACGGCAGGTGGTAGATATCGGCAGGAAACGGCCCGAACCCCTGCTTGTAGGGCTGCACCTTTCCGGTCAGCCCCAAGGTCATCATGGTCCTGCCGTGGAACCCGCCATTGAAGGCGATCACGGCGGGACGGCCGGTATGAGCGCGGGCGATCTTGACGGCGTTCTCGACGGCTTCGGCGCCGGTCGTCACAAAAAACGTTTTCTTGCGCGTCGGTCCAGGTGCAAGCTCGTTCAATTGCTCCGCCAACTCGACGTATGAATCATATGGGACCACCTGGAAGGCTGTATGAGTGAACCGGTCGAGCTGGTGATTGACTTTCGACATGATCGTCGGATGGCGGTGTCCAGTGTTCACCACTGCGATTCCACTGGCGAAATCGATATAGCGCCGTCCTTCGGCGTCCCAGATTTCGGCGTTCTCTGCTCGGTCGGCGAAGATTTGAGTCGCCGTGGCGACACCTCGCGGGACGGAAGCTTTACGGCGGGCGTTCCAACTCGCATTTTCTGTCATGGTCTCATTCTCTGTTCTGATTGGCCTTGGGCTTATGGCCGAAGAAGGTAACTGCTCAAAGAGACAGTGGGTGGCGGCCACCGCGCCAGGCGCGGCCGCCACCCAATTCGCTTAAGCGGCTTCGGACGTTGCGTCCGCAACCGAGACGGCCGCGATGGTCTCGGCAAGGACCTCTTCGCTTGCGTCGAAGGTTTCGACCGGCTCCAGTGTGGCGGGTGCCGAAAGGGCCGCGGCACGCGATGCGATTTCATCAGCGCTCAGGTCCTCGATACGCTTGGCCAGGGACCAGACGTGGCCGTAGGGGTCGACGAATTTACCGTAACGCTCACCCCAGTAGGCGTCGGCCATCGGCACGAGAACGGTGGCGCCGGCTTCGACGGCGCGTTCCCACACCGAATCAACATCGTCGAAGTAGAGATGCACCATAACCGGCGAAGCGCTAAGGGTCGTCGGCGCATGGATGCCCAATACCGGGTTCTCGTCGCAGACGATTAGCATTGAGTTGCCGATCTTCTGTTCAGAATGAACGACGGACAGACCGTCTTCCCCATAGATGCGGGTGCGTTCCTCGGCGCCGAATACATGGGCGTAGAAATCAATGGCGCCGGCCGCGCCGGCAACAGTCAAAACCGGCGTTACCGTACGGAATCCCTGGGGTACAGAGCTTACTTTGCTAGGCATGTTGTTTGTTCTCCTATTGAACTAAATCACCGCGCATCTGGCGCTTGTGCGCCTCCTGGTGCGGTATAATCTCCAGACTGTCCGGCGAGCCACTATACGAAACGCCCGACATCATGTACCATGGTGTAGTGGAAATTGAAGAGAATGTCAACACCATGGATCAAGATGTATTGCTTGGCGTGAGCACAACCGTGACCCAAGCCGATATCCCGTTCCTGCGCGAGGCCGGTCGGTTGGGCGAATACGCTGTCGTTTATCGCGTCGCCAGAAACCAACTCGGAGGCGGTTTCGGAGATCAGGACAAACACCCCTATGCATGGGGCGTCCTCGTCTATGTCGACACACTGGTGGCCCGCGTCTATAGCGCCAGAGGTGCCGGACGCGAGTGGAACAGCCTCGACCGGCTCGAGCGCTGGCTCAGGGAGAACGGATTCTGGTATTGGTGGACGCGGAACGACCTTGAGCCTTTGGGCGGTGTTGTATCCGATTCAGAAGACGACGAAACCGAAGCCACCAGGCCGCACCCTCCTATTCCGGCTTATTTGCCACCACTTGGCGTGGAAGAAGGCATCGATGAACCCAACAACTCCTGAACACCGTCAGGTAGTAACCATGGCCCCGCCCGCCAGAGAAACGGCCTGGACGGATGCCTTAGGTTCGACCTTTGCGGCGCGCGCCGTACTTGGACATCCAGTCGAGCGAGCGCTGCGGTAGGCGACTATCAATGCGACGTCAGTTTTAGAATATGTTGATACGCAGTCTGGTCTTCTCAACTTTGAAGATCTGAACCGGTGTTACTAGGAAGTAAAAGCCGTCATTGCGATGCACTATTAGTGCCTGTGATTAACATTCAAAAAGTCTGATTATGGCACTTAGCAGACGTTTCGCGTCACCACCTGCAATGTCCGCTTATGGCTATTAGCGGACATTCTGGGTAGTGCGATGTGATGTCCGCTTTCGGCGGCAAAGCGGACATGAAATGTCCAATTTCGATGGCGTGAATAGGAAAACTGTCTAATCGCTTCGCATGGCTGACGCTCACTGTCTGAAGTTTTAGTTCTAGGCCGGTTCAGAACCAGCTAACTTGAGGCCAATTATGCCAACCACAATAAACCCAACAAAAACATAGCGGGCTAGATTAGTTGCCTCACCCAGAAACCAAATGCCTAAAAAGAAGACGCCCACGGCTCCAATGCCGGTCCAGACAGCATAGGCAGTACCAACCGGAATTTCACGTTGAGCTAGAAGAAGAAAGATACCACTGACGGTCATGGACACTATAGCCAAGCCCATAGGCCAAGGACTCAGCCCTTCTTCAGTCCAGCCAAATTTTAATCCAATCGGCCAGCCCCATTCAAAAATTCCTGCAATAACGAGATAGACCCAAGCCATTTGCCCCTTTCGTTGGTGTTTATCAGCACTCACCAGGATATATGCCCACTGGTGAGTTCTTCTTGAAAGTTTATATTCCGCGTGACGGAAGCCTCCAACTCGCTTTCCACCGAAGCCGTCACCCTGAAAACGCGGGTCGATGAATTCCTGGTGGAGGTCCGGGCCATCTAGCTCTCGAACGAGCCAGAAACTTTGTTTTTAACGGCGTGAGCCTGGTGACAGGCTCACGCCGTTGGTGTTTTTATGGCGTCCGTCCTGATGCTTGTATTGAACCTCTGACGGACCCATATAAGAGCCATGAAACCCGGTGCCATGCAGGGCCGGGTACTGTTTTTGGCGCCGAAACGGGCCAGGAGCGAAAAAGTCGACATATCAGTCGCTACAAACAGGGCTAAACAGATGTCGCGTACTTCACTTCTCAACTCTCCACTGTTGTTGGGATTCGATGAAATAGAGCGGATTCTCGATCGTGTCGGAAAGAGCTCAGGTGAGGGCTATCCACCTTACAATATTGAGCGCCTGGGGAACGGCGGCGGCGGCGAGCTTCTGCGCATTACGCTCGCGGTCGCGGGTTTCACCCTGGACCAGCTCGATGTGTCGGTGGAAGACAGCCAGCTGACGATCAGCGGAAAGCAGGACGACGTTGTTGATGATGATCACGTCTATCTGCATCGCGGGATCGCGGCCCGGCAGTTTTCACGCACATTCGTTCTTGCCGACTGTATCGAAGTTCGAAAAGCCGATCTGAGTAATGGTCTGCTGTCGATCGATCTTGAACGCCCGGAGCCGGAGCGGCTGATCAGAAAAGTCGAAATCACGCAAGCCAACTAGGGTCTGGACCCTGATACTGCACGCAGCAATGAAAAGCACTGCTCCAAGTTTGAGCGCGTGCTGACCCAGGTTTGCTTGTGAAACATGAGCCTGCCGGAATCAGGAGGCGAAAAATGATGGAAAAAAGTAAAGTGCACGAGAACATGAATGATAAACACAATCCCGCCGCCGCGATGAGCGCAATCGAATTCGCGCGGCTGGGAGATGGACAGGTGGCATACGTCAAGCAGGTCGACAGCAATCAGGCCCGCACCCTGTTCCCGGCCCTGTCCGGTTTGCCAGAAGGTATCGATCTGTACGCCGTGGTGGGTGCGGACGGGACCCCGCTCGGGTTGACCGACAGCCGTTCATCCGCGATCGCCAGCGTTTTTGAATATGAGCTGGAACCGGTCAGCGTCCATTAGGCTCTTACACGCAAGCTGTGGCTCGTCTCTAGGCTGCGTGTTCTTTTTCGGCTTCGGTCAGGATGTCATAGACCGCATCGCTGGTTTCTGCGGCGCGAAGACTATCAATAGCGGTAGGTATCCGAAGGAATCTTGAAATCCGCGCCAGCGCTTTCAGATGATCCGCGCCGGCGCTTTCGGGCGCCAGCAGCAGGAATACAAGATCAACCGGTTCAGCGTCGACGGCCTCGAAATCGATAGGTTTCTCAAGGCGCGCGAACAGACCGACGATCCCGTTCAAGCCGGCGATTTTGCCGTGGGGAATGGCGATGCCTTGTCCGACACCGGTCGAGCCGAGCCGTTCGCGCTGCAGCAGCGTGTCGAAGATGTCGCGCTCGGGGACATCCGTGAGCAACGCGGCGGATGCCGAGAGCTCCTGGAGTGCGTGTTTTTTATTCTTTGCCTTGAGCACCGGAAGTATGCCCTCGGGCCTGATAAGATCGCTTAGATCCATGAACTTGATCTCAACCTCTAAGATTTGACCACTGCCAGGCCTGGCAGGGTGAACTAACCAGCAGGCGGCAAATCACCGCCTGGATCGATCCAACCGATATTGCCGTCATCACGCCGGTAAACGACGTTGATCCGGCCTTGGCTGGCATTATGAAAAACCAGCAGCGGACGCTCTGCAAGATCGAGCTGCATCACCGCGTCGCTAACCGAGAGTTCGTGAATGGCTGTCTGGGTCTCAGCGACGATGACCGGATTGTCGTCCTCCGGTTCCGCCGTTTCATCCTCCACAGATTGAATGACATAATAGGGCGCCTGGATATCGGCCGGCTTTCGTTCGGTCGGCCCATTGCGCTTCTTCAGCCGCCGCTTGTAGCGGCGCAACCGTTTCTCCAGACGGTCCAGCGCCTGGTCGGCACTGGCGTAAGCATCAGGCGCCTCGCCACGGGCTTCCAGGCTCAGTCCCGATTGCAACTGAATGGTGCAGCCGGTGACAAACGACCCGCGGGTCTTCTCGATGCGGACATGTCCTGAAGGACTCTGGCCGGCATATTTGTCGAGCGTATTTTCAACACGGTTTTCCACGTAGGTACGCAATGCCTCGCCAACGTCCAGATTTTTGCCGGTAACTTGTAGTGCCATCGCTTGCGTCCGTAACTGCGACGGCTCCGCCTCATTCGCAGCGGGCCGGGGCCCATAACCGATCCGTCAATTCTGGACGGAACGATGCTCAAAAAGCAACGCGGTCAGGGCTACATTCTGATGCCTTCTGCCGCGGGCGGGGAAACTAGACCACGAGTCAGAGCGCTGTCAAACTGATTCCTGCCCCTAAAAAAGAAGGGTGCACAGTTTATTAACAGGGGTCGTAAAATGGCGGAAATCTGCGATTTTTGCAGGGAGCAGTTTCAAAAAATCAAGGATTAGAGCGAATTTAGGAAGATGTGCTCATCGCTATTTTTTTCTCCCGCCGCCGCTGGACGGAAGAGGGAATCCGCATCGACTCCCGATATTTTGCGACTGTGCGCCTGGCGATTTCGATACCATCCACCACCAGCAACTCGACAATTTTGTCATCGGACAAACTCTTGGTGACGGATTCATTGTCGATGAGTTGCTTGATGCGGTGCCGGACAGCTTCCGACGAATGTGCTTCTCCCAGGCCCGAAGAGGGGATCGAAGAAGTGAAAAAATATTTCAGTTCAAAATTCCCGCGCGACGTCGCCATGTATTTGTTGCTGGTGACGCGGCTCACCGTGGATTCGTGCATCTCAATGGCGTCCGCAACCGTCTTGAGATTGAGTGGACGCAAATACTGCACGCCGTGCATCAGGAACGCGTCCTGCTGTTTCACGATTTCTTTCGAGACCTTGAGAATGGTGCGGGCGCGCTGGTCGAGGCTTTTCACCAGCCAGTTCGCGGTCTGGAGGCAGTCATGCAGATAGGTCTTGTCCTTCTTCAGCTTGGCTGTCTTGTGCACGGTCGCGTAGTAGGCCTGGTTGACGAGAACCTTCGGGAGCGTGTCGGTGTTCAGTTCAACCAGCCAGCTGCCGTCGGGACGCTGGCGTACGAACACATCCGGCACAATTGTCTGTACCGATGACTTCCCGTATTTCAGGCCGGGTTTGGGCTCAAGCATTTTGATCTCGGCGATCATGTCAGCGAGGTCTTCATCGCTTACCTCGCAGGCGCGTTTGAGCCCGGCCAGATCACGCGCGGCCATGAGATCGAGATTGGCAATGAAGTTTTCGATGGCCGGGTCGAAGCGATTCCGGTCCTTCAGCTGCAGGGTGAGGCACTCAGCCAGATCACGGGCAAAGACGCCGGCCGGCTCGAACGTTTGCAAGGTGGCGAGCGTCTCTTCGATGAGTTCCATTGGCGCCCCGAGGCGATCGGCTAGGTTAGCCAGATCGCCGCGCACATAACCGCCCTCGTCGACCATATCAATCAGGTGATCGCCGATGAGCCGTTTGACAGGGTCGGCGATCGCCAGTGGCAGTTGTGACATCAGGTGATTCTGGAGGCTGATTTCTTCGGCCACGAAGGCTTCCAGGTTTACATTGCCGTCTGCGCCACCCGAGCCGCCGGTCGAACCAACCGAAGACCAGCTCTTGCCAACAGGCGTCGGAGCGGGGTCGACCGTCTCGGGAAACACGTTCTCCGCATCCGTGTCGAATACGCTTTCGGTATCGCGCTGGACCTGGTTCGTTGTCAGGTCCAGATTTTCTTCGTCCTGGGGTGCGCCGTCGTTGTTTTGGCTTTCGTTCCCGCCCTCTTTCTTCTCGCCGGCATCGCCTGAGCGCCGCTCGGCCGGCTCGTCATTTTCGGAATTCTCCAGCAGCGGGTTGCGTTCAAGCTCACCTTCAACGAATTCCATGAGCTCCATGTTGGAGAGCTGCAGCAGCTTGATCGCCTGCTGCAGTTGCGGCGTCATCACAAGGCTTTGGCCTTGCCTCAGTTCAAGTCTTGATGAAAGCGCCATTGCAACTAGGTCCTCAAATAGCGAAGCGATAGGACATATAAAAAGTTCCTGCCCCTAGGTCATGGACTCATGACCTAAAGAGAAAATTCTTCGCCGAGATAAACGCGCCGCACATCTTCGTTGGCGACGATCTCATCCGGCGTACCTTCGGTCAGCAGCTGTCCGTCATGAATGATGTAGGCCCGGTCCACCAGATCGAGGGTTTCGCGCACATTATGGTCCGTGATGAGGACGCCGATGCCGCGGTCCGTCAATTGCCGCACCAGGTCGCGGATATCTCCGATGGCAATCGGGTCGATGCCGGCAAAGGGTTCATCGAGGAGCATGAAGGAGGGGCGGCTCGCCAGCGAACGGGCAATCTCAACCCGGCGGCGCTCACCGCCCGATAGGGCGATGGAGGGCGATTTGCGTACCCGTGTAATCTTGAATTCCTCCAGCAGCGCTTCCAAATGTTCTTCTCTCGTTGGCTTGTCAGGCTCGACCAGTTCGAGCACCGCGCGAATATTCTGTTCTACCGTGAGTCCTCTGAAGATCGAGGCCTCCTGTGGCAGGTAGCCGATGCCGAGGCGCGCGCGCCGGTACATCGGCAACCGTGTTATGTCCTCCCCGTCGATCAGGATGCGGCCCTCATCCGCGGGGATCAGGCCGGTGATCATGTAGAACACCGTCGTCTTTCCGGCGCCGTTTGGTCCCAGCAAACCTACAGCCTCGCCGCGCTCCAGCGAAAGACTAACGCCACGCACGACAGTTCGCTTTTTGAAACTCTTTACAACGGAATCGACCGTCAAATGGCCGAGTGACGCTTCGCGCTGGCCGCTTGTCTCAGGCTCGGACCCGAACTCTTCAAGTGCCTTGCCCGACGAGTCCTGGTCTGAGGCGGGGCTGTCTGGAAATGACAACAGCTTACCCACTGAGCCTTTCGCTCCTAGTTGAAGCCTTCGCCGGTTAAGATTTAATGAAATCGGTCATGTTCTGGACGCTTGCGCGGCGAAAGCCCAGTCATTGCGCCCCGGACTTTTTCTTGATCTTGTCTGTACCCGGTTGCTGGGGCATGAACAACGCGCGGACCCGCTGGCGCTTTGATGGATCTCCACTGTTCACTATCCGGCTGCGGTTGGTCTTCAAATCGATAACCAGCTGCTCACCCTTTATCACATTCCCGCTCTGGCTTAACACGACATTCCCGCCGATTGTCACAATCTGACTTTCCACGTCGAAAAGAGCCCAGTCGCTGGTGGTCGACTGGTCGTCCGCGGTAATGATGAGCACCTTTCCCTCAGCACGTATACTCGAGATATTGCCTCCACCGGATTTTTTTTCCGTGCCGGATGCCGCCGCTTTGCCGCTGTATGTCACCTTCAGTAGCTTCGAGCGCATTTTCATCTTGCCCTGCGAGGCTTTGACGTTCCCCTGGAACTCGGCAAGTTGCCTTGCGTCGTAAATCACGAGTGAGTCAGCTTCTATGTTGACCGGTTTGCCGCGTGTGCTGGAGAGGTCGAATAGTTCAGGATCAGGGTTCAGGGCCTGTGCATTGGCGCTTGCATCCTTGGCTTTCACGGGCTTTGCATCGGGTTCCGGAGGGGTAAAGCGGCCATGGACCCTGCCAACGGGTGGAAAGCGGGTAATGCTGGTGGCAAGGTCCGAGACCATGCGGTGTCCTTTCAAGCTGTTCCCCTTCTGTGAGAGCGTGACATTCCCGTCCAGCGTCAATGTCTTCCTGGCGGCATTGTAGATCAGCCTCGCAGCGCTTGCCCTGCGCCCGTCGGTTGCCAAAATCCTCACATCCCCGATGGCTTCTATCAGGCTCAATTTGCCTGCCACCGGATCTTTGTTTTTTTCCCGAGGCGCCCCGGATCCTTCAGAATTGTCTTCCTTGCCTCTTGCGTAGACGATCTTGAGTTCGTTCGACGTCATTTGCGAACCAGCCTGTTCCATCATCACGCCGCCTTTGAAAAGGGCAAGGTTCTTGTTATCGAAGATCACCAGTTTTGGCGCGGCAATATCAACCGGCTGATCGCTTTTGAACGACGACGCGAATGATTGAGCGGGTTTGTCCGGTTTCGCTTTGGAGGTTTTTTTCTCCGGCTCCATATGCACCCGCACGTCGCCCTCAAATTCTGCTTCGCGACCGGGAATGTTCAGCTTCATGGTTTTCGAATCAAGAACCCCGCTGGGGAAGGTGATCGTCACCGGGACCTTGCTGACGATGATTTGAGATTTCAAATCGACATCGGCCTGTTTCAAATGCGCAATCATGCCGGTGCTCTGGGCGGCGCGTATGTCGCCGAACAGCTGCAGCTTCTCGGTCTTGGTCTCGAATTTTCCCTTTGGCGCGTAGAGGTGCGACCAGCCTTTTTTGGCGTCGATCATCTCTGCCTTGATCCCGGTGAGATGAATGATGTCGGGACTGGCGACGGCCTGCTCGGCGTATTTGGCCGTCAAAACATAGGTGCCCTTTTGCTTGTTGGCGCCTTCGAGCCTTGGATTGAGCATGCGCAGATTGCCCTTCTCGATCACCACGCTGGCGACGCTTGCATCCATGTTGCCGATCGAGATTTGGAGCTTGGGCGAGATGAAATACAGCCCCAGAACACAGAGTGCGAGAATGGGCAGGGCGATACGCAAGATCGACACAAGCCGAGAGTGCGAGCGGGCTACCTTGAGGGAGTGTGCCCGGTCGCTCAAGGAGGGCGATTTCAGAAAATCCCGCCCCGAAATGGCGAATGGATGATCGATGTCGCTTGTCATGGTGAGCGATTCTAACCCTTTTTTTCTGCCAGGGCAGCTTAAAGGTACAAACAGATTACCGGACTATTGGCGCAAACTATGCCCAGATTGGGGCCGGTTCGGGCTGCGGCGCGGGCATGACCTAATGCGAAAAGATGTCTTCTTCCGGCCAGCCGCCGAGATCGAGCTTTGCGCGTGAGGGGAGGAATTCGTAGCAAGCCTTGGCCAGGTCCTCACGATTTTCGCGCGCCAGCATTTCATCGAGCTTTGTTTTCAGCCCATGCAGATGCAGCACGTCGGAGGCCGCATAGGTGAGTTGTTCCGGTGTCAGCGTCTTCGCGCCCCAGTCGGAGGACTGCTGCTGCTTGGACAGATCAACGCCGAGCAGGTCCTTGCATAAATCCTTCAACCCGTGCCGGTCGGTGAAGGTGCGCGTCAGCCGGGATGCGATCTTGGTGCAGTAGATCGGCGCCGCCATGACACCAAAGGCGTGATGCAGCACGGCGATGTCGAAGCGGGCGAAATGAAACAGCTTCAGCACTTCAGGGTTGGCCAGCAGCTTTTTGAGATTCGGGGCGCCGGGCGCGCCCTTGGCGATCTGCACCAGATGCGCATTGCCATCTCCGCTTGAAAGCTGGACCAGGCACAGCCGGTCGCGCAGCGGGTTGAGACCGAGAGTTTCGGTGTCGATAGCGACGGCAGATCCGAAATCGAGACCTGAAGGAAGATCGCCCTGGTGGAGTTCCACTGTCATGGGAGTTGGCCTCTTTGGCGTGCATGTACGGCTTGTCCAGCCTGTACCCGTAAGGGCGGAGCGTGGTGCCCAGGAGAAGACTCGAACTTCCACGACCTTGCGATCACTGGCACCTGAAGCCAGCGCGTCTACCAATTCCGCCACCTGGGCGCTCCGTCCTCCAGTTACGAGAGCGCGCCCGCCTTGTCAATTGTCGCCGCTAAGCCACTTCACACGGGCGCCGGGTGTGTGTAATCCTGATGCGCATAACTGGCTCGGCGCGGGACCCGTATTCGCGGCGGTTCCACAACAGAGGGCAAGCCACATGGCCATCCGGCTGGACTCATCAAGCCTGGTCACCATCTATGGTGGTTCGGGCTTCGTCGGGCGTCACGTTACCCAGGCGCTGGCGCGTACCGGCTGCCGGATTCGCATCGCGGTGCGTCGGCCCGACCTGGCGGGGCATCTTCAGCCCCTTGGCGGTGTCGGCCAAATCCATGCCGTTCAGGCCAATCTGCGCTACCCTGATTCGGTGGCTAGTGCAGCGGAGGGCGCCGATGCCCTGGTTAATCTGGTCGGCATTCTCTACCAAACAGGAAAGCAGAAATTCTCGGCCGTGCAGGCGGCGGGCGCGCACAATATTGCCCGCGCGGCGCAAGCCGAAGGCGTGAAGGCGCTGGTGCATGTCTCCGCCATTGGCGCAGATGCACGCTCGCCCTCCCTCTATGCCCAATCAAAAGCGGCCGGCGAAAGGCACGTCCGGAAAGCCTTCTCCGATGCGGTCATATTGCGTCCCTCCGTTGTATTCGGGCAGGATGATGATTTTTTCAACCGCTTTGCCGCTTTGGCCCGCATCGCGCCGGTGCTGCCACTCATTGGCGGCGGCAATACAAAGTTTCAGCCTGTCTTTGCCGGTGATGTGGCGCTGGCGGTGGTGGAAGCACTCCGGAATAGCGCCGCCGCCGGGCAGGTGTTTGAGCTTGGCGGGCCCGAGGTGCTCACCTTCAGGCAGGTGATGGAGCGTGTCCTGCACCATTGCGGCCGCAATCGGCTGCTGGTCCCGGTGCCATTCGCACTGGCGCGGTTCAACGCCGCCTTTCTCCAGCTGTTTCCCTCACCCCTGCTGACGGTGGATCAGGTTAAACTGCTCGAGCATGACAATGTGGTGTCGTTCAAGGCACGCAAGAGCAAGCATACCCTCGAAGGGCTGAGCATCGACCCGGTGCTCATAGATGCGGTGGTGCCGGAATATCTTGAACGCTTCCGCGAACATGGGGAGTTCGCGGCGTTCCGGCGTTAGAGTTTTCCTAGAAATAAGCCAATACCAGCAGGAAACCGGCCAGAAAAATCCGGTATATGACGAAGGGGGTGAAGCTCATCCGCTTCACGATCGCCATCAGAAAGGCGATGGCCGCGAGAGCCGAGAAAAATGTGAAAATGGCCGCGGTGACCGCTCCTGGCGGCATGGCCTGCCCGCTCGATCTCATCTCGAATAGTGTCAGTGCGCCCGCGCCCGCGATTGCCGGGATACCCAGCAGGAAGGAAAAGCGCGCGGCTTCGGCGCGTTCAAATCCTAAAAACCTGGCGGCGCTCATGGTGATGCCCGACCTGCTCGTGCCGGGAATGAGGGCCAGTGCCTGGGCCAGGCCGATGACCATGGCGGGCTTGAGGGTGATGTCCTCCAAGACTTTCAGCCGCGGGCCAACCTTGTCCGCCACAAGCAGGAGGATGCCGAAAACAAGCGCGTTCCAGGCGACGATTTCGATACCGCGGATTTTGTCGGGCAGCTCAAACCATATCAGGATCAGCCCGAACACGACGGCCGGAACCGTGGCAGCGGCGATATAGGCGGCAAGCCGCGCCCGATCGCTCCATCGCCCCCGGGCAAGGTCCAGAATGCCGGCAAAGATGGTAAGCACGTCACGATAGAAATATACGATGATCGCGGCCAGCGAGCCGACATGCACCATAACATCGGTGGCCATCCCCTGATCCTTCCAGCCTGTAAATACGGGGATGAGGATCAGATGGCCCGAGGATGAAATGGGCAGGAACTCGGTGATGCCCTGTACGATCGCCAGTACAAGAATTTGCTCAAGCGGCACGGTTGCCTCCGGACTGGCGCGTGATCCTTGCGCCTTGTTTGCATCGCCGTGTGGTTCTATACCGGACGAAGACCGTTACGCGAAGGCCCCAATTTGAAGGCTCGCGCGCGGAGCCGGCAAGGGTCAGGACTCATTAACTGCATACAATTCTGTTTGATCAGGAGGGTTCGAATACCGGCAAACAAGCGCAAGAACAGGCTTTTTGCCTTTTCGAGCACTGTTTGCCGGGAGGCGAGCCCTCCTGATCAAACCCTCCGGGCGCAGCGGATTTGGTCCCTGAGTGCGTTGAAAAGCCTTGAAAACCGCAAGGTTATCTGCGCCTTTCCGCCTTCTCAGGAAACAAATCCGCTGCGCAGAATGGAGGCAGATAATGGGTCCTGACCCTACAGATGCCCACACTTGTTCATTACCCGCTTTGCCCCTTCTCGCGCTCGATCCGTCTGGCGGCGGCGGAATGCGAGCTGAAACTGTCTCTGGAAGAGGAGCGGCCCTGGGCGTGGGACCCTGACTTTCTGGAGAGCAACCCGGCAGGAACCCTGCCTCTTTTCCGGGACGGGGAGGGGGTAACGCTGTGCGGGGCTTATCCGATTTCCGAATATCTGGCCGAGACGGGTGTGGATGAAACCGGCGATACGCGCGCCTTCTCGTTCTTTCCCGGCTCGGAAGCCGAGCGCGGCGAGGTGCGCCGTCTCATTGACTGGTTCCACCGCAAATTCGATTCGGAAGTCACTTCCTATCTGATTGGCCAGAAAGTCACCCGCCGATTCGATTCGGCCACGGGCGGCTCCCCTGACATGGACATGGTGCGTGCGGGCCAGGCCAATCTGCGTTACCATCTGGGTTATATCGGCCATCTGACCGAGGAGCGGACCTGGCTTGCCGGCGAATATCTCAGCTTTGCCGATCTCGCCGCCGCGGCGCATCTGTCGTGCATCGACTATCTTGGCGACGTGCCCTGGGGGCAGGCTGAAGAGGCCAAGGAATGGTATGCACGCATCAAGTCGCGCCCCTCATTCCGCTCCCTGCTGGCTGACCGCGTTCCGGGGTTGAAGCCACCGGACAGCTATGCTGATCCGGATTTTTAGAAGATTCGCGTGTCTCAGTTGAAAGACCAGATTCGAGCACGGGCCGCCGATGCCGGCTTCGACATCGTTCGTTTCACTACGCCCGATGCCATCCCCATCGCCGGGGGGCGGCTGATGGAGTTTCTGGCCGATGGGCGCCATGGCGACATGGAATGGATGGAGACCACCGCGGAGCGCCGGCGTGACCCGCAATCACTTTGGTCAGACGCACGCTCGGTTATTGTTCTGGGGCTGAATTATGGCCCTGACACCGACCCGATGGAGTCCCTGAAGCAGAGCTCCAGAGGCGTCATCTCCGTTTATGCGCGTGGGCGCGACTATCACGATCTCATAAAAAAGAAGCTCAAGCAGGTGGCCGGCTGGCTGCACCGCGAGAGGGCTTGCGAGGTGAAGGTGTTCGTTGACACCGCGCCCGTCATGGAGAAACCGCTGGCGCAGGCCGCAGGCGCCGGGTGGCAGGGCAAGCACACCAACCTGGTGTCGAGAGAATTCGGTTCATGGCTGTTTCTGGGGTCGATCTTTACCACCGAGATGCTCGAGCCGGACGAAGAGGAGAGCGATCATTGCGGGGCCTGCCGCGCCTGCCTGGATATCTGCCCGACAAATGCGTTCCCAAATGCCTACGAACTCGATGCGCGGCGCTGCATCTCTTATCTCACCATCGAGCATCAGGGCCACATTGCGCCTGAATTTCGCCAAGCAATCGGCAACCGCATTTTCGGCTGTGACGATTGTCTGGCCGTATGCCCGTGGAACAAATTCGCGCAAAAATCCCGCGAGGCGCGTCTTGCCGCGCGCGCCGGGACCGACAACCCGCCGCTTTCTGAGCTGCTGCAGATGGACGACGCAGCTTTCCGGGCGCGCTTTGCTCGCACGCCGGTCAAACGCACGGGCCGCGACCGGTTCGTTCGCAATGTGCTGATTGCCGCGGGAAATTCAGGCGACAGGACCCTCGTGTCCAGTATCGAACCCTTGCTCCGGGATGGTTCTGAACTGGTGCGGGCCATGGCCGTGTGGGCCAGCGCGCGGCTCATGGAGCCTGAAGCGTTCAGTGCGCGGCGCGAGGAACTTGCGCCGCTTGAACAAGATGCCCAGGTGCAAACCGAATGGCGGAGGGCGGCCCCGTGAACAAGCTTGTTTGTTTCGGCCTTGGGTATTCGGCGCAGGTCTTCTCGCGGCGGATGCTGAAGCGCGGCTGGCAGGTATTCGGCACGACGCGCAGCGAGGGTTCCGTTCAAAAGTTGTCCGATGAGGGCTTTGATGTGGCCTTGTTCACCGGCGAAGCGCCCGGCGCGGAGGTGCGCGAAGCACTCTCTGGAGCAACCCATGCGCTGGTCTCTATCGCGCCTGGAGCCCAGGGCGATGCGGTTTTGGCTCATCATGGCGACGATCTCGCCGCCGCGCCTGCGCTGCAATGGATAGGCTATCTCTCCACCGTCGGCGTCTATGGCGATCATGGCGGTGAATGGGTGGATGAAGACGCCGCTCTCAATCCGAAATCCGAGCGCTCCGTGCTGCGCGTCGCGGCCGAGAAGGCATGGGTTGAGTTCGGCTCCAGAACAGGCAAGGCGGTGCAACTGTTCCGGCTGGCGGGTATTTACGGACCAGGACGCGGACCGCTTGAGAATGTGCGTCACGGCAAGGCGCGGCGCATCGTCAAGCCGGCCCAGGTTTTCAACCGCATTCATGTGGGGGATATCGCATCAGTGCTGGAAGCGTCTATCGCGCACCCCAGACCAGGCGCCATCTACAATGTGAGTGACGATGAGCCCGCCCCGCCGCAGGACGTAGTGGCGTTTGCCGCTGAAATACTTGGTGTCGAGCCGCCGCCCGAGGTGGCGTTCGAGAAAGCGGATTTGTCGTCGATGGGGCGCAGTTTTTACGGCGAGAACAAGCGCGTCTCGAATGCGCTCATCAAGCACGAGCTTGGGGTGAAATTGGCTTGTCCCTCATACCGGGAGGGCTTTCGGTCCCTGGCTGAGGATCTTAAATAAAGTGCGGCTCTTGTTGCTCTTCAGCAATGCTTTCGTAGAGGTCGTTGATCGTATATATAATCTTGTCAACATCCTCGGACCGCGACAGCCGGTGACCGCCATCCTGGACCAGGCTCAGCATAATATTATCA
>CAXMMX010000013.1:0-10546 GCA_964194535.1 uncultured Alphaproteobacteria bacterium | reverse complement strand
GATGAGCGAAAAAGAAAAGAGAATTTAGATCGGCATGGTATCGATTTTGAAGATGCGGCCCGTCTCTTTGACAAACCTTTTCTTCAAGTCCGGTCCGATCGCAGCAATGAAGTTCGTTACGTGGCCCTGGGGCTACTTGATGGTATCGAGATAGATGTCGTCTACACAGTCAGGAGTAATGCGTGCCGGATAATCTCGGCGCGCCGGGCGAGGCACAATGAGCGAAAAGCATATTACAAAGCGTTCGGCGGAAATGCTGAATAAGGGCAAGACTGATTTTGCCCGCGTCGATGCAATGACCGATGAGGAAATTGAAACCGCCATGCGGGATGATCCCGATTGGGCGGACCTCATGGACATCGACTGGTCCAAGGCAGAACTGGTTCACCCGGCCAGAAAGAAGCCCGTCAGCATCAGGCTGGATGAAGATATCATCGCCTATTTCAAGAAAATGGGACGCGGCTATCAAACCCGCATCAATATGGTGCTCCGCAGCTATATGGAGCACAAGGCGCGCGACGAGGACTAACGCTTGCGAATCACCCCTGAGCGGTGACCCGCCCGGAGGATAAGCTGGGGATGAATATCCGCTTTCGGGGCATGAGCGGTCTCCGATACCGGAGACGCACCACATCAGCGTCAGATCCAAAGCAGAATTTGAGTGCTGGCGGTACTCTTCGCCATTTGCCAAAATTGATCCGGTTACACCATTTGGAAAGACAGCCAGATGTTGAAGAAACTGGCCCTGCTTGCGTTAGTCTGTATCGCTTTCTCGTGTGTCGCGACGGCGGAAGAGGCACACTATGCCCGCGAACGCGAATTGATGGTCAAAACCATCCAGGCCTACGCCAAAACCGACATCGGCTTATCGGAAAAGAAAGGTATATCTGCGAGCGTTCTGGAGGCCATGAGGCAGACGAAGCGCCATCTCTTTATCCCTGAGCGTTTCCGTTCCCTCGCATATGCCGACCGACCTGTCCCCATCGGCCATGACCAGACAATTTCCCAACCTTACATTGTTGCCCTGATGACCGACCTGGCCGAGGTCGGAGACGGCCACAGCGTTCTGGAAATCGGCACAGGCTCAGGCTACCAGGCCGCGATACTTGCAAGGTTGGTGCAAAAGGTGTGCACCATCGAAATAATCCGCCCGCTAGGCGAAACGGCCGCGAAACTGCTTGAAAAGCTTGGCTATCATAATGTGAGCGTGAGAATTGGCGACGGTTACAAGGGCTGGCCGGAATGCGGTCCCTTCGATGCAGTTATCGTGACGGCCGCGCTTGGGCATGTTCCGCCGCCACTGATCGCGCAGCTCAAGGCCGGCGGCCGGCTGATTATGCCCGTTGGGTCCGCCGGCTCCACGCAACAGCTCACCGTCGTCGAGAAGATTGCGCCCGGCAAGACGAAAACGCGTGATGTCGGTCTCGTGCGCTTCGTGCCCTTTACCCGGTCCCGGAATTGACTGCTAATACCTGCATCGCGCTTGAGAGCCAGGGCGTTCGATGGCAATTTTTATTATCCATCGGGAGACGAAAACTGTCATTGTTCGCGCTTGGACTTTGCCGCCGGGTGTACCTCACCCCGACCGGCCATCATCATACCTCTACTTAATGCAAAGTGCGCTCCACATCCTCGAAAATGATGCTCCGGTGGACCTCCGATATTTTCAGGGCATTGACGAAATCCATCAGCGTCTTGCGTTCGCGGGCGCTCACCCGTCCATCGGCTAGCAGAACCATATAGGCGCTGCGCAGGATCATCTCTTTTAACTCCCGTGTCAGCTGGTCACGCGTGATCGCCAACCGGTCGGCACAGCTGAGCCCGGTGGACCGGTTGAGGCACGAGGCTGTGTTGATATCGTCCGCGCTGAGCGCCTCGCCGGAGACCTGCTCATAGATGGTGCGGATCGTCGTCAACTCATCGTCATGCAAGTTCCCATCGGCAGCAGCAATGGACAACATCGCCTGCAGAATAAAAGCCTGATTTGCATTCTGTGTCTGGATCATCTCAACGCTCCATGCCGCTCGAAGTTCCGGGGCTGTTTATTGTTGGTCGCTCTGGCGGTCCAAAAGGTTCAATGGGCTTGTATTTGCAAATGAGCATTTATGTTCTGATCCGAAGTGACGCACATCACACTTTTTCGGTTTTGGTCCGTATTGCGTAGTTTTCCTTGATCATCCGGTGAGCTAACCCTCCATCTGGCAGCCATTCCTTTCGCGCGCTAAACTCCCGCGCAAAAGAATATCCGGGGGAGCCAGATCACATGGCGAATAAAGTTGACGAAGCAATATTGAGCCGGCGCTCGGTGCGCGCCTTTTTGCCCAAACCCGTCCCGCGAGAAACGGTGGAGCATCTGCTGGAGGTGGCAAGCCGGGCGCCGAGCGGCACCAACACGCAGCCCTGGAAGGTGCGGGTGCTGGCCGGCGATGCCAAGGACAAGCTGTGTCAGGCCGTGCTGCACGCTCACGATACGCAAGCGGACCAGCACGCCTATTCGTATAAATATTATCCGGCTGAAATCCCCGAACCCTACATCTCACGCCGCCGCAAGGTCGGCTGGGACCTCTACGGCCTGCTTGGCATCAAGAAGGGTGAGTGGGAAAAAACCCACAAGCAGCACGGGCGCAACTATCTCTTCTTCGACGCGCCGGTCGGGCTCATTTTCACCATCGACAAGGTGATGGAGCAGGGCAGCTGGCTCGACTACGGCATGTTCCTGGAGAACATCATGATAGCGGCGCGGGGGGCGGGCCTGCACACCTGCCCGCAAGCCGCCTGGGTCCAGTATCACCGCGTGGTCATAGACGTGCTCGCCATCCCCGACACTGAAGAGATGGTCTGCGGCATGGCGCTGGGCTATGAGAACGAAGACGCCCCGGGAAACACGCTGCGCACCGGGCGCGAACCGGTTTCAGGTTTTGCTGCGTTCGATGGATTTTGAGATGGCTGCCCCAGAAATGATAAAGCAGCCGCGAAAAGCCTACGCGCAGCGTTCCGCAATCTGTTCCTTAACGATCCGGCTGGCTTTCGAGAAATCCATCTGGCCTGTATAGCGCTCCTTGAGCGCACCCATGGTCTTGCCCATATCCTTCAGGCCCGCACAGCCGATTTCATCCATCAGGGCGAGCACCGCCACGCGGATTTCTTCTTCCGAGAGCTGTTTGGGCAGGAAGGTCTGAATGATGTCGATCTCTTCCTGCTCCTGCTGGGCAAGTTCCGGGCGCCCGCCCTCGGTATAGGTCTTGATGGACTCGTGGCGCTGCTTGACCATCTTGGCCAGGATTTCCATGACCTCGGTATCGGACACGGATTTCTTGTCGCTGGAGCGCGCGGCAATGTCGCGGTCCTTGATGGCCGCATTGATGAGCCGCAATGTGGACATACGACGTTTGTCCTGCAGCTTGATAGCTGCCTTCAAGGCACCGTTGATCTCTTCACGCATGGGTTCTTCTTTTTGCACTTGCAATCGCGCTCTAGGGTAATGCAAGGCTGGCGCGAAAGGCAACACGTTTTTTAAAGCTAACATATTGATTTATTTGATGAATAAATCTTATGAAGCAGTTGACCCCACCGTATCCATCCCGTAGTGTCCGGCCAATTTAGCCACTGTCCGGGCGGCACTGGTGCGAAGCGCATGCGATCCTGTGAAGCAACAATTCGGCTGGCACGGGCGAAGCGGCAGCCCTGCGGGGGCATTTCAAGGCAAATTTGCGATGCGTGAAGCAGGCATTCAGATGCAAAAAGCAGGTGAAACCAGGCCCTGGCCCGGCCATAGCGGAACCGCGGTCCTGGTGCTGGCCGATGGCACGCTCATCGAAGGGATTGGCGTCGGGGCGAACGGTCACGCCGCCGGTGAAGTTTGTTTCAACACCGCCATGACCGGCTATCAGGAAATCCTGACCGACCCGTCTTATGCGGGGCAAATCATCACTTTCACCTTCCCGCATATTGGTAATGTCGGCGCCAACGCGGACGACATCGAAACTTCCAACCTCGCCGCCTCCTCAGGCGTGCGCGGCTGTATCCTGCGCGCCCCGGTTACCGCCCCTTCCAACTACCGCGCCATGCAGCATCTCGACGAGTGGCTTAAAAGCCGCAGCATCATCGGCATATGCGGTGTCGATACGCGCGCACTCACCTCATGGATACGCGAGAACGGCATGCCCAACGCCGTTATCGCCCACGACGAGAAAGGCGCGTTCGATATGGACGCGCTCAAAAGCCAGGCCGCCGAATGGCCCGGCATCGAGGGCCAGGATCTCGCAATCGAGGTCACCTGCGGGCAGAGCTATGACTGGGATGAAACGCTCTGGACATTGGGCGAAGGCTTCGGACGGCAGGAAAGCGCAGAATTTCACGTGGTCGCCATCGACTATGGCCTCAAGCGCAATATCCTGCGCTGTTTGGCGAGCGCCGGGTGCAAGGTCACCGTGGTCCCGGCGCAGACCAGCGCGGAAGATATTCTTGCCCGCAAACCCGATGGCATTTTTCTCTCAAATGGCCCTGGAGACCCGGCGGCGACCGGCAAATATGCAGTGCCTGAAATAAAGAAACTGGTGGCGAGCGGCCTGCCCGTATTCGGCATTTGCCTGGGGCACCAGATGCTGGCGCTGGCGCTCGGCGCAAAGACGAGCAAAATGCATCAGGGTCATCACGGCGCCAACCACCCGGTGAAGGACCACACCACTTCCAAGGTGGAAATCACCTCCATGAACCACGGCTTTACCGTGGACCGCGACACGCTGCCAAAGGGGATCGAGGAAACTCACATCTCCCTGTTCGATGGGTCGAACTGCGGCCTGCGTCTCACGGGCAAGCCGGTGTTCTCGGTGCAGTATCACCCCGAGGCCTCGCCCGGCCCCCAGGACAGTCATTACCTGTTCGCGCGTTTCATGGATTTCATTCGCGAGGCGAAGGGGTAGCGCGGAAGAACACAGCGGCTGTAAAAAGCCCCTGCTTCAAGGCGATGGGGCCAAAGGGGTTATCGTTCCGGCAAGAGGGGAATTTAGTAAACTGTCACCGTAATTGTCACCTGCATAACGAACTAATACTGAAATATCATCTATGAAGATAGAATATTATTTTATTTTATTGATGATAAATCAAGGTTATTTAGTTTTTTAATTTATCTTCTCCACTTATAAAAAAAGACAAGCTAATAAATAGTTTTAGTTAAGTATTTTTCCTTCATATAATACTTAATTTTTCCAATATCTAAATTATTTTAATCATATAATTTGATAGCCATTTTTTTATAGTCAATTTGAATGCTGTACATTGGCATCTTTGCCCATAATTTTTTAGTATCACTGCTATAGATAATATATTTTAATCTTTTTTCATTATAAAGATGTTCAAAATTTTACACTTCGACCAAATTTCTTCTTTTGCAACATCAAGATAAAACCCAACCCACTCAAAACGTTTTTTCGAACTGCATTTGCCAAACAATTGTGAAGGCCGGTCTTTTAGCCAAGGAATTTCATCGGAGGGCTCTGAAAGGTTTCTCTTGTTTGTTTCGCGGTACCCGATGCGGTGAATCTGGATTTGCGTCGTTGGTTGGTCGAAGTATGTTTTCCAATAGCCGGTGATGCGGGATGGTTGTTCCGCATTGTCGAGCTGCATAAAAAGGGGCTGCCCTCTGCCACTTCGCTTGGGAAAGAATTTGGCCAGATCCAGCACCTTCTCGCCCGCCTGACGGTCAAGTACTCACTTGTCCCATTTCGAGCACAGATATGGCCCCTTGATTATAATCCCCGCACCAGAAGGAAGCCGTTTGACCAGCAGGCCGCCTCGAACGGTGTGGTAGGCCCCGCCATGAACCAGCCCGCCAACTGTTGCGGTGTAGCGCTGTTCACATTTCGCCAAGCTGGTCAGCTGATAGCGCTGGCCTTCAACCGTGATATCGGCAAAGGATTCTGAATAGTAGACGTATGGAAAAATACGCGCCAAATCTGAAGCGCCAGTCCAGACCAAACAACAAAAAACATAATTGGCAGAAAAACAGCAACGCCAAGTACCCGCCATATCCAGCGTGGCCCTCTTTTGGACGACCCGCCCGCGCCCTTCTGCTCGTTTGATGCCTTATCCACTTAACCGCATCTCCATCTCACATCCCGACGTGACCCTCACCAAGGCTGTTATCCTTGAGCCGTCAGTCTCTTTCGAACGGCCCCTGCTCACTTGCGTTTATTACTTATATTTGTGTCGATACTTCGGTTATTTTGTGACAATTGTCAAATAAAGGTAAAGTGGTATGTGGCATACAAAGTTTTTTGTATTTTATTTATTATTTACACTGACTGTTCACGCGAACAGAATATACTTGGACGCTGATCAGACTTGAGTTTTTGGTGTGGGACATGGCGCTCTGCCACCCGCGCTGACTGAGCACCGCCGCGCCGTCAGGACGCGGCTTTCGAAGCGCCGTTTGCCTTCGATTCAATCGTCTAAACAGACACCTTGCCGTCCTCTCCGCGGACCCGAAGTTTGAAGGGTTTGCCCTCGAACACCGCCTCGCCCATGCGCTCCACCATTTCCCTGACCGCCTCTGGCGCGCCGATCGCTTCGATCAACCAGAAGATATCGCCGCTGGTCCATTCGTCCGGGCGCCCCGCCCTGCGCGTGGTTTCCCACACATATTCCGCAACGTGAGCTGTTGCTCTTAAGCTGCGTTGCTATATAAGCGCGAGCGAAACACGCAAGCACCCGCGCCCATGCCCAAACGCACAGATATAGAGTCGATCCTGATCATAGGGGCCGGCCCGATTGTTATCGGCCAGGCCTGCGAGTTCGATTATTCCGGCACCCAGGCCTGCAAGGCGCTCAAGGAGGAGGGCTACCGGATTATCCTGGTGAACTCCAATCCGGCGACGATCATGACCGACCCGGATCTCGCCGACGCCACCTATATCGAACCCATCACCCCTGAAATCGTCGCCCGGATCATCGAGAAGGAGCGCCCGGACGCGGTGCTCCCGACCATGGGCGGGCAGACCGCGCTGAACACGGCGCTCTCGCTCAACAAGATGGGCGTGCTGGAAAAATTCGGCGTCGAGATGATCGGCGCGCGCGCGGAAGTGATCGACAAGGCGGAAGACCGCGATCTGTTCCGCCAGGCGATGGCGAAAATCGGGCTGGAAACGCCGCGCGCGCAAATCGCCCATGATCTGGCACAGGCCATGGCGGGGCTGGAAAAAATCGGCCTCCCCGCCATCATTCGGCCCTCCTTTACCATGGGCGGCACGGGCGGCGGCATCGCCTATAACCGGGAAGAATTTATTGCCATCGTCGAGGGCGGCCTCGACGCTTCGCCCACCACCGAAGTGCTGATCGAGGAATCGGTGCTCGGGTGGAAAGAATATGAGATGGAGGTCGTGCGCGATACGGACGACAATTGCATCATCGTCTGCTCGATCGAGAATGTAGACCCCATGGGCGTCCACACCGGCGATAGCATTACCGTCGCGCCCGCGCTCACGCTCACCGATAAAGAATATCAGATCATGCGCAATGCGAGCATCGCGGTGTTGCGCGAAATCGGCGTGGAGACGGGCGGGTCGAACGTCCAGTTCGCGATCAATCCGGAAAATGGCCGGCTTATGGTTATCGAGATGAACCCGCGCGTTTCGCGTTCATCCGCGCTGGCCTCGAAAGCAACCGGCTTCCCCATCGCCAAGGTCGCGGCGCGGCTCGCGGTTGGCTACACGCTGGATGAGCTTGAAAACGACATAACCGGCGGCGCGACCCCGGCCTCCTTTGAACCGACCATCGACTATGTGGTCACCAAAATCCCGCGCTTCGCTTTCGAAAAATTCCCCGGTGCGAAACCCAATCTCACCACCTCGATGAAGTCGGTTGGCGAGGCCATGTCCATTGGCCGCACATTTGCGGAATCCCTGCAAAAGGCGCTGCGCTCCATGGAGACAGGACTAACCGGCCTCAACGATGTGACGTTTGAGGGTTTCGGCGAAGGCGACGACAAGAATGTCGTGCGCGCAATCCTGAGTGAAGCGACGCCGGACCGGTTGCTTCAGGTGGCGCAGGCATTGAGGCTGGGTGTGGACCAGGAACAAATCCATGAATCGTGCAGGATCGACCCGTGGTTCATCGATCAAATCCAGCATATCGTCGATATGGAAGCCAAAGTCCGCGCCGAGGGCCTGCCTGAAGATACCGCGTCGCTGAGCGGCCTGAAAGCCATGGGCTTTTCCGATGAACGGCTGGGCGAGCTGAGCGGCATGAGCGCACGCGACGTTACGGCCCGGCGTGCCAAAGCAGGCGTGTACCCGGTTTACAAGCGCATCGATACCTGCGCGGCGGAGTTCGCCTCGCCAACCGCCTATATGTACTCCACATACGAGACCGGCCTTTCCGGCGCGCCATCGTGTGAGGCTGATCCTTCGGAGCGTGAAAAAATTATCATTCTCGGCGGCGGACCGAACCGCATCGGCCAGGGCATCGAGTTCGACTATTGCTGCTGCCACGCGGCGTTTTCGCTCTCCGATGCAGGCTTCGAGACCATCATGGTCAACTGCAATCCCGAAACCGTCTCCACCGATTACGACACTTCCGACCGGCTTTATTTCGAACCGCTCACGGAAGAGGATGTGCTGGAAATCGTGCGCACGGAACAGACCAGAGGCACGCTCAAGGGCGTCATCGTCCAGTTTGGCGGACAGACGCCTCTCAAGCTGTCGGCCGCGCTGGAGCGGGAAAATGTACCGATACTCGGCACCTCCCCCGATGCCATTGACCTGGCTGAAGACCGCGACCGCTTCAAGGCGCTCATTGAAGAGCTGAAGCTGACCCAGCCGCGCAACGGCATCGCCCGCAGTGCGGAAGAGGCAAAGGCGATTGCCGAGAAAATCGGCTTTCCCGTCGTCATCCGCCCCTCCTATGTGCTGGGCGGACGGGCGATGGAAATCGTCCATGATCACCCGCAGCTCGACCGCTATATCTCTGAAGCGGTGGTCGTCTCGGGCGACAGCCCGGTGCTGATCGACAGCTATTTGCGCGATGCAATCGAAGTAGATGTCGATGCTCTCGCCGACGGCGCCGATGTATTCGTGGCTGGTGTCATGGAGCATATCGAGGAGGCCGGCGTTCATTCAGGCGACAGCGCCTGTTCGCTGCCGCCGCACAGCCTTGCCGATGAAGTCATCGCCGAACTCGAACAGCAGAGTAAAACGCTGGCCAAGGCGCTGGGTGTGGTTGGCCTGATGAATGTGCAATTCGCCATCAAGGACGGTGAAATTTTCATACTCGAAGTCAACCCGCGCGCCAGCCGTACCGTCCCCTTTGTCGCCAAGGCGGTCGGCATTCCCGTCGCCGGCATTGCAGCCCGGCTCATGGCCGGCGAGCAGCTGGCCGATATGGAGCTTGAGAAGCGCAAGTTCAACCATATCGCGGTCAAGGAAGCGGTGTTCCCGTTCGCGAGATTTCCCGGTGTCGATCCAATCCTTGGTCCCGAGATGCGCTCAACCGGTGAGGTTATGGGCATCGACACCGACTATGCGACGGCCTTTGCAAAAAGCCAGCTCGGCGCCGGCGCCAACCTGCCGACATCTGGCACCGTATTTGTCTCCGTCAGGGATGCGGACAAGGAGGGCATTGTATCCCCGCTGCGCGCCCTGCTGGAGATCGGCTTCAAGGTGATCGCCACCGGCGGCACCAAGCGCCATTTGGAAAGTCATGGCATCCCCTGCAAGAAGGTCAACAAGGTACTGGAAGGGCGCCCGCATGTGGTCGACGCTATGAAAAATGGCGAAGTTGATATCGTTTTCAACACCACTGAAGGCGCCAAGGCCCTTGCTGACAGCACCTCGCTCCGGCGCACGGCCTTGCTCTATCACATTCCCTATTATACAACACTTCAAGGTGCGATGGCCGTGACAAGAGCAATCGAGGCCGTAAGAGCTGACAGTTTGAAAGTCGCGCCGCTTCAAAGCTACGTTTCTGAACAGAACTAGCTGAAACCGGGTGGTATGATTGGCCGCCTTGCGAAAAAGTTTGCGGCCCGCATACTTGCCGGACCAGAACTAAATGCCGATCCGGGGGGCTCCGGAACCCGGCATAAAATATGGAAACGACGATGGAAAAAGTGCCAATGACTGCCGAAGGTTACGCAGCGGCAGAGGCAGAAGTCAAGCAACTCAAGACTGTGGACCGTCCGCGCATTATTGCGGCGATCGCCGAAGCGCGCGCCCATGGCGACCTTTCGGAAAATGCGGAATATCATGCCGCCAAGGAAGAACAGGGCCTGACCGAGGCACGCGTCAACCATCTGGAAGACCAACTCACCCGTGCTGACGTGATCGACGTGTCGAAGCTGTCGGGCACCCAGATCAAATTCGGCGCCACTGTCACGCTGATCGACGAGGATACCGAGCAGAAGGTCAAGTATCAGATCGTCGGCGAGATCGAGTCGGACGTGAAAGAAAAGAAAATTTCCATCACGTCGCCCATAGCCCGGGCCCTCATCGGCAAGTCCAAGGGAGATACCGTGGAGGTGTCCACCCCCGGCGGCGGCAAGTGCTACGAGATC
>CAXMMX010000012.1:0-4991 GCA_964194535.1 uncultured Alphaproteobacteria bacterium | reverse complement strand
TCGGCATCTGCCCTGGTTTGCTCCTGCCGGAACCAGGTCATGAACTCATAAATGTCGCGTATGACCTTGCGTCGAACAGTGTCACATTTGCTGCGGCGCCTCCAGGGATTAAACGTGCACTTTTTGCACTATTTTTCCACACTAAAAATGGCAAAAACAGGTCCAATGATCGCGTTAACGGTGGATTCTCCTGTCACTGGAAAATAATTTAAGCCGCCAATTGCTTCCCTGTTTACGGGCTTTCGAATCGGTGTAAGGTCGATGCGCGAACACTGCGCTTCGCGGTCCGCGGTTTCGAGTATTTCTCAAGCAGTTTAGTCCAGTTTATCCTCAGGTTTTCCACTATTTGTACACCTTTTGGTGCACGAGGGTTTTTGCGCATCCATACCACATTTAGGGGTGTGTTAACCCTCCTCATACTATATCTTGACGCGGAAGCAGAATCGGGTGACTTTGGAGTTTCGCCGGGCAAACGCCGCCCGGTGTTCTCTGAACGGGCAAGCACCGCGTTGAAATACTTCCGGTTCGCCGTGGCTTTTTCCTCTCATTCAGGGGAATGCGAACGGGTTGGAGGGACGGTATTGCCGTACGGCTCATTGCCGTTTCCGTTGAGAGAAAACGCATAAAAATCAAGGAGCGCAACAGCTCCGGACGGGGACGTAACAAACGAGAGATTACAGGGGCCTTATTGGGCAACCGCCTGAGCGCGCCAGCACGTGCATTCAGGATATTTTTGGAGATGGGAAGAAATGCGTATTGAGCGGAAATTTACAACAGAGGACAAATCCCCATATGAGGCGATCAAATTCCGGGAGACGGCCAGCGAAATCCGCAATCCCGATGGATCGATCGTGTTTCAGCTTGAAAATTTTGAGGTTCCCAAACAATGGAGCCAGGTTGCAGCCGATATTCTGGCGCAGAAATATTTCCGCAAGGCCGGTGTTCCAGCCCGCCTGAAAAAAGTTGAGGAAAACACCGTCCCGTCATGGCTGTGGCGCTCGGTTGCCGACGAAGCCGCGCTCGAAAAACTCCCCGAGTCGGAGCGCACCTCCAGCGAAACCGATGCCCGCCAGATATTTGACCGTCTCGCAGGCACATGGACCTATTGGGGCTGGAAGGGTGGTTATTTTTCGTCCGAACAAGACGCCCGCGCTTTCTATGACGAACACCGCTACATGCTCGCCATGCAGATGGCGGCCCCCAACTCCCCGCAATGGTTCAATACCGGCCTCCACTGGGCCTATGGCATCGACGGGCCAAGCCAGGGCCATTTCTATGTCGACCACACAAGCGGTGAGTTGCGGCTCTCCAGGACGGCTTATGAGCACCCCCAGCCACATGCCTGTTTCATCCAGTCCATCGAAGATGATCTGGTGAATGAGAACGGGATCATGGATTTATGGGTGCGCGAAGCGCGCCTGTTCAAATATGGCTCGGGCACGGGCTCGAACTTTTCGCATCTGCGCGGCGAGAATGAGCCGCTTTCGGGGGGTGGAAAATCATCGGGCCTGATGAGCTTTCTGAAGATCGGCGACCGGGCCGCCGGCGCCATCAAGTCAGGCGGCACGACACGGCGCGCGGCAAAGATGGTGGTTGTCGACGTCGATCACCCCGATATCGAGAAATACATCAACTGGAAGGTGGTGGAGGAACAGAAGGTTGCGGCTCTCGTCACCGGATCGAAGATTTGCGCAGAAAAGCTGAGCGCGGTCATGCGCGCCTGCGTCAATTGCGATGCCGATGGTGACGATTGCTTCGTGCCGAAAAAAAATCCGGCGCTGAAGCGTGAAATCAGTGCCGCACGAAAAGCACTGGTGCCGGACAACACCATCCAGCGGGTGATCCAGTTTGCGCGCCAGGGCTATGAAGCAATCGAATTCCAGACCTACGACACGGACTGGGATTCAGAAGCCTACCTGACCGTATCGGGCCAGAACTCGAACAATTCGGTGCGCGTGAACGACGAATTCCTCCAGGCCGTAGAATCTGGCGGGGAATGGAAGCTGATCAACCGCACTGACGGCAAAACCGCCGAGACGATACAGGCAAGCGATTTATGGGAAAGCATTGGCCATGCCGCGTGGGCGTGCGCCGATCCCGGCATCCAGTTCCACACCACCATCAATGACTGGCACACCTGCCCAGCCAGTGGCGAGATTCGCGCCTCCAACCCGTGTTCGGAATATATGTTCCTGGATGATACGGCCTGCAACCTGGCCTCGCTGAACCTGATGACGTTCCGGAACGAGGATGGCAGCTTCGACGTGGAGACCTATGAGCATGCCGTGCGGCTGTGGACGCTCGTGCTCGAAATCTCCGTGCTGATGGCCCAGTTCCCATCGAAACAGATCGCGGAACTCTCCTATGACTACCGTACCCTCGGCCTTGGATACGCCAATATTGGCGGACTGCTGATGGCCAGCAGCATTCCGTATGATTCAGATGAAGGACGCGCCATCTGCGGCGCCATCTCCGCGCTGATGACCGGCGTCTCCTACGCCACAAGCGCCGAGATGGCGGGCGAGCTTGGCCCCTTCCCCGGCCACAAGAAGAATGCGAAGCACATGCTGCGCGTCATCCGCAACCATCGCCGCGCCGCCCATGGTAAGGGGGACGGGTATGAAAAGCTCGCCACCGCGCCGGTGCCGCTCGACCATAAGTCGTGCCCCGACAAGCGGCTCGTACTTCACGCAATACAAGCCTGGGACCGCGCCCTGGAGCTTGGCAGCGAGCATGGCTTCCGCAATGCGCAGGCGAGTGTTATTGCGCCCACCGGCACCATCGGCCTGGTGATGGATTGCGACACCACCGGTATCGAACCGGACTTCGCCCTGGTGAAGTTCAAGAAGCTCGCCGGCGGCGGATATTTCAAGATCATCAACCGCACCGTGCCACAGGCGCTCAAGACCCTCGGCTATGACCAGGACACCATTACCGGCATCATCGACTACGCGGTGGGTCACGGCACGCTGAAAGAGATGCCGGGTGTCAACCATGAGGCCTTGAGAGAAAAAGGCTTCACCGATGAGAAAATCGCAGCCATTGAGGCCGCGCTTGGCACAGCCTTCGACATCAAGTTCGTGTTCAACAAATGGACGCTGGGCGAGGAATTCTGCACCGGGACGCTGGCGCTCGACGCAGCGCGCCTCGACGCACCGGATTTTGATCTGCTTGGCGAAATCGGTTTTTCAAAATTGGACATAGAAACGGCCAATACGGCCTGTTGCGGGGCGATGACTCTGGAAGGCGCACCGGGCTTGCGGGAGGAGCATCTGGCCGTGTTCGATTGCGCCAGCCCGTGCGGACGCACCGGCAAGCGCTACCTGTCTGCGAAAAGCCACATCCACATGATTGCCGCGGCCCAGCCCTTCATCTCGGGCGCCATATCAAAAACCATCAATATGCCGAACGACGCCAGCATCGAGGACTGCAAGGAGGCCTACACGCTCTCCTGGCGCCTCGCGCTAAAAGCCAACGCGCTGTATCGCGACGGCTCGAAACTCTCGCAACCCCTCAACTCGCAGGTGCTGGGACAGGATGAGGACGAGATAGACGAAACGCTCGAAGCCATCGCCAGCGACCAGCCGGCCGCCCAGCGCGCCGAAGTCGCCGCCGAACGCATTGTTGAACATATCGTGGAGCGCGTACGCGAAACCGTCGCCCGCGAGCGCCTGCCCGACCGGCGCAAGAGCTACACCCAAAAGGCGATCGTCGGCGGCCACAAGGTCTATCTGCATACCGGTGAGTATGAAGACGGGCGCCTTGGTGAAATCTTCATCGATATGCACAAGGAGGGCGCGGCCTTCCGTTCGCTCATGAACAATTTCGCCATCGCCATCTCCGTCGGCCTGCAATATGGCGTGCCGCTGGAAGAATTCGTCGATGCCTTCACCTTCACCCGCTTTGAGCCGGCGGGTCTGGTGCAGGGCAACGCGGCCATCAAGAACGCGACGTCGATCCTCGACTATATCTTCCGCGAGCTGGCCGTCTCCTATCTCGACCGCCATGAACTGGCCCATGTGGACCCGGCGGACATTAGCTCCACGGCGCTTGGCAAAGGCGTCAGGGAGGGAACGGCTCAGGAAGAGACGGCAGCTCAGTTTGTTTCTCACGGCTTTACCCGCGGCCAGCTCAACAAGCTGGTCGTGGTGGCGGAGCAGTCCGCCGAGGCAAGTGCGGTAGCGGCACGTGCAATTGCATCGGGCGTATCCCAAGACACGAGTTCCTCCCTAGCGTCCGATAATTTGCCACCGCAGCCGCGCAGCCTCGGTGCTGCGGCGGCGGCCCGAGAGGTGCTCTCCCCTCCAGCCGCCGCCACCTCTGCTGGCCCTGGTTTTGCGGAGCGAAGCGCTAGCGACATGATCCTGGAAGCCCGCGTGAAGGGCTATGAGGGTGAGGCCTGCGGCGAATGCGGCAACTTCACGCTGGTGCGTAACGGCACCTGTCTGAAGTGCGACACCTGCGGCGGGACGAGCGGGTGTAGTTGAGAATTAGTGTATCGAGTCCGGTGACCTGCGTATCGAAAGTCCGCATTATTGCACCAATATTTGGCAGTTTTAAAGGGACTTTACCACCTTTTGTCACCATTTTGTTGCACTAAAAACGGAGTATTTTGAGGCCATCTGAGCGGCTCATTTTTTGTCGCATTTTTGTTGCCAAGAAAAAAATTGAGCAAAAAAGAGGCCAGCGCAATGCTGACCCCTTCATTTCCTAAGAGCCTGTGTCGTGTTTTGGCAGGCGCTCGACACATTGGACCGTCTCCAAGCGAAACGGGTCCACGACAACCTCGCCTTCATCGCAATGGCCCTCAACCTCGCGCTTGAGCAGTATCGCATTGGCTGGAGCGAGCGTTTCTAGGACGACGGCGGGGATAGCCTTCTGCCTCTGGGCTGCAAAATTCCACGCGATGTTTCGATGCGTTGACCACGAAAAGCCATAGTTGCGTTCCTCGTATTCTTTAGCGCTGGCTCCGCGATAGAGCCGCAGAGGGT
>CAXMMX010000011.1:0-7039 GCA_964194535.1 uncultured Alphaproteobacteria bacterium | reverse complement strand
GCGCAATCCTGAACGTCTCGTGACTGTTGTGGCGGAAAGCGCCATGCGCGAGATCGTCGGCCGTACCGCGGGCGATCAAATTCGTACGCAAGGGCGTCTGGAAGCGCAGAACCAGGTACTGGCCCTCATCCAGGGCACGCTGGATTCCTATGAAGCAGGTATCCGCATTAACGGCGTGAAGCTTGAGAAAGCCGACCCGCCTCCAGCGGTGATCGATGCGTTCGAGGAAGTGCAGCGCGCCGAGCAGAACCAGAACAAATTTATTCGTGAAGCTGAATCATACCGCAACAAGCTGCTTGGTGAAGCCCGCGGTGAATCATCGAAAATCGTCGAAGACGCCAAGGCCTACAAGGCGCGGGTAGTCAATGAGGCAGACGGTGAGGCGCAGCGCTTTATCTCTGTTTACGATGAATATTCCAAGGCCAAGGACGTGACTCGTCAGCGGCTCTTCCTGGAAACTCTTGAAGAAGTCTATGCGAACACCAACAAGGTGATTATCGAGCCCAATCAGGGTGGTGGCGGCACGGGAGTGATTCCCTATCTGCCGCTGCCCGAAATCAGGAAACAAAGCCGTGCCAACTCAACATCCAATACAGGAGGCCAATAATGCGCAGCGGAATTAAAGCCCTTCTCCTGGTCATTCTGGCGATTGGTGTCTTTGTCGTTTACTCGTCTGTTTTCATTGTCACTGAGCGCGAGAAGGCGATAGTGATCCGGTTGGGTCAAATCCAGCGGACCGTTGTGAAGCCCGGACTGTACTTCAAAACGCCGATCGTCGAAGAACTCGTCTATGTCGAGGACAGACTGTTGTTCTTCGAAAGCCTGGACAAGAGCATTCAGGTCATCGATGGGCGGCGCTACAATGTCGATGCCATCATCATGCTCAAGATAATCGATGCAAAAAAGTTCAGAGAGACGGCGCAAGCCAACCTGAACCAGGTTCGTGACAGGCTCGAAACCAGGCTCGACTCCGCGCTACGCCAGACCTACGGAAAGCGCAGCTTCGCCTCCGCATTGTCGAAGGACCGGGCTGCCATGATGACGGAAATTCGTGATCAGGTACGTGGTGAAGCCCTGTCTCTTGGTGTCGACATTGTCGACGTCCGCATCCGCCGTACCGATCTGATGTCGGATGTTCTCAAGGACACCTATGACCGCATGAACGCGGAACGTTTTGCCGAAGCTGCCCAATTGCGCGCTATCGGTGATGCGGCCCGCAGGCGTATTCGCGCCGAAGCCGAACGCGAGGCCGTTACAATGGTATCCGAGGCCAAGCGGGAATCGGAAATCATCCGCGGGGTGGGAGATGCCAAGCGCAACAAGATTTTTGCTGATGCGTTCACGCGCGATCCGGAGTTCTTTACCTTTTATCGGTCGATGCAGGCCTATCCCAGAAGCCTCAAGGGGAACGATACCACGCTGGTCCTGACGCCAGATAGTGAGTTCTTCCGTTATCTAAAAGACCCATTCGGTCGCCAGAAAGATAAAAAACCTGGCCAGTAATGAGTGATTTGCTGGTCGCCATCGGGCTTGTTCTTGTCATTGAAGGCTTGCTATGGGCCATGGCGCCGGCGTTCGGACAACGTATGCTCGAGCTGGCCTCGAAGATGCCGGAGTCGAGCCTGCGTATGACAGGCGCGTCCGCGGTGGCGCTGGGTGTGCTCATCGTCTGGCTGGTGAAAGGTTAGGGTAAGAATGTGCGTTCAAACTATCGTGCCGGGCAAGATAGATGAGCGCGGCAATGAAAGTTTGCGCTAATATTCAAGAGAGATACAAAATTATATGCGCCCAATGGAATTGGGTAACGTGTAATAAAATGTCGGAAAGCCGGTTCATGAAAACAAGCATCACGAGTCCAGTCGCAGCGGTATTTCGCGCTTCCATGCATATCAATGCGCCAGGGCGCAACTGGATCGCAGGATTTGCTGCCGCGTGTGTTCTTGTGTTGATTTTCGCCATGGCGCCGGGTGCAGTGTCCCAGGTTCGCGGACCTCAATCAGTCGCCGATTTGGCGGAAAAGCTGCAGGGCGCGGTCGTCAACATCTCCACCACCCAGACGCTCAAGGGCAGCCAGGGAATTCCGCTTCCGAAGGTTCCAAAGGGTTCGCCGTTCGAGGATTTCTTCGAGGATTTCTTCAACCGTCAGCAACGTCCCGATCGCCCGCGGAGGGTGAATTCCCTGGGTTCGGGTTTCGTGATCGATGCGAGTGGTCTCATCGTCACCAACAATCATGTGATCGACGGAGCCGATGAGATTTATGTCAATTTCAGCGACAATACAAAGCTGAAAATCGATAAGATTGTGGGAACCGATCCCAAGACTGACATCGCCCTGCTGAAGGTTACGCCAGAGCCGGGCAAGCCCCTCACGGCGCTTGAGTTCGGCGATTCCGTCAAGATGCGGGTCGGAGACTGGGTGATGGCGATCGGCAATCCTTTCGGCCTCGGCGGCACCGTGACGCTCGGCATCATCTCCGCCAAGAAGCGCGATATCAATTCAGGCCCCTATGACGATTTCATCCAGACCGACGCGGCGATCAACCGGGGCAATTCCGGCGGGCCGCTATTCTCCATGGACGGCAAGGTTATCGGCGTGAACACCGCCATCATTTCACCGACCGGCGGCTCCATCGGCATCGGCTTCGCCGTGCCTTCGGCAACCGTGCTCCACGTCATCGATCAGTTGCGCCGCTTTGGCGAAACCCGGCGCGGCTGGCTCGGTGTGCGCATTCAGACGGTCACAGACAGCATCGCTGACAGTCTGGGGATGAAGAAGTCTATGGGCGCCCTTGTCGCCAGTGTCACGCCTGACAGTCCCGCTGCCGAGGCCGGTATCGAGGTAGGCGATGTTATACTGACATTTGACGGATCTGCAGTTGAAAGCATGCGCAGCCTGCCGCGGCTGGTCGCTCGCACCTCGATTGGCAAGGCGGCTGAAGTCGTGATCCTGCGCAATGACAAGAAAAAAACGCTCAAGGTAACCATTGGCCGGCTGCCGAAAAGCCAGAAAATAGCGGCTGCCGAAAAGAATAATACAGAAGACCTGGAAAAAACATCCCTGCTTGGTCTCTCCATTTCTCCGATGAGCGATAAGTTGAGAGCCAAATACGAGATCGGGAAAAATATTATCGGCGTCGTCATCACCGAGATAGATCCGGAAAGTAACGCCGCGCAAAAGCAGATTGTGGTCGGCAATGTTATTGTCGAGGTCAAGGGCGCCAAGGTCACTTCACCTGAACAGGTCAAGACCCAGGTCGATGCGGCCAGGAAGTCGGGCCGTAAATCCGTATTGTTTCTGATTGCCGATACGAAAGGCAATTTACGCTTTGTCGCGGTGGCGGTCGAGGACAAGTAATTGAGGGTCTGCGCTGCCAATGGAGGTGCGGTCTAATTCTCTACAAATTCATCGCGGGCATAGCCCTGGGCGAACAGCAGGGCTGTCAGGTCGCAATAATCGATACGGGCATGGGCCTTGGCGGCGACGATGAGTTTCGCGTGGTAGGCCACGCCCAAACCCGCTTCCATAAGCATCGCGAGATCGTTGGCGCCGTCGCCCACGGCGAGGGTTTCGTCATGCGCGAGTTTGAGTTTCTCGCGATACCGGAGCAAAGCATCGAGTTTGGCCTGCTGGCCCAGGATCGGCTCAATGACATGGCCGGTGAGTTTCCCCTCTGATATCTCAAGGATGTTTGCATGATTGGCGTCGAACCCGGCGCCTTGTGCGACGTGGGTGGTGAAGAATGTAAAACCGCCTGACACAATGACTGTCGTGGCGCCATTGGCGCCCATGGTGCGGGCAAGAGTACGCGCCCCCGGATTTAATGTGATTTGCTTGTCGAATATGGATTGGAGAGCGCTCTCATCCACGCCCCTGAGCAGGGCGACGCGCTCACGCAACGCCGATTCGAATTCCAGCTCGCCGCGCATGGCGCGCTCGGTGATGGCGGAGATTTTTGGCTTCAAGCCCACATAGTCAGCGATTTCATCGATGCATTCCTGGCCGATCAGCGTTGAGTCCATGTCGGCGACGAGCAGGCGTTTGCGCCTGTTCCGGGCATGTTGGCTGACAATATCAATGGGCGCGCCCTGAAGCGCTTCGCGAACCGCATCCACGATCTGCGTGTTCACGGCATCTGCATCGGGCCTGAAGGCAATATCACAGGCTTTACCTTCATAAAGCCATGTGGTTGCACCAGGTTCAGGCAGCACGGCACGCGTAGCTTCAATGCCGGCGTCGTCAAGGGGCGGAGCAGCCGCGCCGGCAATCAATGTCAGGACGTGGGTCAAAGGGGCACCGGCTCGTTTATCGGATGAATTTCAGAGTATCGAAGCGTTTGCGAAAGGCCGTGACATGGTTGGCAACGCTGTCGGGCGCTTCTTCATGCACGACGACGCGCGCCAGCAGTTTCGCCAGTTCCGGCATATCATCTGCGCGCATGCCCCAGCGCACAATCTCCGGTGTGCCGATGCGAAGTCCGTTCACGTCACCATCAACGCCAGGCAGGGGCAGGCCAATGCCGCAAGAGAGGATATTGGCGCGGCGCAGTGTCTTGGCAAGCGTCTGGCCGCCGCCATACGAGGCGGCCTCCAGCGCGAATTGATGGGATTGTGTGAAACCCTTGTCCGCTGCGAATACCGGTGCGCCTTCGTCCGCCAGCGCTTGTGCCAGCTCTCTGGCGCTGTGGCCCATTTCTTCCGCATATGCCTTCCCATACTCTTTCCAGTCGAGCATGGTGATGGCAAGGGCGGCTGATTGGGCGACATCGAAATTGGCGGTCAGGCCGGGGTAGGCGATGGCGTCGAGGCGTTCGGCAAGTTCCGCTTCGTTTGTAACGATGAGACCACCGGCGGGTCCGCCGAGGCTCTTATAGGTGCTCATGGTCATCATATGCGCACCTTCCTCCAGTGGCTGCTGCCATTGATGGCCGGCTATCATGCCGCACAGATGGGCGGCGTCGTAGAGCAGCCAGGCACCCACCTCGTCGGCGATCCCGCGCACCTCGCGCACCGGGTGCGGGTTAAGATTGAGGCTGCCGGCGATGGTGATGAGTTTGGGGTTTGTCTTTTTGGCAAGTTTGCGCAACGCATCGAGATCGACCGTGTAATTTTCCGCATCAACCGGGCCGGCGCTGATATCAAGCCCGTACAGTCCTGCCGCGCCATCCGCGTGGTGCGTGATATGCCCGCCAATGTCGGCTGACTGGGCAATGATCGGGTCGCCGGGCTTCGTCGTCGCCATGAAGACATAGAGGTTGGCCAGCGCGCCCGAACCGACGCGGATTTCAGCAAAGCGCGCGCCGAATACTTCCGCCGCCAGTTCCGCCGCTATCACCTCGATGCGCTCAATCGCTTCAAGGCCCATTTCATATTTGTCACCCGGATAGCCAAGCGAGGGCCGCGCGCCGAGACCCATTGACAACACCGCTTCGGCTTTCGGGTTCATGGTGTTTGTGGCCGGGTTGAGATTGACGCACTCACGCTCATGGATTTCGAGGTTTTCCTCGATGAGGCGCGAAATTTCGTCCTCGATACCCTGAAGGTCCAACGCCGCGCAAGTCTGCGCGAGGCTCTGGATATAATCTTCGCAATTCTCCGGAACCCACGCGCGGCGTGCAAGTTGGGCCATCTTGTCCTCCAGCGGGAAACACGTAAAAACGCACGACATTTATGAATTCATGACCTAGGACTTAAGCCCCATGTCCAACCATCGCGTCATTCTTATTGCAGGGCCAACGGCATGCGGCAAGTCGGCCGCGGCGCTGGCGCTTGGCGAAAGACTTGGCGGCGTCATCATCAACGCCGACTCCATGCAGGTCTATTCCGATTTGCGGATTTTGAGTGCGCGCCCGAACGATGAAGATGCGGCCCGCGTACCCCATGCGCTCTACGGTTTTGTGCCCGCGGCAAACGCTTATTCCGTGGGTCAATGGCTGGAGGATGTGAAGGGCGCCATTGCCGATGCCGGGCGCCAGGGGCGGATACCCATCATTACCGGCGGTACGGGGCTTTATTTCAAGGCGCTGCTCGAGGGGCTTTCACCTGTTCCCGATATTCCTGACGACGTGCGCAAGCACTGGCGAGACATGGCCCGCGAGAAGGGCGCGGAACAATTGCACGCTCTGCTGAGCGAACGCGATCCCCAGATGGCCGCACGTCTCAGACCGTCCGACCCGCAGCGCGTGATCCGTGCGCTCGAAGTGTTCGATGCAACCGGTCACTCGTTGGCGCGCTGGCACGCTGAGCCCGGCAAACCGCTTTTGAGAGAGGAGCAGGCCGCGCGTGTCTTTGTCGAGCCGCCGCGCGAGGCTCTTTATGAGCGTATCGACAACCGCTTTGATGCGATGCTTGAGGAAGGCGCGCTGGAAGAAGTGAAATTGCTTGGCGCGCAAAAGCTCGATCTCGAGCTGCCGGTCATGCGTGCTCTCGGGGTCAAACCACTGATGGCCATGCTCAAGGGAGATATTGAACGGGAAGAGGCTATTGCCCGCGCCAAGACCGAAACGAGGCGATATGCCAAACGCCAGCTGACATGGGCCAAAAGTAATATGATTGCGTGGAATCGCATATTTGTGAAAGATTCAGAAAGTATATTGGCAAAAATTATTTCATTTATTGATGTTTGACTGTTGACCCTTAACCCGCGCGGGGATAGGGTTCGCCGCCGGTCCGAAATGCTGCCGGGCAATGCTGTCGAACTGTGGCCGGGCTTGCATGCGCCGGTCTGTTTTTTGGTGATTTGAGAGATGATTAAGCCGGGCAGGCAATCAGGCCGCGGCAATGCGAACGGAGCGAGGGGCAAATGGCACGCACAATGACAGGTGCGCAGATAGTCCTGAAGGCACTTGCCGATCAGGGGATTGAGCATATGTTCGGCTATCCGGGCGGCGCCGTATTGCCGATCTATGACGAGATTTTCCAGCAGGATAAGGTCCAGCATATTCTGGTGCGTCACGAGCAGGGCGCGGTGCATGCCGCTGAAGGCTATGCGCGCTCGACCGGCAAGCCGGGCGTTGTTCTGGTGACCTCAGGCCCTGGTGCG
>CAXMMX010000010.1:0-4131 GCA_964194535.1 uncultured Alphaproteobacteria bacterium | reverse complement strand
TCTTGTTGCCGGTGATATCGGTCCGGATGGCGACGTACTGAGTGATTTTCCCGCTGGCATCTTTGAACGGTGAGATGGTTGTATCAACCCAATAGTGAGAACCGTCCTTGGCGTGGTTCTTTATCTCGCCATGCCAGGGCTTTCCGCTTGCGATGGTCCTGTACATCCGGGCAAAGAAAGCTTTTGGATGATGGCCGGAATTCAGGATCCTGTGGTTCTGGCCAATCAGTTCCTCGCGGGAGTATCCGGAGATCTGGCAGAATTTTTCATTGATGTAAGTGATTGTGCCCTTGATGTCCGTCACCGCGACGATGGAATGTTCGTCCAGGGCCATCTTGTGGGAGGCGAGTTCTGCAAGCGCGGCTTCTGCCTTGCCTTTTGCCTGCGCCATGGCTTCGCTACGCTCGGCCTCATCCCGGTAAACTGAATACATGCTCCCCAGTAGGCCCGTGAGAACGCAGACATAACTCACCTTTTTCAGCGTGTGAGCGACATCAAACTCCATGTCGAACAACATACCCGAGAAGGACATGAACAACGCTTGTCCGGCGAAACCGACAATCAGTGACAGCACCAGCCAGTGTTCAAATATGTCATGGCGCCATTTACCCTTGCGCAAATAGAGAACCAGCGCTGCGAGAAAGAACAGGGCGGGAAGAAATTCGTCGGGCCGATGAAACACCAACTCGGGATAGTAGGCGCGCGGCAGGGGCGCAAAGGCAAAAAACGTGAAACTCAACAGCGTAAAGGCGCCCGTGAACAGATAGACCGACCATTCGCCGATCCGCCCGCTCTCGCCCAGCCGCTGCTCGCGCAGCCAGGCGACAATGCTCAGGAATAGGAACACGGAAAGGAATTGCCGTGAGGCGACCCAGCTCCAGGGGATCAGATGCGGAAGATCGGTTGGCATGAAAGGCTTGAAGGCGGCGGATGTGACGAGCGCATGGTAGCCGTCCAGAAAGGCCGTGCCCAGAAACCCCGCGCCAATGAACAGGAAACTATTTTTTTTCCTGGAGTAGAATCGCACCAGCGCCATCGCCCCCACGGTCAGGGCCAGAAGCGTGGCTACGGCTTCCATCACCGTATGCAATGTGGCGCTGCCCTGCCAACTCACCCCCCGCAGCAAGGCATAACAAAGTGTCAGTCCCGCCCCGGCACCCAGATAGGCTATGACCCGCCGGCGAGCAGTGCCTGCTAGATCTTGTACCGATCCATTCAACTCACTTACACTTAATCCCGTCAACTGTCCCTCTCCGGCATTATCAAGCTATCGTCATGAGCACATCGAAAATTGAGCCAAACAGACTGAACCGAAACCAATTGAGTGATGTCAGCGGTTTTCAATCCCGGTCCGTCTGGGCCAATCGCACTTGCTCCTTACCGTCGGCGCCCAACAACACAAGGCTCGCCTTGTATCTGCGAAATGTCTTTGCAGTCTCCAGAACCGTAAAAAACACAATCTCCAAATCCATAATGGGCTTTGCGCAGGCCATCCTTGTGGCGCCAACGGGACCCATTTTTATTTCGTTTCCTAAAATCTTGTATTGGCCAAAGAAGCGATTGCAGCCGCCATGCCTGGTAAGCTTGCCGTCGCCTTTGAATCGAATGAACTGTTCCGTATGCGGAGGTACGGCAGATGAACCTATCTGGCTGGGACGCCACTCACTACCGGCAAGTCCCTCAGCGCTGGCAGAAGTGCTTGCCACGAGCATCACAAAAATCGCGGACAAAAGGCGTTGCCAGAACCGCAGTACTACTTTCATCTGGATTGCTCCAGCAATGCCATCACAGAACAATATTTTCACTTTTAATATATAGGACGTACTACAATTTATCGACCGAGTAATTTCGAAAATAGCAGGGCTTCTATACTACTGCCCGATGGTCGCGCATATTCATTCATGCTCACTAGATTATGAAAAAAACACAATGATTTTAAGGGTATATGTGTAATCATGTGTAATTATGTGAGACCGCGTTCAACGCCGTCAGAATATACCGATCTCGTGCGGCCTGAACATGACCTTGCGGTGCACATGGGCGTTCAGCACCAGGCCGAAACCAAACATCAATGTGATCATCGAGGTGCCGCCATAGGACACCAGCGGTAGCGGTACGCCGACCACGGGCACCAGCCCCATCACCATCGCCACGTTAATAAACACATAGACGAACATGGTGATGCCGACACCGGCGCTGACAAGGCGGGCGAACTGGCTGCAGCAGCGCAGCGCCATATAGACGATGGCCAACAGCACCAGCAGATACACCGCCAGCAGGCTCATCGATCCGACAAAGCCCATTTCTTCGGCAAACATGGTGAAAATGAAATCGGTGTGCTTTTCGGGCAGGAAGTTGAGCTGGCTTTGCGTACCCTGCATATAGCCTTTGCCCGTGACGCCGCCCGAGCCCAGCGCGATCTTCGATTGCAGGATGTGATAGCCTGCGCCGAGCGGATCCTTGTCCGGGTCGATGAAGGTCATGACGCGTGTTTTTTGATAGTCATGCAGTGACTGCCAGATGAACGGTATCGCGCCCACCACACCGGTAATTCCGAACACGAAATAAATCCAGCTGGCTCCAGCCAGGAACAGCAACCCGCCGCCCACGGCCGCATACAGCACCGCGGTGCCGAGGTCCGGCTGCATCACCACCAGAGCAACGGGCACCGCGATCATTGCGGTTGGCAGCAACAGCGCCAGCGGGTTCGACATATGTTTCGGCGCCAGCCATTCGTAGTACCGCGCCAGCCCCAGAACCAGGGCAACTTTCATGAGTTCGGCTGGCTGGAAATTAAAGCTGCCCATTTGCAGCCAGCGTTGCGCCCCGCCCGAATCCACCCCTAAAAACGGGACAGCCACCAGCAGAACCAGCGCCACCAGATAAACCGGATAGGCAAGCCGCATCCACACCCTGATGTCGGTGAGTGCAACGGCAAACAGCAGCCCGAGCCCGAGACAATAGCGGATGACATGGGTCTCGGCCCAGGGATCGAGCGAGCCGCCGGCGACCGAATAGAGCGCCGCCGCGCCTACGCATACAAGGCTGGTGATGAGGACTACGAATACCCAGTTCAATGCGATCAGCTTTTCGCCGAAACTCAACCTTGGGGATTCAAGAGGGCCGGAAAACATCTCACCCCTCCCCCGGGCGGCGTTTGTCGCCAGCCGTTTTGCGTAAAGAATCGCTTGCAACATAAGTGGGTCTGGAAACCGGATCGCGTTCAATCAGCGCGGTCATGATATCGCGTACGACCGGAGATGCGGCGCGAGACCCGCTGCCGCCATGTTCGACGATGGCCGCAACCGCGTAACGCGGATTATCAGCCGGAGCAAAACCTACAAACAGTCCATGGTCCCGCTGTTCCCATTTGAGAGAGCCGCTGCGGCGCCCGCTCGACGCAGTGTTCACCTGCGACGTTCCTGTCTTGCCGGACATTTCAACACCGGCAATGGAGATGCGCGCCCGGCCAGCCGTGCCGCCGCCTTCATTAACAACGGCCCACATGCCCTCGCGAACAACCGCCAGATGCTCCGGCTTGATGTCCAGGGGCCTCGCCAATTCAACCTTTTCGTCCGGATTGGGGCGTACGATGCGCGGGACGACTTCGCGTCCTGTCGCAATACGCGCGGTCATAATGGCAAGCTGAAGGGGTGTGGTGAGCACAAAACCCTGGCCGATACCGGCAATGATCGTCTCGCCGCCATACCAGGGCTTGCCAAGGGTGGCGCGTTTCCACCCCGGGGTTGGCATGACGCCGGGCTTTTGCAGCGGCAAGCCGAATTCATAGGTCTGGCCGAGGCCGAGCTTGCGGCCCATGGCGGAGAGTTTGGTAATGCCGATGCGCTCGGCCACGTTATAGAAGAATACGTCGCAGGACTCCTTGATCGCCCTGCGCACCCACACTGCGCCATGACCTCTCTTTCTCCAGCAGCCGAAATAGGCGTTCGAATAGGAATAGCCGCCATAGCAGCGGAATTTCGTCTTCAGGTCGATGACCCCGGCCTCGAGCCCGGCAAGCGCGGTCACCATCTTGAAGGTCGAACCGGGGGGATACTGGCCGCGAATAGCCTTGTTGGTGAAGGGATCGTCTTCGGCATTGGCCATTGATTCCCACATCCCCTCCTTCAG
>CAXMMX010000009.1:0-3542 GCA_964194535.1 uncultured Alphaproteobacteria bacterium | reverse complement strand
GTGAGATAATGTGGCAGTCCGACACTCATCATCTTAGGCCCCCTTACAGCCCCTGCCCCGGTTCGACATGGCGTACCTCGATGGACTCTTCGCGCTTGCGGCCCACCTGGGCAGCGATGGACTGGCGTTTGACGCCTTCCTTGTGATGAAGAGTGAGAACAATCGCTCCTATCATGGCAATCAGCAGAATCACCCCGGCGGCCTCGAAGAAATAGACATATTTGGTGTAGAGGATCAGCCCGAGCGCTTCGATGTTCGAGACCTCGTTCATGGGTGGCGCCGGCATTGTGATATGCGCCGCAATCTCAGGTGTAATAACCCAGGATCCGAATACCAGAATGAGTTCGACCAGGAGAATGATCCCGATCAGCGCGCCAATGGGCAGATATGCCAGGAAACCTGCGCGCAATTCAGAAAAGTCCACATCGAGCATCATGACCACGAACAGGAACAGCACGGCCACTGCACCCACATAGACAACCACGAGTATGAGGGCGATAAACTCAGCGCCAAGAAGGATGAAAAGCCCAGCTGCATTAACGAAGGCCAGGATAAGAAACAGCACTGCGTGCACAGGGTTGCGCGCGGAAATCACCATAAACCCAGCAGCCACGCAAGTGGTGGCGAACAGGTAGAAAAAGGCGTCAGCGATCAGCATTTATTCTTCCGTTTCATGCGCTGTGCTTGTTCTTTGGCTACCAAATCCCTAACGGCCAGTTTCCTAACGATAAGGGGCATCGAGAGAAAGGTTCTTCGCGATTTCCCGCTCCCACCGGTCGCCATTTTCGAGCAACCGGTCCTTGTCGTAATAAAGTTCCTCGCGGGTCTCCACCGCGTATTCAAAATTCGGCCCCTCGACAATCGCATCCACCGGGCAGGCTTCCTGGCAGAAGCCGCAATAGATGCATTTGACCATATCGATGTCATAGCGGGTCGTGCGCCGCGTACCGTCATTGCGCCGTGGTCCCGCTTCGATGGTGATGGCTTGCGCGGGACAAATCGCCTCGCATAACTTGCAGGCGATGCAGCGCTCCTCGCCATTGGGATAGCGCCTGAGTGCATGTTCGCCGCGAAAGCGTGGGCTGATCGGACCCTTCTCGAAGGGGTAGTTCACGGTCGCCTTGGGTTTGAAGAAATACTTCATGCCGAGCCAGAAGGCGGATATGAACTCCAGCAAGAGAAAGGATTTCGCAGTTTGAAAAATTTTACGCATTTTGCTCACTCCTCTCGTTCATGGCGCCAGGTTGAAGAAATGAAGGACCGACGCCACGGCAACGATCATGAATAGAGACAATGGCAGGAAAACTTTCCAGCCCAGCCGCATCAGTTGGTCATAGCGGTAGCGCGGTACAATCGACTTGACCATGGCGAACATGAAAAACACCATGCAGACTTTCAAGACAAACCAGAATACGCCCGGCATCCAGTTAAAGGGCGCCACGTCAAAGGGCGGCAGCCATCCACCCAAAAACAGGATGGTGGTGAGGGCGCACATCAGGACGATGGCGACATATTCCCCCAGCATGAAAAGCAGATAAGGCGTGGAGGAATATTCCACCATGAACCCGGCGACGAGTTCCGACTCTGCTTCAGGCAAATCGAATGGCGGCCTGTTTGTCTCCGCCAATGCTGAAATAAAGAAGATGATGAACAGCGGGAACAGCGGCAGCCAGAACCAGTTGAACATGCCGTATTCGCCTTTTTGCGCCAACACGATGTCAGTGAGATTCAACGAGCCGACGCACAGCAGCACGGTGATGATGACAAATCCGATCGAGACTTCATAGGACACCATTTGCGCCGCTGACCTGAGCGCCCCGAGGAAAGGGTATTTCGAGTTCGAGGCCCAGCCGCCCATGATGACGCCGTATACTTCGAGGGATGAAACCGCGAACACATAAAGAATCCCGATGTTCAGATTGGCAACCGCCCATCCTTCATTGACCGGGATGACGGCCCAGGCGGAAAGGGCCAGCACCGAAGACAGCAGCGGCGCCAGCAAAAACACGCTCTTGTTGGCGCTGGCCGGGATAATCGGTTCCTTGAAGACGAATTTCAGCATGTCGGCGAAGGATTGCAGCAGCCCGAAGGGCCCAACCACATTGGGTCCGCGCCGCAACTGCACCGCTGCCCAGATTTTCCGGTCCGCCAGCAGCAGGAAAGCGATTGCGACGAGCAGAATGATGAGCACTGCCGCACTGTGTGTGAGAATGACCAGAAAAGGCCAGATATATGTGGTCCATATCTCAGCCATCGGTACCGGTCGCTTTCGCGGTGTGGCCTGACTTCATGGCGCTCAGTTCGCCCATGATGGCTGAGGCCCGGGCAATCGGGTTGGAAAGGTAAAAGTCCGAAACACCGCGACCAAACGCCTTTTCTCCAATGCGTGCAGAGCCAGCGGTGAGTTTTTTCAAATCGAAAGCGTCGTCGCGGATGATTTCATCAATCATCGCGAGATGGTTGTGATCGATGAACATGGCCGTGCGAAGTTCCGCCAGGGTGTCATATTCGAGAGGCATGTCCAGTTGGGCTGACAAGGCCCGGATAATGGTCCAATCCTCACGCGCATCGCCAGGAGGAAAGACAGCCCTTTCGGTCATTTGCGGCCGGCCTTCGGTATTGACGTAAATCGCGCTTTTTTCAGTGTATGCGGCACCTGGAAGAATGACGTCCGCGTAATGTGCGCCGGCGTCGCCATGAGTGCCCTGATAGATGACGAATGTTTTGTTCAAGGCCGCCATGTCAATTTCGTCGGCGCCCAGGAGATAAACAATGTCGAGCTTGCCAGCCTTGGCGGCTTTTAAAATGCCTGAGGTGTCGAGACCGTCCTTACCAGGCAGGAACCCAAGATCAAGCCCGGCAACCCGTGACGCTGCGTGGTGCAGCACATTGAAGCCGTTCCAGTTTCTTTTCACCACTCCGCTCGCCGTGGCCAGCTTGGCGGCCAGCGCCATGATGCTCGCGCCGTCACGGCGTGCGAGTGCGCTGGAGCCGAGGATAATCATCGGCCGTTTTGCTGAATTCAGGGTTTTGGCAAACTGGTGCTTGCCTTGAACAAGAGACTTCAGGGACGCTGGTTCTGCGCCAATATAGTCGTGGTCGTAGGTGAGATCTGTTTTCTGACCGACAAAGCCGATTTTCAACAATCCGGAGCGCCAGCGCTTGTGGATGCGTGCGTTCAGTGTTGCGGCTTCGTTGCGCGGGTCGCAGCCAATAAGCAGGATCGCATCCGCTTCATCGATAGCCGCGATGCCGGAATTGAACAGATAGCTGCCGCGCCCTTTGGCCGGGTTGAGTGCGGCGCCATCCTGACGGCAATCCATATTGGGCGAGCCAATTTTAGTCATCAGGCTTTTCAGCGCGAACATCTCTTCCGCGCCGGCCAGATCGCCGGCTATAGCGGCAATTTTTTTGCCTTTGCCCCGTTTGATTTTTTTCGCAATCGCCGCGAAGGCCTCATCCCAGCTTGCCGGGCGGAGTTTTCCTCGTGTGCGGATATAAGGCTGATCAAGACGTTGCGTCCTGAGCCCGTCCCAGACAAA
>CAXMMX010000008.1:0-15550 GCA_964194535.1 uncultured Alphaproteobacteria bacterium | reverse complement strand
GCTGTCTAGATCAGCCCGGTCACGCGCCTGCGTTTGATTTGCAGGAAGCAGATGAGTGCCAGCAGCAGCAAGGCCGGGGTATAGAATAATTCTTTGGGCGGACGGTCGGCCCGCACTTCTAGCTTGGTCACCTCCCAATCGAAATCGATACCCTTTTTCTGTGCGAACTTGCCGAATTCCACATTCTCGACGAGTGTCTTGCCATCCTCGGTGAGGAATTCGATGCCCGCATTCTTCAGAAGTCTAGCCGCGCCATCACCTTCTTTCGCGCCGAGCGGTAGCTCAACGGATGTTATGATCAGCTTGCCAGTAGACTGATCCTCGCCCTTGACCTGAATGCGGACGACTCCATCTGCTTTCGCATCATTAGCGAGCTGCAGAACCTGCCCCGTTTCCCTCAACTCAAAAGGCTCTTTCCACTCATCGAGGAAGAAGCCCGGCCGGAACAAGGTGAAAGCCACCAGAATCAAGGCAAGGCTTTCCCATATCCTGCTCTTGGTCAGGAACCAGTTTTGCGTTGCGGCAGCGAAGAGCAGCATTGCCACTGTCGCCATCCCGAACACGAATATGCCCTTGGCCAACCCCACATTGATCAGCAACAGATCCGTGTTGAAGATGAACAGGAAAGGCAGGATCGCCGTACGCACGTCATAGGAGAAACCTATGATGCCGGTCTTGATCGGGTCGCCTTTCGATATGGCCGCGGCCGCAAAAGCGGCCAGCCCAACGGGCGGGGTATCATCCGCCAATATCCCGAAATAGAAGACGAACATATGCACCGCGATAAGCGGCACGATCAGGCCCGATTTGGCGCCAACCGAGACAATCACCGGCGCCATCAAGGACGTGATGACGATATAGGTCGCCGTTGTCGGCAGCCCCATGCCGAGCACCAGACTGAAGAGCGCCACGAAGATCAGCATCAGGATCAGAGACCCGGCGGAGATCAACTCGATGAACTCGCCAATAACCTGATGCGCACCGGTTAGCGATACGGTGCCGACAATGATGCCGGCGGTGCCGGTGGCGATGGCAATGCCGATCATGTTGCGTGAGCCGGAGATCAGACCATCGAGCAGATCACGCCAGCCTTGCTTCAGACCAGCCATCAACTGGTCGCCCTTACCACGGAAAAAGGCCTTGAGGGAATGTTGGGTGATCAGAACGAAGATCATGGCAATGGTTGCCCAGAAAGCCGACAGACCAGGCGAGAAACGCTCGATCATCAGGCACCAGATCAGCACCACGACAGGCAATGCAAAATAGTAGCCTGTTTTGGCCACCGGGCCGGGTTCCGGCAACTCCAGAAGCGGTGCTTCAGGATCATCGATTTCAAGATCAGGATATTTTGCAGCCCAGAAAATCAGTCCCAGATAGGAGATCAGGAAGACCACTGCCATGCCATAAACCGTGTAGTCGCCGAATACGACCTTCAACCAGCCCAGGCCGTAATAGGTGACCAGCGCAAGGCCCGAGACAATCGCAATGCTCAGGGCAAAGCCCATTAATTTCTGGACAGCAGTCCTGGGTGCACGATCACGCTGCAAGCCTTCCAGACCCATTTTGCACGCTTCAAGATGAACGATGTAAACCAGCGCAATGTATGAAATGATGGCCGGCAGGAAGGCGTGCTTCACCACCTCCAGATAGGAAATGCCGACATATTCCACCATCAGGAAGGCCGCGGCCCCCATCACTGGCGGCGTCAACTGACCATTGGTCGAGGATGCCACTTCAACAGCACCGGCCTTCTCGGCGGAGAAACCCACACGTTTCATAAGCGGAATTGTGAACGTTCCCGTCGTCACCGTATTGGCGATCGAGGACCCTGAAATCAGGCCCGTTGCGGCTGACGCCACCACGGCGGCTTTCGCCGGTCCGCCGCGCAAATGGCCCATCAGGCCAAAAGCGACCTTGATGAAATAGCTGCCGGCACCCGCTTTCTCAAGCAGCGCGCCGAACAGCACGAACAGAAACACCATGGAGGCTGAAACACCCAGGGCAACACCGAACACACCTTCTGTCTGCATCCAGAAATGCCACATGGCCTTGCCGAAAGACGCCCCCTTCCACTGCATCGCATCGGGGATGAAACTCCGGTCTCCATAGAACACATAGATGAGGAAGACAGACGCCACGATCACCAGTGGCAGCCCGAGCGAACGGAAGGTGGCGATCAGAAGCAGGATGAGGCCAAGCGCCGAGGCAACCAGATCAGGTGTTGTGGGCAGACCCGAGCGTTCCGCAATCGAAGTTTGAAATACAACCAGATATAAGCAGACGCTTACACTCGCGAGCGCGATGACCCAATCATACCAGGGGATATAGTCTCGCGGGGATTTCTTGAACATGGGAAAGGCGGTCGCTGCCAGGAACAGCGCCAGCGCCAAATGAATGGCCCGGGTTTGGTCGGAATTCATAACAAATATGTTCGAACCCGTGATTTCCGCGAGCACGAACGGTACGTTGGACGCGATATAAATTTGGAAAACCGCCCAAAAGAGAGCGACGGCTGTAATCAGTTGGCCTGTCCAGTTGGTTGGATTTCTTGCACCGGTATCAAGATCGGCGACCATCGCGGACGCGTCTGTATCATTCTCTTTTTGAGCCGCCGCATTCGACGCCTTGGACTTGGCCATTTTGCCCTCCCCGAGATCATCCTTAGCTTCCCGGCCAGATCTTGGCGCCTTGTCCATGGAAGCTATGTGAAAAAAATGGAGGAGCCGAAGCCCCTCCATCACAGTCCAGTCAAGCTTATTTCATCAGGCCCAGTTCTTTATAAGCCTTGATTGCGCCCGAATGCAGAGGTGCGGACAAACCGTCCTTGATCATTTCCGAGGGTTTCAAATTCTTGAACGCAGGATGCAGTTTGCGGAAGGCATCCATGTTGCCCAGAACGGCCTTGGCAAGTTCGTAGACAACGTCATCAGGAACTTTTGCGCTGGTCACGAAAGTTGCGCCCACGCCGTAGGTCTTGATGTCTTTCGGGTTACCAGGATACATGCCGCCCGGAATGGTCGCATAGCGATAGAAAGAGTTGTCTTTGACCAGCTTGTCAATCTCCGGACCAGTCGCCGGAACGATCAGAGCGTTACAAGAGGCAACGGTTTCCGCCGTCGAGCCGGACGGATGTCCAACTAGCCAGAAATAACCATCGATCTTGTTGTCACACAGCGCACCGGCCATTTCGGCTGACTTCATGGCAGAGGCCAGCTTCAGGTCGGACCGCTTCCAGCCCATCGCACCTTCGAACACTTCATAAGTACCGCGCGTGCCAGATCCGGGATTGCCGATATTGAAGCGCTTGCCTTTGATCTCGGTGAGATTCTTGATGCCGGAATCGCGGCGTACAAGAACAGTCACAGGCTCCGGATGAACGGAAAAGACGGAACGCAAATCCTTGAACGCACCCTTGTCCTTAAATTTGCTTGTGCCGTTATAGGCATGGTAATTCCAGTCGGACTGGGCAACGCCGAATTCCAGCTCGCCAGCACGAATGGTGTTGATGTTGTAGATGGAACCGCCAGTCGACTCTACCGAGCAGCGAATACCGTGCTTCTTCCGGTTCTTGTTGACCAGACGGCAAATCGCACCGCCAGTCGGATAGTACACGCCTGTAACACCACCGGTGCCGATGCTGACAAACTTGGTTTTGGCTTTTACGTCGGCTGTCACGAGTGTGGCGCCAAGAGCTGCTACTCCAACGAGTGCCACAACTCTACCTGTTACGGTAAATGGCATTTGTCTCCTCCCTATACATACTTCACACAATAATTCCGCAGTGCCGATGCCTGAGCAAACAGCCTAGTACGGCCCTGCGGTGAGGCCTATTATTAACGGAAAAGAATAGAAGATGTAACCGTGAGTTTTAAAAGTATGGGCGATAGGTAAATCGGTGAGGTTAATGGCAAATTGGGACCTTAGCGCGTTCTGCTGAGCCCTTTTTCCTCCAGTTCATCGAGATATTCCTGCCAGCGCGTGTCTTGCTCCTCACCAAGCTCATGAAGATATTCCCAGGAATAGAGGCCCGTATCGTGGCCATCGTCGAACACGATGCGAACCGCATAATTTCCAACAGGTTCGATGGCTTTCACAAGCACTTCACTCTTGCCCGGTACGGTAACGCGCTGATCGGGGCTGTGGCCCTGAACCTCCGCGCTCGGGCTCAGGACGCGCAGAAATTCTGCCCGGTAGTCGAAATTGCTGCCATTATCGAAGCCGATACTCAGCTTGTTTTTATCGCCGTTCAGCCGGATTTCTTTTGGCCAGCTTGTATTGTCTTGGCTCATAAGCCCCTGCATTGTAGGTATGTTTAAAATTCTGCGATCGCGGCACTGGAACCTGCGGACCGGGCTGACGTTAGAACCGGACAGCGACGATTGCAATGAGTTGTAAATACTCAATGGACTTGGATTGATCGTCAATGATAGTGGCTTGGATTATGAGATATTTTTTCCAGATTCTCTTTCTCGCTTTTGCGTTTGCTCCCTCAGCTGGCTTTGCCGGCGTTAATGAGCCTGCAATGCCCGCAGGCAAGGATCCGGGCGGTGTGGCAGTGGCGATCATCGATTCGGGTGTGAACTACACGCTGAAACAGATCACCTCCAGGCTCGCGCGTGACCCGCAAGGAAACCTTATCGGCTATGATTTCCATGACGATGATCACTATCCGTTCGATGTGGTGCCAGGGCAAAAACCCGATGCTGGGCGTCACCACGGAACCAGAGTGGCAGCCATCTTCCTGCGTGAAGCGCCCAAGGCCCGCCTGGCGCCCTATCGTTATCGCGCACACTCATTCGAAACCTTCGCAGCTATCGTCAAAACCATAGCCAAGGGTCCGGCGCGTATCGTCATCATGTCACTTGGCGGTTATCAGAAAAACGACTGGGATCATTTTGCAAAAGCGGCTGAGGCCCATCCCGAAATCCTGTTCATCATCTCCGCTGGAAACGACGGCTGGAATATTGATGAAAAACCCATATACCCCTCGGGTTACAAGCTGGTGAACGCAGTGGTCGTCGCCTCCACCGATAATTTCGGACGCCTTCCGGTTGCATCGAACTGGGGACCTGAAACGGTCGATATTTCAACGCCCGGAGAGGGCCTTGAGAGCATTGACCATTTGGGCGCTAAAACCCTCGTGTCGGGTTCGAGCTTTGCCGTGCCGCGCATCGCGGCGCTGGCTGCGCGCTACCTGTCGGCGCATCCTGAGTGGAGCGCAAATGACCTCAAACAGGCGATCCTGAAGCTTGCAGGCCCTTCTCCCGGCGACCGGACGAAGCGCACCAGATATGGCTGGATTGCAAACCCAGCATTGTCCGGTCCCCCAACGCAGTAGAGCACTTATCCCCATAGGCCGGAATATCCGCTATTGGTCATTTACGGAATTTTGCGGTCGCATCCGGGGGGCCCAAATCCAGACCCGTATCGCAGAAAAGGTTTTGTCGTTCTCAAATTCGCCATCTTCAGCTATACTTTAGACCAATTCGAAGAGGCGTCTGGATACTACCGGATAAAGGTGGACAGTCGATGTTTAGCAGAGCAACCCTATTCATCTCGGCAATTCTTGTGGCGATGTCACTGTCCACCGTGCCGGTTCGCGCGGCTGAAGAGATCGCCATTGGCGCCGGTGAAAGAGGCGGCCCTTACTACAATTTCGGGCGCAGTATTTGCCGGCTGGTCAGCCGCAAAGTTGAAGGGCTAAGCTGCACATTGCTGCCCTCACAGCGTGGCGACGCACCCGACGACTCCCTGGCCAATCTTGTCAATGTCAACAATGGCGCTGCGGATTTCGGTCTCGCTCGCTCTGACTGGCACCACTATGGGGTTACCGGCACCGGGCCCGCGAAATATCTCGACGACAGGCTTCAAGGCATCAGGAGCCTGTTTTCCATTCATGGCCAGTCGTTCACACTCCTCGCCAGGCGAGACTCCGGAATAGAAAAGCTCGACGACCTGAAAGGCAAACGGGTGAATATTGGCCGTCCCTATTCCGATGATCGTAGGAACGTGGAGCTGGTGTTGGGGGCCAAGAAATGGACGCTTAAGGATTTTCTCCTCGTTGACGAATTGTCCCAGGCCGATCAACGCTTGGCCTTCTGCCATGACCGCGTGCAGGCCATGTTTTATGTGGGGAGCCATCCAAACGACGACATCATTCAGACGGTGAAACTTTGTGACGCGACGCTGGTAAATATCAGCGGTGCCGAGATCGACGAAATTGTCACCTCGAAGCCATACCTGACTCACGCAACCATCGAGCCCGGCACCTATGCGGGTATATCCAAACCGGTCAAGACATTTGGCTCGACGGTAACTTTGGTGAGTTCGGCTGATGTTTCCGAGGAATTGGTCTACAATTTCGTCAAGGCCATCTTCGAAAACCTGGCGGACCTTAAGAAATCTCATACAGCGTTCCGAAATCTCGACCCTGCCCAAATGGTCCAGAACGGATTGACGGCGCCCTATCACCCCGGCGCCATGCGCTATTTCCGCGAAAAAGGTCTGCTGTAAGCGTGCTCCCGCACTGCAGCGTCTGTTCTAGCGTACAGGGCTTTTAAGGAAATTCTTCGCCGCCTCAAGCTGATTGGGCGCGTGTTTCTCAATCAGCGCCAGCGCTTCATCTATGAGCGCCTGGTCCTGGGACACCTTGCCGATATGAAGTGCGATCGGGTGGATGGATCGCTCGGCCGGGATCGCATCAAGCAGCCAGCGCACATGCGGCTTGGCCTCATCAAGCCGCCTCGCAAAGCGCAAGGTGATAACCAGCCCGAGACGCGAATTGATCGCGTTGGGGTCTTTCTCGAGCGAGCGCTCAAAGAATTTTACCGAGTCTTCAAATTTTCGCTGACGCCCGAGCAACTGACCCGTCAGATCGAATAGCTGCCGGTTTTCGCTTAATCCGCAGGACGTCTTCACAACGCTGGCGATCTTCTCCGGCAGCCTGTCGCCAAGCCGCCGCGCCTTTTCAAGCATTAGTGTGCATTCCCGCACATTCTTGCCCAGAGCCTTGCTCTTTTCTCCATGCTCAGGACCGCTCATTTCCTTGAGGGCCGCGATCTGGCTGGCGGGCACCGCCTCAAACCGCCCCGCCCCGCCCGACGCGGTGACCCCCACCAATTCTCCTTGTGCATTCACCAGCGCGCCGCCGCTATTGCCGGGCTGGTTATAAGCGGAGTGGTGGACGCGGGCATAGGGTTTGCCCCTGAAGGGGGCAAACAGCAACTTGCCCTTGGGGTAAACCTTGATTTTGCGCTCTGAAATATCCTGACCCACGGACCACAGATCACCATCTGACTTCTGGGTAAATTTCAGCACAGGGCCCTCGGGAAGTTTTGCCCGGATCAGAACAAGGTCTCCTGAAAAAGAAGTCGGGATGACCTCGCCCTCAACCTTGCCGCCATCGGGCAGGATGATTTCAGCATTGAGCTGGTCGGCCACGATATGCCGGTTGGTCACCAGCAAATCAGGTGCTATACGCACCGCGCTGCCGACCGGGTCAAAGGCCGAAATGCCGAACACCGCACTGCGCGCTGCGCATACGCCCTCCGGCGCATCGCATGGCGCGCGCGCCTCAACTTTGAAGGCCGCAGCGAGGCATATGATCGTCAGCCCTAAGGCTGTTATCACGCTCGGGAAACGTGACAGGCTCATGCCACTCGCGGTATGATTGCCCGTTAAAAGTACAGCTTTGGGAGAGCCCGGTTTGGAAGAACCAAAACCAGATACCAGAAGCCGCAAGGAGCGCCGCGCCGCCCGCAAGGAAGGGGAGCTGGATTCAACGGCTTTTTTGAAACTTGCGGACAAATTCATTGATCTCGCCAATCGGGAAAACTCCAAGGTCAAGGCAACGCAGCTACATATGGCCTTCCTGTACGCCTCCGCAAGATACTCTGCTTTCGTGGCCAAGTCCGTGACCAATGAAGAGGAACACGAAAAGTTTGTCTCCCATATGATCCGGCAGTACCAGGAAATGCTGCGACAGCATCTGGCCGATGACTCCCTCGAACCGCCAGCCAGCTAAATCTGTCTCTCCAGCTTGTCGGCAATATCAACATGACCGGCCATCCGCGCCGCCTCGCCCGCTGTCCAGCCATCCTTGGCGGTGAGCGAGGGGTCCGCGCCCCGATCTATCAGCAACTCGACGAGTTGCTTGTGACCGTTATTCGCCGCCCACATGAGCGCCGTCGACCCGTCTTGCCTATTGCGCCCATTCACGTCCGCACCCTTGTCCAGCAGGATGCGGACACTTTCATCCAGTCCCGCGCGCGCGGCCAGCATGAGTGGCTTGCGGCCATCGGCAGCAGCGCGGTTCGGGTCGGCGCCCGCGTCGAGCAGTAACTTCACCGTTGCATAGGAGCCGGCGCGTAACCCTTGGGTCAACGCGGTTATTTTCGCCGAACCGCCATCGGCCTTCGCCCCGGCGCTCAGCAGCCGCTTTACCAGCTTTTCATGGCCGTTTCCTGCAGCGATCGTGAGGGCCCGGCGTCCGTCTTTGGCCTGGGCGTCAACATTGACCGATTCTGAAAGCACCAGAGAAATTTTCGCGACCTTGCCTGAATCAACAGCCGACATCAGCGGCGTGTAGCCGTCTTTGGCCTTGTGCTCGGGGTCGGCGCCGGAGACGAGGAGTTCAGCGGCAATTTCGGATGAGGAATATTTGGGGCTGGCGAGCGCATGATGCAGGGCGGTGAGCCCGCGCTTGTTGTCCGGCACCTTCGCGTCGGCGCCCGCCGCCAGCATCGCCGTCACAGCGTCCGGCCGGTCGCCCTTGGCGGCAATCATGAGTGCCGTCAGTCCGTTCTTTGTTTCGAACCCATCCATACTCGCACCCGCCTTGAGCAGCTGCATCACCGTCCTATCCTGATCACGAAATGCCGCTTCCATCAGCGCGCTCCAGCCAACATCGTTGACCTTGTTCACATCCGCGCCGCGCGCGAGCAGCAAATCGATAATGCCGGTATGGCCGCGGGTCGCAGCGACAATCAGTGCGGTAAAGCCATTGTTTCCCGTAGCGTTGGGGTCCATGCCTTTGTTCAGAAAATAGACAACCACGTCGAGGCGGTTGGCCTCCGCGCCCGCCATCATCATTTCGACATCGCCCAAGACCCGGCCCTGGGGCGTGTCCTTGCTCACCTGCACATGGGTCACCTGCGCACGCGATGGCGCGCTCCCTGCCCAGATAAGCAGGGCGAGCAAAAGAAATGCGGCGGAAGCGCTACGCCGTATCATTCTCTTCGGAAGTTTTCTCATCCCTGGCATCGTTATCGCCCTCGGCGGAAGTGGTCCGGACGTCATCGGGAGCACCCTCATCACCGTCCATATCCTCGACATCGGGATCTTCGTCATCACTCTCATCGGCATCTTCATCGATAGGCTGCGGGCCGGCCTTGCGCGCTTCTTCAGAGTAACTCGCGATCCGCTCCTCTTCGGTAAGGTGACCTATACCCGGCTTATAGTTGGAGGTGAGCACCTTCACCGCAAGCGCCGCATCGGTAAAATCCTCGTCATAGTCATTGAGACCGTCGAGGTTGGCGAGAATGGGGTTAGAGCCCCACAGCATCCTCAAGGCGCGCCGCCTGACTGCTTCGGGCACGCCTTTTTTCATGAATTGCGTATAGTCGGAGGCGTAGTTGAGGGAGTCGAAATCGAACTCTTCAAATTCGGCCGGATCAACGCGCGCTTCCTCCTCGTTCTCCGCCTCGCTCTTCGGCGCTGCCGGATCATCAACAGGCTCAAGCGGCTGTTCCCCCTGCAGTGATGCTTCCTGGCTCAATGGCGCTTCACCCTCGGCTACCGCAACAGGTGCGGCCTCCTTTGGCGCCGGCGGATCGGTGCGCATACGCCCCGGCTTATGCGCGGGTACGTCCTGCTTCTTTTGCAGGCCCCCACCGCGGGCATCAGCCTTGCGCCGAGACCAGCGGGAGAGGAAATCGTCGTCGCGCTCACTCATGTCAGTTCTCTTGTCTCATACGCTTGCGGGTTTCAACGATAGGTTCCTGGCCAAACTTGTGCTCTTCCTGTTTCACCTCATCCCGCTTCCGCTTCTTGAACTTCTGTTCCACATGATGTTCTTCAATAAAGTCGCTCACCAGCGCAAACACCTCAGGGGGCATTGCAACCGGCTCGACAATCTGCTCGCCGGAATCCAGATAATCCGCCGCTTCATAGGGACACACTGTCACCATATGGACGCCTAGAGGGCGGTCATCTTCATCGTCTTCTTGATCGGAGAGGACGATATAGATCGCCGGGTCCTCTCCTTCCAAATTGAATTTGTAGGAGTCCGTTTCTTTGCGAAACAGCTCAAGGGGAACAGTCGCCGCGTGATAATGCACCACGCCTTCGCCGCGCCGCAGCTCCGTCCATTCTTCGATTTCCGGCGCGCCGGGCAGGACGCCGATGGGACGCCACACATGGTCCTCCCACTGGCTGTCGATATCCTCGCGCGCAACAATAACGCCGATTGGCATTGAAACGGCTGCAGTCATTTCAACTTCGATCCCGGTTAACATCGCAGGCCAGTATAAACAGTCAAATCGACGCAGCCTGTAGCGCATAGATGCAAATTATAATACGCTTTTGGCATTCTGCGCATCAGATTTGGAAATGGTTTTCAGAATAACTTATTTTCCCTTTTAAATCAATAGCCTAAGGATATTTATATAGATGGTTTTCAAGGTACAAAATCGCCGGTTACTGGTCTGCAACTGCGAAAAAACCATGGAGCTGGATGATAAGAGCCTCAAGTCCTGTTTGGGCGGCGAGGGTGAACTTATCGTCTACTCTAATTTGTGCCGCACCCAGATCGAGGCGTTCTCTACAGCAGCCGACGATGACACGCCGATGATGGTCGCATGCACCCAGGAAGCGCCCCTGTTCCGCGAGATCGCCGATGAGAAGGGCGGCCGGGATATCGTGTTTGCAAACATCCGCGAGCGGGCCGGATGGAGCAACGCAAAGAAGAAAGCGCTGCCGAAGATGGCGGCGCTTCTGGCCGAAGCCGCCTATCAGTCCAAAGCCGCCGGCTCGGCGCCAATTGTGTCTGAAGGCGTGTGTCTCGTATATGGCGCGGGCCAGGCCGCCATGGACGTCGCCGAACAGCTGGCAGGCCGGCTCAATGTCTCGCTGATGCTGACCGGCAGCGACGACATTCTCCCGCCGAGTATCGTGAATGTGCCAATCTACAAGGGCAATATCACCGCCGCCCGGGGCTCATTTGGCAACTTCGAGATCACCGTTGATGGCTACGCGCCATCCCTGCCTTCCTCGAAACAGGCGTTGGGTTTCCTCATGGAACGCAACGCAGCTGTCTCCAAATGCGACCTGATCTTCGACATGTCGGGCGGTACGCCGTTGTTCCCCTCCGCCTCGCGCCGTGACGGTTATTACCACATCAACCCGAACCATCCGGCAGGCATCGCTCAGGCGATGTTCGAGATTTCCGACATGGTGGGCGAATTCGAAAAACCGCTCTATGTCACCTATAACGCCGACATCTGCGCCCATTCACGCAGCGGCATAATCGGCTGCAGCAACTGCCTCGACAATTGTCCCATGTCGGCGATCTCACCGCAGGATGAGGGTGACGGCGTCGAGATCGACCCGCTGGTATGCGGCGGCTGCGGTAGTTGCAGCGCCACCTGTCCCACGGGAGCGGTAACCTATGATTATCCCGACCGCAGCGACGTGATTTCACGCATTCAGATTCTTAGCGAAGCCTTTGCACAGGCTGGCGGCAAGACACCGGTTCTGCTCATTCATGACGAGAGCCATGGTTCGGGGCTTATCTCGGCCATGGCCAGATACAGCCGCGGCCTTCCGGCAAACGTCCTGCCGCTGTCGCTCTACTCGGTAACGCAAATGGGTCATGATGCTCTACTCGGAGCCATCGCCGCCGGTATGAACCAGGTTGTGGTGCTTGGCCCCCCGGAAAGAGCCGACGAGTTGCCCGCACTTGAAAGCCAGATCGAGCTGGCCAATGCCTTCCTTCGCGGCCTTGGGCTTGGCGAGGACGCGCGCATCTCTCTGATTGTGGAGCAGGATCCCGATGTGGTTGAGAGCGCCCTGTTTGATCTTCCCAAATTCAAGGCTGTAAAGGCTGCGAGATTCACCCCGCTCGGCGGCAAACGTGAAATTGCTAGAACCATTCTTGGTAAACTCAACGAATGCGCCGGTGAGAAGATTGAAATTCTGGAGTTGCCGGCAACCGCGCCCTATGGACGGCTGATTATCGACACCGAGGGCTGCACGCTGTGTCTGGCCTGCGTCGGTGCCTGCCCCGTGGATGCACTCGCCGATAATCCGGAATTCCCGCAGCTGCGCTTTACCGAAGCGGCCTGTGTTCAGTGCGGCCTGTGCGTTGCTACCTGTCCGGAGAAGGTGATCACGCTGCAACCGCAATATAATTTCACTTCCGAAGCCCTGGCCCAGGAAATCCTGAACCAGGAGGAACCTTTCGAATGCATCAGTTGCGGCAAGCCATTCGGCACCAAGGCGGCCATCGATCGGGTCACCAGGCAGCTGGAAGGCAAGCATTCGATGTTCCAGACCTCTGAACAGGCGCAGCTCATCAAGATGTGCGACAACTGCCGGGTTGAGGCTGTTTCGAATCTCGGCGACGATCCATTTGCCAAAGGGACCCGGCCCAAGGTGCGCACGACTGAAGATTATCTGTTGGCGGAAGAAAAGGCGCGCCAGACCGGAAAATCGGTGGAGGATTTTCTGGACTAGGCGAACTGGTTTTACGCCTCTTGCGGCAAGGGCATATTGGTGAGCAGGTTCTGCGGTTTCATTTTGACGATATTTTCGGGTGTCATGGCGAGGCCGAGGTAAATCGGTTTGCCGCGAACCGCATCGATTAGCGCGCTGTCGTCCTCCACCCACATGCGGAACAGGGCAATCAGTAAATCGTCATCGCCTTCGGGCAACTCCTTGCCCTCGTAGAGCATATTTAGTATCCGCGTCGACTCCTTGTCGAGACCGATGTGCCAGCTCCAATGTTCGTCTTTCACCGATTGGCGCGGTTCAACGCGCACCTTCAGATTGAGGAAATGCTCTACCCAGCCTTCCAGCACGCGGGCGAAAGCGTCGGGAGCCGGCTGGGTGAAGCGGAAATCAATCACCATGTCGAACCGGTCGGAACGCTCCCAATAGGCATCCTTGTTGTCCTCGTCGAGCACGTCGAGTTCAACCTTCCGCAGGGGTGTTTCGTTATCCACCAGCAATTGCCCAAGCCCGCCGAGCCCTCCGGTGGTCGCGTGCATCGAGATGATTTCCTCATCGGCCAGCAGGACGCGCCCGTCATCGGTACTGACATTCTGCTCGCGAAAGAACATCTCCCCCGCGCGCAGGCGTATGGGGTCGTCGCAGCCCTTCAAAATATTGCGGACAATCAGATGAACCATTTGGTCGATGAACACAGGTGGAATGTTGGCCCCCTCGGAGCGCATCATTTTCAAGTAAGCTCCCTCGAGCGTACCGGCCTCCACCAGGTGCGAACGAAACCCCAGAACAACTTCGTAATTGTAAGCCGCGTCCTGGTCTTCCAGTTTGGCGAGACGCGCCTTGCCAACCTCAAGGAAGGGGTCGGCCATGAGGTCTTCAAACAGTTTTGTTTCTTGCGCGCAGGAAGTGTCGATCGGGTGCATTTCGGGGCGTGTGTAATAGGCGCGCAGGAAATCCGGAGTGACCGCCAGCCAGCCCTCCTTGCTCACCTCGACGAGGTGCATCCCCGCTGATTTCCAGAAATCATTCATTATCTTCGACCACGCTCCATATGCGGGTGTGAACCGGTTTTGAATCCGGTGCCTTGATGGTGCGGAATTCTTCCCTGATCTGCCCGTCCTCGGCGAAATGACGGCGCACCGTAAATATGGTGTTGATCAACGATGTCTCGCACAACTCAAGGATGAATTTCGTTTCCTCGCGTGCCGCCGGAAGGGCTGCTTCTTCATCGGGCGCGCCATAATGCTCGACGAAATGTTTCACCAAGCAGTTTTCGACTTCCCTCAGATCATCTTCGTTAAATTCGGCGACGGAGGCAAAGGTCGAGCGGCCAAAACTTTGGAGCGAGAGAAAACCGTTGGCGAAGGCCTGTTTGGTTTTTCCCTTCACCTCATCTGTGTCCATGTCTGCAAAAGTAAAAGCGCCGGAAACCGCCCATTCGTCTGGCGCAGCGCCGTGCTCAAACACATTGTCGTCTGAAGTATCGAAACGGATGGTTTTGAGAAACTTCACCTCAGGCTTCCGGAAACTCGAACGCGTCGATCAGGAGCGCAGACTTTACTGTCTCTCCATCGCGGTACAGCAAATTGCCATTGTCATCGAGGCCACGCATCACGCCACTGAAGCTTTTGCCACCCAACTCGAAGGAGATTTTCTCCTCATTCTCATGGGCCCGGTAGAGCCAGGACGCATGGATGGACTTGAAACCGTCCTCGTTCCAGGTGTTGAGCCAGGTTAGGAAATGCCGGGTATAGGACTCGAGGATTTCGGTCCGGGTGAGGTCTTCACACCCCTCTTCCGACAGCCATGTCTGATCGGGCACTTCGCCCGGTTCGGGGTCGCTATCCTCGCGCAAATGACGCAGCCAGAGCCCGACCACCATCCAGTTGGGCACCGAACTTGCGTCGCGTTTGCCCCCCGCCGCCGCCTTCATGGCGCCGGCCAGGGCGCCATTGACGCGGATGATCCCGGGCCAGGTGAAGGTCTGTCCTACCTGTGGCGGCGTCAGCGCGCCCAGGCAGTCGCCAATAGCAACCATCGACAGGGGAAGCATTTGCACGGACGTTTCCAGCGCCACTTCCGGCTCCATGATAATGGCGATATCGATACGCGAAGCATTACGGCTCCACACGATATCGCCCGCGCTCAGCTCTCCTGATGACGCGCGAGCGCAAGCGAGCGCAAACGCGCTTTGGGTACCGGGAACGTCATGGCCGTTCAGCAGCGGTGGAAAGGTCGGGTCCGGCAGATGCATGGCTTGTTACCCGTATATTCCGATTTGCAAAGCAGGCATCGCCCTAGCCAATTTCGATCTCGTCCTCAACGGTGTGGTTGAGATCGGTACCTTCGGCCGTCAGCACCATTTTCACCTTAATGGAGCTTCCTGTAATACCTCCGGCGCGAACCACTTTTTCGATCTGCTGCTGTGATGTCACTCCGACGTTCTTGAGGAATTTCCGTAATGACATATTGAAACGATCTTCATCCATAATTTCTCTCCCAATTCATGAGCCGCCGTTATTTTTTCAAAACAAACTTCTGTATTTCCCCGCCGCGATCAACCTCGATTTCCAGGCTGTCCGCGCGCAGCAAACCGGTCATCGCACTTACGAAATCCGCCGGCTGGCGAACCCGTCTTCCACCGGCCCGTATGATAATGTCACCCGCATTAAGGCCTGCCCGTTCGCCAATCATTCCAGGACGCAACGATACAATGCGGGCGCCAAGCCGCCCAGTCTCTCCCTTGAGCGGCACCGGCTCAAGCCGCATACCGCTAATTGGCCTTTTGACCCGTCCGCCCTCACTCAGCTGGCGGGCCACTATA
>CAXMMX010000007.1:0-26107 GCA_964194535.1 uncultured Alphaproteobacteria bacterium | reverse complement strand
AGTTCCCGATGCAGCGCGCTCCAGTTTGAGCGACGCGAAATGATGCCGGGGCTGAGCGCAAGAGGTGGCGTTTGCTCACTCACTTCGTAGTCCAGTGCGCCAGGGACATGGCGCGGGCACATGTACCGCTGATAGCGCCCGGCGCGCGCCCGGCGCATGACGATGTGCTTCTCGATGCTGCGGTCGTGTGGCTGTTGAAATCGATTGACGTGTGCGGCGGTGTTGCGTCGTCAAAGGGCTACCGGTTTCTCAAGGGCTGGATGCCGTCTTATCCAGAGACCAGCGGCTACATTATCCCGACGCTTCTCGCCCTCGCGGATGTAATGGACGATCCCGCCATGCGCGAGCGCGCCGTTGCGATCGGCCGTTGGCTCAGCGCTATCCAGATGGACAATGGCGGTTTCGTTGGCCGCGAACTAGGAAAACTGGGCCGTCCTGTCGTGTTCAATACCGGCATGATCCTGCTCGGGCTTAACGCCCTTGTCCGCGATGCGAATGAGGTGCAGTTCGAAGGCGCCGCGCGGCGCGCGAGCGAGTTTCTCCTCTCCTGCATGGACGATCAGGGCTGCTTCGTGCGCAATCTTTCGAACGATATGGTGCACACCTACAATGTCCGCGCTGCCTGGGGGCTGGTCGCGTTCGGCAAAATGGCGCGAAAACGGGAATTCGTGGATGCCGGTCTCACCAACGCCGGATGGGCTTTGACCCAGCAGCTCGATAACGGGTTTTTTCTGAACAATGCCTTCAAGCCCGGCGGGCACTCCAACACTCACGGCCTGGCCTACGTGATGCGTGGCCTTCTGGAAATCTACAGGTTGACGGGCGACAAGGCATTACTAGAGGCAGTGCGCCTGAGCGCTGACAAGGTCGTTGCGCTTTATGGGGGAAGGCGAAAAATCGCGGCCAATATCGGTCCGGACTGGGAATATCTCTCAAGCCATATTTGTCTTACCGGTTACGCCCAGCTCGCCATTATCCTGTTCAGGCTGTTCGAACTTGCAGGCGATGAAAACTACCTGAACACGGCGCTTGATCTGGTCGACGACGTTGCCGCGACACAGAATATTACCGACCGCGACGCGCCCCATTACGGCGGCATCAAGGGCTCGGAGCCGATCTACGGGCGCTACGCGATGCTCCAGTATCCGAACTGGGCGACAAAATTTTTCATCGATGCGCTTCTTGCGAAGAAGACAACATGGGCACGCTATGCGGATCGCTTTTCTGTTTAATTATGCGCTGGTCGACAATCGGCCCTGGAAGCAGGAACTCATCGCCGGCCTATCGCAGGATCATGAGTTGTTCGTCATCTTCGGCAAGAACCGTATCCGGGACTATGTGAGAGGCTATCTGCGCCGTCGCAGCCAGATCGATGTGACGGAGCGTGTCCGAAACACCGGCGAGGCCAGGGCTACGCGACGCACGGTAAGCACCCTTCGCGAGTTGGGCGTTCCTTTCGTCACGGTCGGCAGCGTGAACAGCGACGCTTGCCGGAAGCATCTCGGCAATTTTGCGCCGGACTATGTTGTGACCGCGCTGGATCACCGCCTTTCGAAAGCGACGATCGATTGCGCGCCATTGTTCCTGAACGCGCATTACGGCGTGCTGCCGCACGTGAAGGGTTGGAACGCGACCGAATGGTCGCTGCTTTTGCGGCGCGAACTCACGGGCAGCCTGCACCGGGTGGCGCCGGGAATCGATGCCGGCGAGATTTACCTGACCCGGCCCGTCGAGGTGCAAACCGGAGATACGCTGGAAGCGTTACGCGGCAAATGCCAAGCGGTGGCGCTCAACATGTACCGGCAATTCTTCGCCGACCCCGGACGTTACACATCGCATCCGCGCCGCAACACCGGCGGCCATACCTATTACGCCATGAACCGGCAACTAAAAAAACTGGTCGAGGGTCTCGTGAAATCGGGGAGCGTCTCATGATCGCCTTCACCCGGACCAAGGACCCGACTACGGATGCCGAGCTGGCGACTGGAAACGCTACTGGCGCGCCAGCCTCCCGACTGCGGAAACTGTCCTGGTACGCCAACCGCCTGCGCAGCATGAGCGCGGCGGAAATCGCGCACCGTTTGCATGAGCGTTTTTGTCGGGAGATTTCGGAGCGCGGTAGCACGGCATGGGCGGATTTCGATCAGGGCGATGGTCCGCTTCCCGCGCTGCCGCGCGTGCCGCTCGATGGCGATGTCGCCACCCTTGTGCTGCCGCAGTTGGAAAGCACCGCGGACCGGGTTGCCTCGGGTCAAATCGAGCTCCTGGGGCAGCGTTGGCCGGCGCGGCGCACGGCGGCAGACTGGCACCTCGATCCCGTTACTGGCCGCCACTGGCCCGCCAGCGTCTATTGCTTCAAGGTTCAGTTCCGCCACGACCGATCCATGGGCGATGCCAAATATCTGTGGGAGCTGAATCGGCTCCAGTATCTCCAGCCGATCGCCGCACTGGCGAAACTGCGGCGTGACGCTAAACTACAGGAGTTCTGCCTCACCGAAATCAGCAGCTGGATGGAAGGGAACCGGCCTTTCAACGGGTTGAGCTGGGCTACCGGCGTCGAAGTCGCCTTGCGCATGGTCTCCCTGCTCACGGTGTTCTCGTTCATTGATCACGATACAATTGCTCCGGAGATGCGGGTTAAGATGCGCGCCTGCCTTGCGGCGCACGGCAACTGGCTGGCCCGCTTTCCCTCGCGATTCTCCTCGGCCAACAACCACCTGATTGCCGAAGCCGCAGCGCTTTTTGTGCTGGGCACCCTGTGGCCCGACCTCCCGCAAGCGCGGGAATATGCCGACTATGGCCGCCGCACGCTGGTGGAGGAAGTTACCCGGCAAATTCTAAACGATGGCGTGGGTGCGGAACAGACGCCGAGCTACACTGCCTTTGTGCTCGAATGGTATCTCCTCGCTCTGTGGATTGCCGAGAAGTTCGGCAAGCCGTTTCCGGCCTCGGTGCACGCGCGGCTGAAGCGCGCCGGGGAGCATTTGCGTTGGATCACCGATGCGGGCGGCAACCAGCCGCGCATCGGCGACGATGACGAGGGTCGCGTAATCGTGTCAGAGGGCTACGAGGGTGATTACGTGTCGTCCGTACTCAGCTGCCTTTCCGCGTTTCTGGGCAGGCCCGATATCGCTCCGCCTTTGCCGCGCCCGGGTCTGAGAAACCTGTTTTTCGGTTATCCCGAAACAGCCGGTCGCGCTCCAAAGGGCGTACGCCGGTTTGATGCTGGCGGTTACACGGTCGCGCGCAAGATTATCGGCGATCGCAATGTAATGCTGGTGCTGGATCATGGACCGCTCGGGTTTCTCTCTATCGCGGCGCACGGTCATGCCGATGCCCTCTCGCTGTGGCTGCATATAGATGATCAGCCGGTGCTGGTGGACGCGGGCACCTACCTCTACCATACCGGTGGATCATGGCGCGACGCCTTGCGCGGAACTCCAGCGCACAACACGCTAACCCTGGATTTCGCGAACTCCAGCACCATAGCAGGGCCGTTCAACTGGAGCCACAAGGCGACGACCTGGGCCTTGTCCGGCACGCATCCGGAGGGGCCTTGCTTCGCCGCGGGCGCTCATGACGGCTATCGCCGCCATTTCGGCGTTGCTCATGAACGCCACGTGGCCCATTGCGAGAACGGTTTCACGGTCCACGACACGCTCACCGGTACGCTGACGGCCTCCCCGCAGGTGGAAATCGCCTATCTTCTGCACCCCGACCTGGAGGCCAGGATCGACGGCGATCGGGTGATCGTGTCACGCAACGGCGGGCCGATATTTTCGGTGTGCGGTCCAAGGTTGAATGTGCAAATCCACGCTGGCGAGACCAATCCATCGCGTGGCTGGTATTCGCCCCGTTTCGGTGAAAAAATGCCCGCTGCGCAGATCGTGTTTCGGGTTGCCGCCGTAGAGCACCGGGAATTCGTGACCAAGCTTGTCTTGCTGTAGGGCGTCGACGCTGGAGGTAACGCCGGGAGTCTTATGACCTGGTGGCTGCTACTAACGCGTCTGCCGCTTGGACGTGATGTTCTTGTCGATTAGCGCCTCATGTGGAACGTCAATTTAATCGATATATTCCTTCGTTCTTCAGATGCCACGTCAATAACAAGACCAGCGCTACCGACAGGGCGTAGACGATCAAAAATTGCGGGGTTTCGATGCCCACATGCAGCATGGCCTGGGTCATGATTGTAACCAGTAGGGCACAAGCTGTTTGCAGATGCGGCAAACCATGCAAAGCGATTTGGCTGAATTTGCGCATCAGGCCCTTCAGCAATATCAGATTGAAGGCCAGGAAGCTCAATCCACCGACAAGACCGGTACGGAAGAACATGTTCACGAACGAATTGTGCTGCGCGCGCAAATACACCAGATCGTAAATTTCCGCCCCTCCGGACCATGGCTCCGAGCCACGTTTGAAGATGGTAAGCGAATGCTCCAGATCCTGTGTGGTGACGGGATAGTAAGGAGTGCCGAAGCCGATACCAAGATACCCTGTTTCATGCAACGTCTGAAAATTCGACTGCCAGTGGGCAAATCTCCAAATAGCGTTCGCGTCCGCCTTGAAGAGCTCGGGAGACACGGTGCCTACAACAGCAATGCCGGCGACACAGGCCAGGGCGAGCATGAAAACCTGGGCAAATAGGATCGGCCGATTGCGCAGCAACAAGGCGATCAGCAAATAAACCATTATCAACAAGCCGGTCGACGCCTGAAACATCGTGCCAGTGTTCAGCAAATTCGATGCCGCAAAATATACGGTGATCAGGACGAGGGGGAAAAACCGCGAGTATCGCCTGGGATGGGTTATCCGGGCCATGAAGATAAATATGAAGATGAAGTATAGCGTCAGCTTGTCGGCGTACGTATCGTAGCCATTGTTCACTTTAAAAAGCGGGTCGCCAAGAAAATATGCAGTGATCACATCGGCGAGCATGATGGCCAGCGATAGTGGCACAAAGTAACGTGCGCTGAATTCATAGAGCCACGGGTAAAGTCGTTGCCAGAAAACTAATCCTGTCATCAACGCCATGGGCAGAAGCACGAGAAAATAAGATTGCCGGATGATGAAGCGGTCCGATCGCGGCAAGCCGCTAATCTCGGGATAACCCAGAACGGACAGAACAACGGCAAAGGCTCCGGCGCCGGTGAATATGTAGAGCGCGGGATAGGGACCGTCGACGCGCAAAACCGGTCCACTCCTCAAGGCCAGCAGTGCCGAGGTGGCAGCCAGAGCGGCAAACGCCGGCAGCGTTCCCATCATCGACCGGAAAATCAGGTCCCCGGTAAAGGTCCCCACCACAAGCCAGACGATGAGCGCCACCGACAGGAATGTTTCCAGCTGGACGCTGCCCGTCCGCCGGCCCGGCACGCCATATCTGGGCCCCTGTGTTGCGGCGCTGCTCATCTCAAGCGACTCCCAGCTTCATGGTTTCGCCAAGTCCTCGGCGGCTCAATATGACTTTGGCCAAAACGGGCGCGCGCAGGAGATGCGCGGCGGTGAGTATACCGGCGAGCACTGAAACACTGACAGCCCCCCCGCCGGACCAGAGCGCAACCGACAGCAGGATGCCGCCGGCCGCGAACACCAGATAATTGGAAAGCATCAAGGTGACGTGCAGCCCGGTAGCGTTGCACACCGCCTTGACGATATAGCGAATGCCGCGCGCCGTGACGTAGAGGCCGAACACCCAAGGAAGCAAGGCTTGGCCGGAGAACGATACATCGTAGATCATGGGGACTAGAAAATATCCGCCGATGGCGAAGGCGCCTCCGATGGCGACACTGCCGGCGATCATGAGCGCGATGTCGCGGGCAGCCAGCTCACCTGTCTGCGCGCGGGCAAACAGGTGGTTCGTGACCGGAACCGAGATCAACAGATAAAGTGCCTCTGCACGGGTCGCCAGATCAAAAAACAGGAAATAAAGACCGACGCTGTAGTCACCTCCCACATCGAACAGGCGGATAGTGACCTTGTCGAGGAGCAGCACCAGAACCGTCGCCAGATTGGAGGCCACCGCGATCGCCAGGAGATTCGGTTCGGCGTCCGCAAAATTGATACCGTTTTGCGTCTTGGTCTGGGGCAGCTCGCGGCGGGCGCCGCGGGTGAGCAGGGCATAGTTCGTCACCGACGCGGCGAGAATCGCGAAGGCGAATGCGTGGTCCAGCGCAACACCGGCGTAGCGCAGCGCCAGAAAACCGGTCACGAGCAGGATTTGATAGGCTGTTCTGCAGGCGCGGATCTTCCAATTGTTATTGCTGGTTATGAGAACAGCAATGGCGGACTGCGACCGGTAGTCGAGATAGATCGCGCTGGCCACGGGAATGACGATCATCGGCTCAAACCGGCCCGCGACGATGGCGAAGGCGATGGCCGCGATGACGACGAGCCCGGCGTTGAAAATCATGTACCGACGATTGAAGGCGTCGAATTTCGAGCGGGTTTGCGTCAGCGAATGGGTGATCAGAAACCCTTCATAGGCGCCGAGCGCGATCAGCGCCGTGACTGTATTCAACAGGAATGAAAAGGCGCCATATTGCTCGACCCCGAACTGGCGGGTGTAGATTACGGTGAAGCCGATAAAGACCAGAGCCGCCAGCACGAAGAAGGCGGCATTTGATGCCGTGTTACTGACGAATCTTGAGTGTTGCGACTTCATCATCAATCTCGCCTTCAGCCTCTCCGGTGAGGTTGTCCAACCGGCGCCGGTTCAGAAACCTTGCAGATTATGGCCCACGATACGCCAGGCCAGCGCGAAACCGGTTTTACGGTTAATGCGGTAGCGTCAAAGGCTTAAGCCTTTACATGGCCCTTGATGAAGTCGCGCACGATACGCAGGATTCCGCGCGAAAGCAGATCGTCCAGCGCGTCAACGAAGGTATCTATATCCTTCCTGCCGACGATCAGCGGCGGCTCCAGCCGGATGACATTGCGGTTATACTCAGTGAAGGCGACCAAGACGTTATAGTCGGCGAGCAGAAGGCTTCCGACAAAACCGCATAGGCTTCCCTTCAACTTGTCGTCGAGTACCGAAACAAGTTGTTTCACGCCGAACGGCATGGTGCGGCTGAAGTCGCAAAATTCGAGTCCGACCATCAGACCCTTTCCGCGCACATCCTTGATCAGGTTGGGATATTTTTCCTTTAGGGCGTTCAGCCGCTTAATGAGATACTCACCTTGCTTGGCCGCGTTCTCAATCAGACCCTCGTCATAAAGGATGTTGAGCATCTCGATGGACGTGCAGCAGGCCTCGCCGATGCCGCCAAATGTGGCGGGCCCATGAATGAGCGCGGTTTTCGGCTGGCCATAGGCTTTCATATAGACTTCGCGTTTGGCAATCATTGCGCCCATGGCGCATTTGCCTCCGCCAAGAGATTTGGCCAGCGCCGTCACGTCGGGCACCACGCCTTCATGCTCGAAGGCGTAGAATTTGCCGGTGCGGCCGAGCCCGCATTGAACCTCGTCCGCAATCCAGAGCACGCCATGGGTGTCGCACAGCGCCCGCAGCGCGCGCCAAAAACCCTCCGGCGCCTCGACGATGCCGCCGCCGCCCTGGATCGTCTCCAGAACGACGATGCCGATTTCCGAATCGGCTTCGATGGCGGCGCGGATTGCATCGATATCGCCGAACGGCACGCGCACGGTATTGTCCAGCAACGCGAAGCCGGAGCGGTATAGGGGGCCGTCCGTGATCGACAGCGCGCCCTTGGTTTTGCCGTGAAACGAATTCTCGGCGTAGATTATTTTTGAGCGCTTCGGCCCCTGCGCCTGTTCGGCGACCTTGATCGCCGCTTCCATCGCCTCGGAGCCGGTCGAGCCGAGAAACACCATGTCCAGCTCGCTGGGAGAAACGGACGCGAGATTCTTGGCCAGAGCGGCGGCATATTGCGACAGGAACGCCATAGCGATTTCGTGCCGGTTTTCATCGGCAAATTTCTTGCGCACCGCCAGAATGCGCGGATGGTTGTGGCCCGGCGCGAGCGATCCGAACCCGCCAAAGAAATCGAGAATCCGTCGCCCCTCCCGGTCGATATAGTGCATGCCTTGCGCGCGATCTATAATGACCTTGTGGAAGCCGAGCAGCTTCATGAAGTGAAGCTGGCCGGGATTGAGGTGCTGTATGAACATATCCGCGACCGTGTCGGCGTCTAGTTTTTTGGCCTGTTCGACCGAAATAAGGTCCGGTTTCACCGGCGCAGTTTCGCGCCTGGTGTCATCGATATTGGTGTCAAAGAGGGTCATGGGCGTCTATCCATTTGCGATGTTGTGGTCTTGCGTCGCGGCGATACCGGTGAGCGCACGGCGCGGAGATTCACCGCCAGCCCGGACCGGTATTCGCGGTACGCTGCTAGCAGCATGTCTTCGTCGCGATGTTTCGGCTGCCAGCCGATCTCGCGTTTGGCGCGCGCGCAGTCGAGGACGCAATATTCATCAGCGATGAGATATTGCTCAGGGTCCATTAGCGGCATGTTGACAAAGTCGAGCGCGCCAAGAGCAGCCTTGATCGCCCAAGCGGGAGTCGGCAGTAGGAATGACCGGCTTCCCGCCTCGTGGATCAGCCGTCCGAGAAGCTCGCGCACCGGTGGCGGATCGTTGGATCCGATATTGTATTCCGCATTCGGGTAACCGGCCTTCCAGGCGCAGATGGCGGCACTGGCGCAGTCATAGACAGAAACGAACTGGTAGGGGTTTCCCCCCCTGCCGATCATGGGTACGGGAAGGTTCAAGTCTATGAGCTTGAACAGCTTCACCAGGATGCCGAGACGGCCCGGACCGATAATCAGCCGGGGCCGGAACACGGAGATATTCATACCTTTTTCCCTGTAGGCACGGCACATTTTCTCTGTTGCCAGCTTACTCTCGCCATAGGGGCCGAGCGGGCGGGTTGGGTGGTCCTCGGTCTGAGGGATGGTCTCGGCGTAGCCATAGACCATGTCAGTGGTGAAGTGCACCAGCCGCGTGCAACCCTTCACGTGCATGAACTTCAACAACCGTGCAACACCGTCGGTGTTGACAGGCCAGAAGAAATCCCGCCGCTCCGCCTTGGGCAGAATGGGACTGAGCATGCGCGCCGCCATGTTGTAGACGGCGTCTTCCCGCTGCAGCTCCAGCGCGCTGAAGCTGGCCGGATCGGTGATGTCCATCTCGACGAACGCAACCGTGTCGTAGACCGGATTGTCACCCTTGTGGAGGTCGGCGATGACGACATTTTCGCCGCACGCCTTCAAACCGGCCGCGAGAGCGCGCCCGACAAAACCATCGCCGCCGATAATGATGTGTTTCATGAGCTTGCTTCCCACCTGTTTGCGCATCGGCGCGCGTTATGCGCTGCGCGATATCAGAAATGTGCCGATGCAGATCAGGGCGATGCCCGCAATCCGGACCGTGTTCAGGTCTTCTTTGAAGATGAAATAGGCGTAGAGCGCCACCACCACATAGGCGAGGCTTAGAAATGGATAGGCAAAGCTGATCTCCACACGCGAGAGCACGACCAGATGCGATGCCATCGAAATCACAAAGACGCATAGCCCCATAAACACGAAGGGGTTGAAAACTGTTCTGATGACAGCGTCGAGCAGTTCGCCTGGTTCGAACGCGAAGGCGCCGACGGACAACATGCCTTTTTTCAACATGATCTGGGCCGCCGCGTTGGTCAGAACAGTGAAAAGAATCAGGGGCAAATATTTTGTCATGGTTTTCCATCGCTGCGCCTGTTTACGTCCAACAATGTGGAGTCCGGCCAACCCTTAGCATCATTGCCAGCCGGGGCTCGATATTCCGGAATTGTTGGTTAGCAGGAGGCGCGGCCCGGCCGATTTTAAGGTTACCAAATGGTTGCCAATGACGTGGCGTCTTGCACCGGATAAATCTGAAGCACGGTTCTTTGTACGGCGGCCTCGCAAGGGTCGCAGGCGCGTGTTTTTCTCCGGGAGCTTGAATAGTGTAAATGTCGAAGGTCGATATTTCATATGACAAGGGTGAGGATGTCGCCTCCTTCGGGAGGGGCGCCGAACCGCGTACGGTACGCCGGAGGCGGGTAATTACTTCCGCGCTGATCACCGATGCCATCGCGCTTTGGGAGGCCGCCTTCGTCGTGCTTACAGCGTGGGCGGTCAAGATAGTCTATCTGGATATCTATCTAGCTGCCGTCGAGCAGTCCGGCCCCTATATCCGTGCCGGTTTCGTCCTCGCGTTGATCGTCTTCTCCTTCTTTCGGCGGCTCGGCCTCTATAAGCCGGACCGGCTGCGGCAGCCATTGCGCCAGATCAGGCGTTTGCTGTTGGGATTGGGCGGTTCCTTCCTTGTTCTGGTTGCAGTGCTCTACCTTTTCAAGGAGGCGGAGCAGTTCTCGCGCGGCTGGATGCTGCTCTGGTTCGCCGCCAGCTGCATCGTGCTTGTGAGCGGCCGGATTTTGCTGCACGCCTGCCTCAAATCGCGGCCGTTGCGCGATGTGTTTCATCAACGCATTGCCGTCTACGGAGCGGGAGAGCTCGGTAAATCCGTGGTCGACTATCTCCGAGGCATGGCGGCTGATGTGGAGGTTGTGGGCGTTTTCGATGATCGCAAGTCTCTGACACGCGGTGTCCTCCTGCCTGTCGATGGTGGGCTAAGCACACTCGTCGATTTCGGCAAGCGCAACCTGTACGACCAGATCATCGTGGCAGTTCCAGCGTCCGAGGAGAGGCTTGCCCGGGTCTTGGATCAGTTGAGCATCCTGCCGGTAGATGTGCAGCTGTGTCCGGAGATTATGAATCTACCCTGCACGGTGTTCGGATTTTCAAAATTGGGGCGGCTCCGACTTCTCGATGTTCAAAGACGGCCGATGACCGCAAGGGATCAATATATCAAAGCCACGATGGACTTTGTTCTCGGTGTGATCATATTGGCTTTGGTGTTGCCCATTTTTCCGCTTATTGCCCTTGCGATTAAGCTCGACAGTTCGGGGCCCGTTTTCTTCCGCCAGCGGCGCCACGGCTACAACCATCAGATCATACGGATCCTCAAATTCCGCACCATGACCGTGCTTGAGGACGGCGCGGTCGTGCAGCAGGTCCGCAACGGCGATGCGCGTGTGACCCGAGTCGGGCGCTTTCTGCGCGCCACCAATCTCGATGAGTTGCCACAAGTGTTGAACGTCCTGAAAGGCGAAATGTCGCTGGTCGGTCCGCGGCCCCACGCGCTGGCCCATGACGCGTTCTACGCCGGTCTCGTAAAACGCTATGGCTGCCGGCTGCGGGTCAAGCCGGGTATCACCGGATGGGCCCAGATCAATGGCTTCTCCGGCGAGACGTCCGAGCCAAATCTGATGCGCAAAAGGGTCGAGTGCGACCTCAACTATATCGAGAACTGGTCGGTGTGGCTCGATTTGGAAATCATCCTGCTGACCATTTACCTGACTCTGACTGGGCGTCTGGAGCATTGATGGAGCGGCGTGAGCGATGTTGAAAAACATACATAGCGATGCCAGGACCCGGCCGCTCTGCGTTGATTTGGACGGTACGCTTCTGCGCAGTGACCTGCTGGTCGAATCGGTCATTGCCCTGCTGAAGATCAATCTGCTGTTGGTGTTCTTCCTGCCGTTTTGGCTGATGCGCGGCAAGGCACATCTCAAGCAGCAGATTGCAAACCGCGTCGATATCGATCCTGCCTCGCTGCCCTACAACAAGCCGTTTCTAGCCTGGCTAAGGCAACAGAAAAAGGCGGGCCGTTCAATCATATTGGCGACGGCATCGAACGCGAAATTTGCCGCCGCGGTCGCCGGCCATCTCAAGCTTTTCGACCTGGTTCTCGCGAGCGACGCTGACATCAATCTCTCAGGTGATGCGAAGCTGGCGAGGTTACGTGAGGAGTTTGGAGACGGCAATTTTGACTATGCAGCCAATGCAAAGCTCGATCTGAAGATCTGGCGCCACGCCAACGCGGCCATCGTGGTCAACGCCGAATCCGGTGTGCGCCGAGCAGTGGAGAACTTCACGCCCGTTGCGAAAGTTTTCGACGACCAGGGGGATCGCTTGCGCCACTATCTGAGGGCGATGCGCCCGCATCAATGGCTGAAGAACCTACTCGTTTTTGCGCCGATGGTCCTCTCGCACCGGCTGTTCGAGCCGCAACTGATCGTGGCGGCGTGCATCGCCTTCGTTGCCTTCTGCCTGTGCGCGTCAAGTGTTTATCTGTTGAACGACATCATCGATCTCGCTGCTGACCGGCGCCATCCGAAAAAGCGGCTGCGTCCGTTCGCGAGCGGTGCAATACCTGTGCTTAACGGCATTTGGCTGGCGCTGGCTCTACTGGCCGGCGCGTTGGTGCTGTCGTTACTGCTAACGCCGCTGTTTACCGCAGTCCTCGGCATTTATTATCTGACAACGCTCGTCTACTCGCTGTTCATAAAGCAGACCATGCTGTTTGACGTGTTAGTTCTGGCGGGACTGTTCACTTTCCGCCTCTTGGCCGGCAGCGCGGCGGTGGACATACCCCTCTCTTTCTGGCTCATCGCTTTTTCCATGTTCCTGTTTCTCTCGCTGGCGCTGGTGAAGCGCTACGTCGAGCTTGGAATGGTTCCCAATGAACCTGGCCGCAAACTTGCCGGGCGTGGCTATCAGGCGGTTGATCTGGAGACGCTTGCCCATTTCGGCATTGTCAGCGGCTACATGGCTGTGCTCGTTCTGGCGCTCTACATCGACAGCCGGGCCGTGAAACTGCTCTACGGACATCCAGAGGTGATCTGGTTCCTGTGCCCGCTTATTCTCTATCTGGTTAGCCGAATCTGGCTGCTTGCACGGCGCGGTGATATGCATGACGACCCGATCGTGTTCGCGATCAAGGATCGGCACAGCCTCGCTGTTGTTGCCGCGGGCGGTGCGTTGATGTGGGCGGCGAGCTTGTGACTGGCGCCATGGGTACGAGCTATCAGTCCTGGAGTGTTTTTCCCATTGCCCAACAGTCAGGTGTGACGTTGGATAATTACAATGCACCACTCCCCATAGATCGCGCATCTGGAAATAATTATTTGCCGTTCGGAAACGGGCGCAGTTATGGCGATTGTTGCCTCAATGACGGGGGCGTGCTGATCGACTGCCGTGGCCTCAACCGGATCATCGATTTTGACGCCGAAACAGGTGTTCTGCGCTGCGAGGCCGGTGTCCTCCTCGCCGATATTCTGAAACTGGTCCTGCCGAAGGGTTGGTTCTTACCGGTAACGCCGGGTACCCAGTTGGTCACGGTCGGGGGTGCGATTGCTAATGATGTGCATGGCAAGAACCACCATGTCGCCGGGACGTTAGGTCGATACGTGCGCCGCTTTGAATTGCTGCGTTCTGATGGTTCGCGCCGTATATGCTCGCCGCAGGAAAACACCACATGGTTTGAGGCAACGGTCGGCGGGCTGGGCCTGACCGGTGTGATCACCTGGGCCGAAATTCAGATGAAGCCGGTCGCCAACTCTGCGATTGATCAGGAGGTGATTCGTTTTTCAGGATTAAGAGATTTTTTTGACCTTTCCCGGGATTCTGAAAACACTCACGAATACACGGTAGCCTGGATCGACTCACTCGCCAGCGGCGCGGCGCTCGGACGGGGGTTGTTTATCCGGGGCAACCACGCTGGTGAGGACGATGGACCTGTTCCCGAAGCGCCGGGCAAACCAATCAACATGCCGTTCAATCCGCCGTTCCCGCTAATAAACTGGTTTAGCTTGAAGTGCTTTAATGCGCTTTATTACCGCAAGCAGCTCGCAAGGCGGAAGCGCTCGCTGGTTCACTACGAACCATTTTTCTATCCGCTCGACAGGATCCGCAACTGGTATCGCCTCTATGGCCCCAAGGGGCTCTTACAGCATCAGTCTGTGATACCTCACGAGGTGGGGGAGGAAGCCGTGCGTGAGTTGCTGGAGCGTTCAATGCGCGCCGGCGCGGGATCGTTTCTCACGGTACTTAAGGAATTCGGGTCCATATCGTCCGCGGGCATGATGTCGTTCCCGCGCCCTGGCGTCACACTGACACTCGATTTCTCCAACCAGGGAAAAAAGGTGTTTGTGCTACTCGAAGACCTTGATGCAGTCGTGCGTGAAGCAGGTGGAGCTGTTAATCCCTATAAAGACGGTCGAATGAGCGCAGAAAGCTTTCAAGGTTTTTTCCCGCAATGGCAGGCGTTCAGCGCATATATTGACCCGCGTTTTTCGTCGAGCCTCTGGCGCCGCGTGACGCAGAATGTGGCGGTCAATCAGCAAGTGTTCGCATGATCGCCCGCATCGCCTTCGACCCGTTCATCCGCACTCTCTTGTGCGTGGCTGCCGCTGCCCATGCCGCGTTGGCCATTTTCATCCCCGATATGGCGGAGAAGTTCCAGCTCGGCGACCGGGCATGGGATCGCTCGGCAAAGATCGACGCTCTGCTGAGCGCGTCCGATCTGAACACCGCTATCGCAACTCTATTCTACCATGGCGCGCCCGGAGATTATGTTTTCTTCCTTCCAGCCTATGCCATCTTCGGTCCGGCGGGTGTGATTGTTCAGAACATAATCCTGCTGCTTGTCGGTCTCTGGTTCCTGTACCGAATCGGGCTTGCATGGTTCTCGCCGAAGGCGGCGCGGATTGCCTGCATTGCCTATGCGCTTCTGCCGGCCAGTTTGTTTCATCCTCAGGTGCTTGCCAGCGAAGCCATCTGTAATCCGTTGTTGATTGTGGCAACCTGGTACGCGGGCCAACTGCTCACGAACGCCCGTCCAGTAATGCGGGACGCAGTACTGTTTGGCCTGGTTTGCGCCGTGCTTGTATTCACACGTCATATCTATCTGCTGTTCCCTTTGGTGGTAGCCGGTCTCGTGCTTGGGAGGGCTGGCTTCGGGCGCCGGACTCTCACGAGCATCTGCCTGCTGCTGACCTTGTCGTTCTCGCTAGTCGGCAGCTGGAGCGCGGCCAATTGGGCGACAGAAGGTCGCTATGAGGTGGCTGCGAGTTTTCACGGGCTGGGCTCGAATCTGTTCCTGAGGGCCGAGCGGATGGCGACTCTGGGAGGTTTTTCTCTTGCCAGAGCTGTTTTGGAACGCCGTGACATGGGCCCGGTGGAATTTTCCACCCTGGCACTTCATCGCCCCTCGGCTTTGGCCCGGACAATCATCTCTGATGCTGTGAACCTGACCGGAAACTCAGGAGTGTCCATGGTATATGGACGCTATCTCGGTATGTTTGATCTGGGCGAAAAAGGTGATGCGGATATGTTTAAATGGCGCGACATCCGTGACCAGGAGGGGACCTTGGCAATGCTCTCCTATATGGCTCAAAAGGCACCGCTTGCTCTTGTATTCAATATCGGTTTTGCGTTTCTCTGGGTGGTCCTGCTTGTCATCGGTCTGTTCGGCGCATGGCGGTTCCTTTGGAAGGAAAATCAAACAGTTTGGCTGCGCCTGCTGTTTACCGCGATCCCTTCTTATGTCTTCACCTTCAGCTTTGTGTCCGGGTCCGTACGTTGGGATCACCGCTCACCGATGGAATTCGTTATTTGTCTGTTCTTTGCAGTTGGTATCTTGTGGCTGGTGTCATCGCGTCGCCGCCGCAGCGAGGAACTTGTGCCGCCGGCAATGGGTTCGCGGTCGAGGTGTTAGTGACCGGTCAACGTCTCATTTAAGATATTTGGTTACTTCCGCACGGGTCCGTCCCCTGCGAACTTCATCGAAATAGATCACCTGAACAGGCAACCCGCTTGCGCTATAGCGTTCTTTATACCGGCTTATAAAGGCTCGGTAGATGCCGAATTTGAAATAGACCTTGGTGTTCTGTCCCATCGTCGGGCCGCTATAATCATATGCCTTCTTGCCGTTCACCCAGACGTGGAAAATTCCTGTGTCCTGAAATGTCCAGCGGACATGGACGACGATGTCGTTCCAGTTTCCGCGCAACGATATGTCGTCAAGGATTTTGTCGAAGCCGTAGCCGCGTCCCAGGGTTTGCTGCCGGTTTACGTAGTAACCACCACCCTTGTTGCGGAACATCCAGGTGACTTTGGAACTCTGGTGGAATTGACCGAGTGCGACTTTTGTCGGGAACACATTAGGATAGTCTTCGGGCATATAAAGTGACCAGGCATACCACCAATCATCACCCTCGATCTGGGTGCTCCCGGTCTGGACCAGTTCGTGCCGTTCCCGGTCCGTAAGGCAGTCGTCGTGACCGACACTGTTCCGACTGCAATCTCCAGGGCGAACTTCAAAACGGATCGACTGTTTGCCCGCGCGCACAGGATGGCCGTCATCGGCGCTGACGATCTTGTAGCCCCACGGCTTGAAGCCGAGTTTCAGGCTCTTGTCGAAATCCCAGCCACTTGCGACATCAGTAGGCAAGTCCACCCGGGCACTGACGGGCGAGGCAGCTGGGATCGTGAGCGCCAGCATTGGAACGATCAGTTTTTTCATGGCGGTGGCCTGCTGTTGTGAACGCTCAAATCACCCAATTTGCCGCGCGTTGCCCGAGTACTTCCTGCCCGATCCCCATTCAAGAGTGGACCAAAATTCCTGAAATTTTTCCTCACAACAGCAGCGGTACCTTATCATGAACCTCGTAGTCGGCGGCAACTGGCCAGGCCAGCCGGCCCTCAGTACAAGATTCTCCATCAATTTTCTGATCGACTATGTCCGTGTTTGACGCCGAGTCGAGCGATGACAATTCAGCCCTCTCACGCGACGTTTGGAAACGGGCGTACAGGAATGTCGTCGCATTGGTCACATAGCTCGCATAATTAGGATTGATAGATATTAATGAACTGCCATCGGCATTTTCTTCGTCTATGATGCCCCCTAACAGTTTACCAAAAGATCGATAGGGAGGAGTATTAATCTTATGTTCATGACCATTCACCGCCGGACTCTGATCGTTGGGATGGCATTCGCTACAGTTCTGCCGCTGGCTGCCTCCATCGAGGCGCAGGCGATGGAAGACAAGCTCATCATCGTCACATCGTACCCGCCGGACACCACGACCACCGTCAAGAAGGCGTTCGAAGCCAAGCATCCCGGCATCAAGGTCGAAATGCTTAAGAAGAAGACCACAGCCGGTATAAAATATCTGCAGGAGACCGCTGGCAATAACACTTCGGACATGTTCTGGGCATCTGCTCCCGACGCCTTCGAGGTGCTGAAGGGCGACGACCTGTTGCAGAAGTATCAAGTCAAGGTTACAGGCATTCCCGAAAAGGTCGGCGCGTTCCCGATCAACGATCCTGACGGCTATTACAAGGGTTTTGCCGCTTCCGGGTACGGGATCATGTGGAACAACCGTTATCTCAAGGCAAAGAAATTGCCTGTTCCCAAGACATGGGCGGACTTGGCGAAGCCAGTTTACCACGGTCATGTGGGCATGAGTGCGCCGTCGCGTTCAGGCACCACCCACCTGACGGTCGAGACCTTGCTGCAAGGCGAAGGCTGGGCCAAAGGCTGGACAAAGTGGAAACAGATAGCCGGCAACTTCAAGACCGTGACAGAGCGCAGCTTCGGTGTGCCCGATGGCGTTAATTCCGGCCAGTTCGGGCTTGGTATTGTCATCGATTTCTTCGGTCTGTCATCGAAGGCTTCAGGGTTCCCGGTTGATTTCCTGTATCCGCCCATAACGACACTGGTTCCGGCTAATATCGCCATCGTCAAGAGTGCGCCTCATCCAGACGCGGCCGCAGCCTTTATCGAATTCCTGCTGTCACCGGCGGGACAGGAGGTTCTTCTGGATCCGAAGATCCGGCGTTTGCCTGTAAACCCGGCAACCTATGCCAAGGCGCCGGAGGGCTTTCCAAATCCGTTCAAGGACAAATCCATCGGATCGGCAGTCAAGTTCGATCTGCAGTTGTCGAAGAACCGTTACAATGTGATCAACTCCCTGTTCGACGTGATGATCACGTACCGGCTTGATGATCTGCGTGCCGCAACAAAGGCTATCCAGAGGGCTGAAGCAAAGCTGGCTGGCAAATCCAATGGCGCTGCACAGAAGCTGATCGACGAAGCCAGGGGGCTGGTGAACAAGGTGCCGATATCCGCGGTTCACGCCTCCGAGAAGGACTTCAACAAGATCTTCAAGAAGAAGCGCAAGAAGGCGACCACGAAGGTCACCGGGCGTCAGGCTGAAGTCGAGCAGAAATGGGACAGCGAAGTCAAAGCCAACTACGCCAAGGCGAAGGAACTGGCTGATAAAGCCGCCTCCATGCTGTAGGCGCCAATAACGCGCGGGGCCCCGTTTCACTTCAGCGGGGCCTCGTGATTTCACAATATCAAATCTTCTAAAAGGGGGCCGCCTTGAATATCTTTGCACGCGGTCAGTGGGGACCCGCAACAGTCGCCCTGTTTCTGGGGCTTTTCCTGTTTGTGTTCCTGATTGTCCCAGTTGGCAAGGTGATATATGTCGCCTTCCAGGACCCCAACAGCGGCGAACTCACGCTCATTAATTTCATCGATTTCTTCAACACGTCTCTGTTCCGGGAATCTTTCATCAACTCTTTTTACGTCGCGTCCATGTCGGTGGTGCTGGCATCCGTATTCGCGCTTCCGCTCGCCTATTTCACGACGCGGTTCAATTTCGGCGGGGCTGTTCTTATTCAAACGCTCGGCATTATCCCGCTGATCATGCCGCCATTCGTCGGCGCAGTAGCGATGCTCCTGCTGTTTGGAGAAAACGGATCAGTGAACCTAATTCTGGGGGAATGGTTCGATATCAACATTCCCTTCATGGAAGGGCTGAATGGCGTCATCCTGGTGGAGAGCATCCACTATTTTCCGTTCATCCTGATCAACCTCTCGGCGGCACTGAACAACATTGACCGTGCAATGGAAGAGTCCGCCCAGAATCTGGGCTCAAGTGGTATGCGGCTGTTCCGCCGTATCGTTTTCCCGCTCGCCATGCCCGGTTATGTCGCCGGGGCCTCACTTGTGTTCCTGAAGGTTTTCGACGACCTCGGCACGCCGCTGCTCCTCAATATCAATAATATGCTGGCGCCACAGGCTTATCTCCGCATCACGTCGATCGGCATATCGGACCCCATGGGTTACGTGATTTCGGTCATCCTGGTCGCGTTCTCGCTGCTTGCCTTGTGGACTTCATTTCTCGCCATTCGCGGCAAGGATTACGCGACCGTGCAGAAAGGGGGAGGGGGGCTGATGAAGCGCGGTTTGCGCCCCATGGAGAAGGTTGGCTGCTACGCAGTGGTCATTTTCATTCTGCTGCTGGTGCTGTCGCCACATCTCGGCCTGGCTATCCTGTCTTTCGGAACCGTGTGGTCATACAGCGTTCTTCCCGACGCCTTCACCCTGGACCACTATTCCTATGTCTTCTCGACATCGTCCCAGTTCATCACCAACACGCTGCTCTACGCCGGCCTTGCCGCCACCATCGACGTGGTGTTCGGCACGGCAATCGCCTATGTGGTCTGGCGGACCAAACTGGCCGGAAGGAAATGGCTGGATTTTATAGCCATGGGCGCGGTGGCAGTTCCCGGTGTTGTGATCGGTATCGGTTATTTGCGGACCTTCTTTGATTACAACGTACCGATCATCGACAAGCCGCTGGCGTCCTGGTGGGTCATAATCGTAATTGCGCTCGCCATACGGCGATTGCCCTATGCGCTTCGCGCCTGTGTGGCGGCGCTTCAGCAGGTCAGCATCATACTTGAGGAAGCGGCGGAGAATTTGGGCGCGAGCAAAAGGCGAACTGTTTCACGGATCGTCGTGCCGCTGATGTCAGGCGGTATCGTTGCAGGATTTGTTACAAGCTTTGCCACCGCCTCGGTCGAGCTTTCCGCCACGATCATGCTCGTATCGACGGAGTCGGATGCGCCGCTTGCTTTCGGTATTTATGAATTCATGCAATCCGCGGCAGGTCGCGGTCCTGGCGCTGCTCTTGGCATCATCGCCGTCCTAATCGTTGGCATAGCAACTTACCTGTCGCATCGTTTTATCGAACGCAAGGAAACCGAACGAGCGCCGGACGTGGCGGCAACCGCAGGAGTTTGAGAATGTCATCCCGGACCGCCAAGAGCGCCAGCGGAGTAACCATTGAGAATCTCAGCCTGTCCTTCGGTCAGACCGAAGTCCTGAAAGGCATAAATCTTGATATCAGACCCGGCGAACTGTTTACATTTTTAGGACCATCAGGCTCTGGCAAATCAACTCTGCTGCGCGCGATCTCCGGGTTTGGCCCTGAACCGGAGGGCCGGATCCTTGTCGGCCAGGACGATGTGACCTACCTGCCCCCCTGGCAGCGCAATGTCGGCATGGTTTTCCAGTCCTACGCCCTGTGGCCGCATATGACGGTACGCAGGAATGTTACTTTTGGTCTGGAAGAGCAGAAGGTTCCGAAAAGTGACATCGGCGCCCGCGTCAATGCTGCGCTGAAACTGGTTGGTTTGGAGGATCTGGCGGAGCGACGCCCATCGCAGCTCTCTGGCGGCCAACAGCAGCGCGTGGCGCTTGCACGCACCATCGTCGTGGAGCCGCGCGTTCTTTTGCTGGACGAGCCGCTCTCGAACCTCGACGCCAATCTTCGCGTTCAGATGCGCCGGGAAATCCTGGAGCTGCAGCGCAAGCTGGAACTGACCACCATATTCGTCACCCACGACCAGGAAGAGGCGAACACCATGTCCGACAGGATCGCCGTCCTGAATGATGGAATAATCCAGCAGGTTGGTATGCCGCTCGAACTTTATGACCGGCCAACGAACCGGTTTGTCGCCAGTTTTCTGGGCACGGCAAACCTGATCGAAGGCACAATCCGCAAGGTGCGGGGAAAGACGGTGTTTTCCGCACCAGATGGCATAACCGTTCCTGCGCAAGGCGCAGGCGTGAAATCCGGGCAGGACTGTACCGCCATGTTCCGCCCCCAAAGCCTTCAAATTTCGGCCCGCGGCAATCGGACTTCTAAGGGAGCCGTCAAGCTTTCAGGGACTGTTGAACACCGTGAGTTCCTGGGGCATCTGATCCGTTATGCGGTGCGGGTTGGCAAGCAGGTCCTGCTGGTGGATGAAACACATAGCTCCGGTGAGGCAGCGAACAACGCCGGTGACAAAGTCGTGTTGAGCCTGAATCAGAAGCAGGTGCAATTTCTCCAGGCATAGACGAGTGCCGTGGCTCACCTTCTGGCCCGGCGCATTCATCCGCAACTTTGCAAAATTGCTGGATTTAGCCTCACATTTAGACTTTAATGGAGATTACGACAGATAACAGCGTGTCTATGTAAATTATACAATATTATGCATGATTTCACACAAGCTTTTGCCCTTGCCTTCCATTTGATGCTGTCGGCGGATGCCGATCTTTTGGAGATAATCGGGCTATCCCTGCGGGTTTCCCTGATGGCGATGGCCATTTCGACGCTTATCGGGCTTCCCATTGGCGCCGCACTCGGTATGAGCCGCTTTCACGGGCGCGGCGCTGCCATCATTGTGCTCAACGCGCTGATGGGTTTGCCGCCGGTGGTCGTTGGATTATGTGTCTATCTGATGCTCTCGCGTGCCGGCCCGATGGGGTGGATGGGGCTGCTCTACACGCCCACGGCAATGATTATCGCCCAGTCGATCCTGATCACGCCAATCATCGCAGCACTGTCCCGGCAGGTGATCGAGGATCTCCACACCGAATATGCCGAACAATTCCGATCGCTATGTGTGCCGCGGCGCATCGCTATCCCGGCTCTGCTTTGGGATGCGCGATATGCGCTGCTCACAGTTGCGCTGGCCGGGTTCGGGAGGGCGGTGGCCGAGGTTGGCGCCGTGATCATTGTCGGCGGCAATATCGAGCATCTTACCCGGGTTATGACAACGGCCATCGCGCTGGAGACATCGAAGGGTGATCTCGCGCTGGCGCTGGCGCTGGGTTTTGTATTGCTGAGCATCGCTCTCATCGTCAATGCCGCGGTGATGGGCTTGCGCATGACGGCGGCGAGATTTGCCTATGCTTGAATTTGCGCAAACGCTCGACCACGGTGCCACTGATGCGGCGACGCGCGGGGAAATCTCCCCGCTGTTGCCATGTGATGTGCGGGGGCTTTGCTTCAAGGCTGGCGACAACCGGTTGATTGACGAGATTGACCTTGAACTCACCGCCGGTCCGGTGACGATGATCATGGGGCCGAACGGTGCGGGCAAGACCCTGCTCGTGCGACTGCTTCACGGAATGATCGAACCGGCTGCCGGGCAGATCACATGGGGCGGCAGGCCGCTTGATGAGGCCACGCGCAAGCGTCAGGCGATGGTTTTCCAGACGCCGGTTCTGCTGCGCCGCTCGGTGGCGGCGAATATCGATTTTGTCCTGAAGCTCCATGGTGGCCCCAAGCTGCAATCGAGCAAGGAAATTCTCCATATGGCGGGCCTTGCGGACAAGGCGAGACAGCCCGCGCGGTTGCTTTCAGGCGGTGAGCGTCAGCGCCTCGCGATTGCGCGCGCTCTGGCCACCAATCCCGACGTGCTATTCCTGGACGAGCCGACCGCCAGCCTTGATCCTGCATCGACATTGGCAATCGAGGATATCGTCGGGCAGGCACGCGACAGGGGCACCAAGATCATCTTCATCACGCACGATGTGGGCCAGGCGCGCCGCCTGGCGGATGAAGTCATCTTCATGCATCACGGCCGGGTCGTAGAGCAGGCGCCGGCGACAGTATTTTTTGACACTCCAACTTCAGTGCAAGCGCGCGATTACCTCTTGGGAAGGATTGTCCTTTGACGCCCGATCATCCAACAAAGACGGGATTGAGCAGATGTATCGAACTGGCGTTTTGAAAATCGGTCTTGCCGCCGCCGCTGCCAGCATGGCCATGTCCGCGCCATCCCTGGCGGGGGAGTCAATCATCGTCCAGTCAACCACCTCGACCCAGAATTCCGGGCTCTACAAGCATCTGCTTCCGGTTTTCAAGGCAAAAGCCGGCATCCAGGTCAATGTGGTCGCTGTTGGCACGGGGCAGGCAATCAGGAATGCCCAGAATTGCGACGGCGACGTACTGTTGGTGCACGCCAAGCCTTCGGAAGAAAAATTCGTGAAGGCTGGCTACGGCGTGAAGCGCTCCGACCTCATGTATAACGACTACATCATCGTCGGCCCGCCGGCGGATCCGGCAGGGGTCGGGGGCATGAAAGACGCACCCGGGGCGCTGAAAAAAATAGCAGCCGCCAAGGCGATATTCGCCTCACGCGGCGACAATTCAGGAACCCATAAAAAAGAAGTCCGCCTGTGGAAGAATTCAGGCGTTGACCTGGAAGGGGCAAGCGGAAAATGGTACCGCTTGACCGGTTCGGGCATGGGAGCGACGCTCAATGCCGGTGTCGGCATGGGCGCTTACGTCATGACCGATCGCGCAACCTGGCTCAGCTTCAAGAACAAGGGCGATCACAAGATCCTCGTCGAGGGCGATGCCAACCTGTTCAACCAGTATGGCGTTATCCTTGTGAACCCGGCCAAATGCCCGAATGTGAACAGCAAGGCAGGTCAGAAATTTATTGACTGGCTGGTGAGTGCCGAAGGCCAGAAGGCGATCGGCGATTACAAGCTCGGCGGCAAGCAACTGTTCTTCCCCAATGCGGGCAAGGGCCAGAGCTAGGATGCTGACCCCAGGTTGCTCAAGTAACGATGGTCCCGTAGAGAAAACCGCGCCCCCATACTCACTTGCCGTTGAAATGAATGCGCCCCATATTTGAGGCGTCGTAGCCATCCATGGCGCCGGCTTTTTCTGAAAAAGCGCTGGATTGGCAAAATGCGAAGAATTTCTGAAAAGGGTCTTCAAACCATTCGCTGCGCCATACCAACAGATCAAACCGCTCGCGGATGACGGGCACGAAATCAAGCCGGTATTGTTTGGCAACCGACATCAGGCCAAATGTCGCGTCCGCCTGCCCCTCCAGCACGGCGAGAGCTGCGTCGGTTTCGGTCCGCGCCGCGTGGGTGAATTTGACTGATTTGTTGTCCAGTCCCGCCCCGGTCAGCATATGATCGAGCAGTATCTGACTGCCGGCCTGGGCCTGACGCGGAACGATGCTTTTGTCTTTCAGATCGACAACCTTATTGATCTTTTTCGGATTTCCAGGCGCAACAATCAGCCCGCGGTCGCGCCATGCCCATTCCAGGAGGACAACAGGTTTTGCAGTGAACTGCTCTGCAACGGTTGGCAAGTTCCAATCCCCGGTCTCGCCATTGAAGATATGCAGTCCGGTTGCGATCCCTTCCGCGCGGGTGAATCGCTCCAATCCGTCGAGGCTGCCATCGAAAAAGGTGGCAATACCGGAGCCGGACTCCCGCAAGGCCCATTCCAGCAGCGGATCGTGGCTGCCGAGGAACACGGCAGGATAAATCGCGGCCGTTCCAACATCGCCGGAACCGTGACGCGCCAGCCAGGCATCTATTGCTGTGCGCTGGAACAGCAGCTTGCCAAGCGCGCGGGTGCAGGGGATATCGCCCGAAGCGGCCAGATCGTAGACCTTGCGCTCCTTGATACGCAGCAGGTCCGCGAGCTCCTTGGTGGTGAGATATACTCCGGCCAGCTCAGCCATGAAACGCTCCGTTCACCCGCAGGATTCGGTGGCTGCACCTGCGTACTCCTGCAAAATCATGCGTATTTTACAGAAGACTTTATAGTGACTTTTGTCTCATGGGTCACGTTTGGCGTCCAATCGAGGCCCCTTAATTTCAAAGATAATGAATCTTGTAAAGAAACTGCGCAATCCATTGAGAACGCAACTCACCTTTCCCCGGACTAGGACACCGCATCACCTGTCGAGACGCGCGATAACAGTGTCCGGTATTGATATTGGTCCGGCCGATACAGGCCAATAATATACTCGACCACCCTGTGTTCCCGGTTAAAAACAACCCGGACGATCCGCAACAGCGGTGAGCCGAGTTTTACCTTCAGGGATTCGGCTGCCCTCGCGCCGGCCAGCGTTGCCGTGATTGTCTGTTCGTCGTTCGCAACCTGGACGCCGGTTTTTTCCAGCACGGTGAGAACTGCTTGCGAGGCCAGATGTTCGCGGGTGTATGCACGCCCAAGGTCTCCAGGAACATAGGTCGTCAGGTAGGAAAATGGCGTTCCATCCAGGTGCCGCACGCGAATAGAGCGCTGGATTTCTACTCCCGCCTCGATTTTCATGACCGTGGCGATTTCGGCCGAGGCAGCGACATAATCGAATTTCAATACAAATCCTTCAGTCGCCATGTTCATCTGGAAGAGATAGTCCAGCAACCCCTGCACATCGGTCTTAAGAGGCCCGTAGCGGGTCTGTAGGTTACCTGAGATCCCTTACCTTTTTCGATCGCACAAACCTTCTGTCGATAATTCATTGAGGGCTCGTTTGGCTGTAATTCGGGAAACGCCGAACTGGGCTACCTGTTCATTCTCACCTGGCAGCAACGACTGGTCGGGATACTCGCCGCTTAGAATCCTGTCACGAATGACGAGATATATTTTCTGATAAAGCGGTGATTGCGAATGAGCATCGGTTAGCATTTTTCTCCCTTCCAGGGCTCGGATGGATTTAAGTCCGGTTCAGGTTTCATCGGCCAATTGTCCTGAATGTGCTGCAATTACAAGCCTGATCAAGTGGTGAAGTGTTAGGGAGGCTCGATCTCAAAAAACCAATTTTCTATACTGAGTCAGGTCTAACTCAATTTGGTATAAATGTTATACCTTGTTGAGCATAATGGCTTGATATATATATCAACTTAGGCCTTATCAAGAGTGGCCACTTGGTTTGAAAATTGGCGTCCGAGAACCAATAAACCAATGAATCAATAATGCCGGGCAGGATAGGAGTGCAGTTATGCAGCGTCGGGACGCTCGGAATATTCGTGCTGCAGTGGCTGATGACACACAACTCCAACTTGATCAGAAATTGAGCGCTACACCTCGTTTTGCACATAGTTCATGTAATGGATTGGTAGTCTCGTGATGCTCATTGCTGGTCGGAATTTACTGCTTTTAGCGAAAGATCACGGTTATAAATACTCCAAAGAGAACCTTGTGTAAGGGTCAGTGGAAGAGCCGTGGTGAAATAAGTCAATCAGTAGAATGGGAGAGCAAACATGAAGCGTAGAGATGTATTGAAAGCCGGCGTGGCAACGGCGGCTGCAACAGCGACACTGGCTGTGCCGGGTATCGCAC
>CAXMMX010000006.1:0-9228 GCA_964194535.1 uncultured Alphaproteobacteria bacterium | reverse complement strand
GCGCAAAATTTGTGTACTTCGCTTCCCGACTCTGCCCGCGTCCATCTTCTTCAGAAGGGCGTTGGCCACTACGGCGTCTTTAACGGCTCACGTTTCCGCTCCGAGATCGCGCCGCGCATATCCGATTTTATTGCGAGCCACACACGCAAGGATAACGTGGTCAAGCGAGCCGTGCGCGCGGTGCGGAAGCCCGCAGCAAAAAAATCAAAGGAAATTGCCTAGGCTCATCGTGATAGGCTGCGCCCTGTCATTGATTCGAGCCAGGTACCCAGCGATGTTCTTGCGCCGCAAGCCTGAAACTTTCCATATGAAAACCGCCGGACTGGATGCACCGGTTCTGGTGCGGCGCAATCCGCGCGCGCGCCGGATTTCACTCACCGTGAATGAGGCCAAGCGCGGCGCGGTTCTCACTGTTCCGGGCCATGCGAGCCTGGAAGAAGCGGGAAGTTTCCTCGCCAAACATTACGAGTGGCTGCAAAAACGACTCGCCGCCCTACCCCAACCGGTGCCCTTTGCAGATGGCGTAATCCTGCCCCTGCGCGGTCGCGATTATATTTTGTGCTTTACGCCAAACGGCAAGAAGCGCGGGGTCGTGTGGACGCAAGAGGCGCCAGATACGCCGCTGATATTCGTGGCCGGAGCAGCCGAGCATGGCCCGCGCCGGCTGAAGGACTGGCTGAAACGCCAGGCGCGAGAGGATTTATCCCGGCGCTGCGCGGTCCACGCGGCGGCCTTGAATGTCCGCCCGAAGAGGATCACCGTGAGGGACCAGTCAAGCCGCTGGGGCTCATGTTCAGCTTCAGGTGTTCTGAATTTTTCCTGGCGTCTGATCCTTGCCCCGCCCAACGTGCTCGATTATCTCGCCGCCCATGAGGTTGCGCATCTGCGCAAGATGAACCACGGCAAGGCGTTCTGGGCCCACGTACGTGAAACCTGTGCGGGGATGGACGAGGCCAAATCCTGGCTCAGGAAAAACGGCGGCGGGCTGCATTGCTACGGCGCGGAGCACGGCTAGCGCGGTTTTGAATAAAACCGGAGCCAAGTCACCCGCTCTAGCCACTGGGCGAGAACACTCCCAGAACCCTCTGGAAAAAGGAGCGCTTGGAGTGTTCTCGATACTCATTGCCCAGGCGGTTCTGCGCCAGCGCGGGAGCTGACCCGCCGGGCAGGGGCGCGGGGCGGTTTTTCAGATGCGCCTCCATCATCATGGCTTTCCAGATATCGGCTGGAAGCGACCCGCCTGTGACACCCTTCATGGGGGTCCCGTCGTCATTACCAACCCAAACGCCTGCCACATAGTTGGCCGTGTAGCCTACGAACCAGGCATCGCGGAATTTCTGGGTCGTGCCCGTTTTGCCGGCAGCGGGGCGGCCAGGGAGTGCCGCGCGTTTTCCGGTGCCAGAAACAATAGCGGCTCGCATCATATCGTTCATCGCACCCACATAGGGAAGGGCGATGGCGCGCGGGCGGCCCGTTGTGCGGCGCTTATAGACGGTCTTTCCCTTGGCGGTGCGGATACGTTTGACGATATGAGGCGCGGCAACATACCCGCCATTTGCAAAAGGCACATAAGCCGACACCAGCTCCAGCAGCGTCACTTCAGCGGTGCCCAGAGCGAGCGAAGGATTATTGTGAATATCGGATTCGATACCGAGACGGTGCGCCGTACGCATCACCCGCCAGCGGCCCGCTTCCATGGTGAGACGCACCGCTACCGTATTCACAGACCTGGCGAGTGCTTCGCGCATGGTGATGGCGCCCAGATACTCGTCCTTGTAATTCTTTGGCCGCCAGCCATTGATATTGACCGGTCTATCCTCAATCACCGTATCGGGCGTAAGCCCGGATTCGAGGGCGGCCAGGTAGACGAACGGCTTGAACGCAGAGCCGGGCTGGCGATGCGATTTCAGCACACGGTTATACTGGCTCTGCTTATAGGATTTACCGCCGATCAACGCCCTGACCTCGCCATTGGTGTCGAGTATCAGCGCGGCGGCCTGTTCAGCTTTACGGGCAGGACCGTGCTTGGCCATGGCTTTGCCGACGATGGCTTGCGCCCTGCGCTGAAGCGTTGGATCGATCGTTGTCTCGACGACCACATCCGAGCTCCATTTACCCAGCAGTTCAGGCAAAATCTCCATCACCCAGTCGGCGGCATATTCATGTCCGGTAATGCCGCTACTGTTGCGTACGCTCGCAGGCTCTGAAATCGCCGCCATGGCCTTTGCCGGAGACAGCAGTTTTGCATCAACCATGTTGGCCAGAACTATCGATGCGCGTTCTTCCGCCAGACGCGGGCTCCTGGTTGGCGCATAGCGCGAAGGCGCCTTGAGCAGCCCGGCAAGCAGTGCGGCCTCCGCCACGCTCACATGGCGCGCGGACTTTCCGAAGTATCGCCGGGCAGCCGCCTCGATGCCATAGGTGCCGGCGCCGAAATAGACCCGGTTGAGATAAAGCTCCAGGATCTCGTTCTTGCTCAGCTGGGTTTCCAGCCAGAGAGCCAGGATCGCCTCCTGGATTTTGCGGGCTATGGTGCGTTCAGGCGTCAGGAACACATTCTTTGCCAGTTGCTGGGTGATGGTGCTGCCGCCTTCAACCACGGCGCCGGCCTGCACATTCTTGATCATGGCGCGGGCAAGCCCGATCGGGTCGACGCCGTAATGAGAGCGGAACCTCCGGTCCTCCGTCGCCAGCACCGCGTCAATGAGATAACGCGGCATTCGCATGAGACGAATATGGCCGCGCCGCAATCCGCGTTCGGCAATGAGTGAGCCATCGCGCGCCAAAAGGGTGACATTCGGGGGGCGCTTCTTGATATTGTCCATCATTTCGGGAGGCATGGTTACGCTCACCCAGGCGACCATTCCGGCAAGGATAATGAGCCCCCACACGCCGGCAACGCCGCCCCAGTAGAAGATGCTCCCAACAGCGTTACGGCGCTGGCGCTTTCCGGAGTTTGCGCGTGATTTTTTGGACGGGCCACCGAACAGGAACCAGAAGATGAGCTCAAGACGGGTTTTGCGCCTTGGAGCAGCACGGGACGCCCGCCACGTGGGTGTCCTTTTTTTTGTCCGTTTGCCTGGCTTTCGGGTACGAAACACTCAAATCCCTCCGCGCGAAAAAGGCGGGAAAAGCATCCACTTGGAACGAACCGGATCAGGCCCTGTGGTCCTGGGCACAAGACTAGGACGCGCGTCTTTAAGGGGGGGTTAAGACAGACCGGTTTCGCCGGTGCTGGCTTGTCAGCTTCATCTGCTTTAAATGGATTTCGAATTTTCAGGCATGGGGCCCGGAGAGACCATGAAAATCATCCACATCACAGACTTCCATCTTGTCACGCCGGGCGAGCTTCTGTGGGGCCTTGATTCTCACGACCGCGTGGAACGGTGCCTCGCCGACATCGCACGCTGGCATGGCGATGCGGATTTCTGCGTGATGACTGGAGACCTGACCAATGACGGTGACAGGCAAGCCTATGCCTGGCTCGCGGACAGACTTGAGGATTTCCCCCTGAAAACGTTTCTCATGGTGGGAAATCATGATTCGCGTGAGGGAATGATTGAAGCCTTCCCCCAGACGGGCCAGGACGAGAATGGCTTCTTGCAATATACCCACAGGACATCTCAGGGCGTGTTTATGTTTCTCGACACGTTGAAAGGCCCGGTGTCAGAGGGGGAGTATTGCGCCGCGCGGCGCGACTGGCTGGCCGGCCAACTCAAGGCCGCGGTAAACGATCCGGTGTGGATTTTCATGCACCATCCACCGTTCGACATCGGCGTACCCTATATGGACCGGATCAAGCTTGAGGAACCCGAGGCCTTCGCCGAGCTCCTCTCACACCATGGCAATATCAGGCACATTTTTTTCGGCCATGTTCACCGCGCCGCCTTCGTGCAATGGCGCGGCATACCCTGCACCTCCCTCCCCGGCACCAACCTGCAGATACCGCTCAACCGGGAAAGCGTAGGCACACGCTTATCGCTCGAGCCGGCCATGTATGGGGTCGTACTTATCGAGGACGATCAGACGACGGTGCAGTTCGAGGCGTGCCTCGACCGCGAGCCTTTGGATTCGGGCTAACCCTCAAACATCCAGGTTAGCCACATCGAGCGCATGGGTCTGGATGAATTCGCGGCGCGGTTCCACCACGTCGCCCATCAGCGAGGTGAATATCTCGTTGGCCTCGTCCAGCTCGCCGACTTTCACTTGCAGCAAGGTGCGAACACTGGTGTCGAGGGTGGTTTCCCAAAGCTGGTCCGGGTTCATCTCACCCAGTCCCTTGTAACGCTGCAGGCTGGTGCCCTTGCGGCCCGTCTCCAGAACAGCGTTGAGCAGGTCTGTCGGTCCATAGACCGGCGTCTCGCTGTCCTTGCGATTAAGCGATGCGGGCTTGGCGTAAACCTCCTGAAGGTGCCCCGCATACTGGTCGAGCTTGAGCGCATTGGCGGAAGAAATGAACGGACCGTCGATGAGATGGGAATCTTTCACACCGCGCAGCTCACGGGTGAACTGCAAGCCGCCCTCATCCAGCGCCTGCGCCTTCCAGCCGCGCTCGGTTTCATCGGACAGCGCATCAAGACGCTTGGCAATATAGTCGGCTGCGCCTTGTGCCTGTTTGGCGTCTTTCAGCACATCCGGGTTCAGCGCCCCGGCGATCGCCGCCTGCTCTATGATAAAGCGCGGATAACGGCTGTGCAGCCCATCGAGAATGGCCACCAGCTTGCGCGCCGTCTCGACGATATCGCGCAGATCGTTGCCGGCCCTCTCGGCCCGTTCACCGGTCACCAGAACCGTGTCTTCAAGGCCGGCATTAATCAGGTAATCCTGAAACGCGCGCTCATCCTTCAGATAGCCTTCCGAAGAGCCCCGCTTCACCTTGTAGAGCGGCGGCTGGGCAATATAGAGATGCCCGCGCTCAACCAGCTCGGGCATTTGCCGGTAAAAGAAGGTCAGCAGCAGGGTGCGGATATGCGCGCCGTCAACGTCGGCGTCGGTCATGATAATGACCTTGTGATATCGCAGCTTCTCGATGTTGAAATCATCACGCCCGATACCGGTGCCGAGCGCGGTGATGAGGGTGCCGATTTCCTGGCTTGAGAGCATCTTGTCGAAACGCGCGCGCTCCACATTCAATATCTTGCCGCGCAGGGGCAGCACGGCCTGGAACTGGCGGTCGCGCGCCTGCTTGGCCGAGCCGCCGGCACTGTCGCCCTCAACAAGAAAGATTTCGGATTTCGCCGGATCGCGTTCCTGGCAGTCAGCGAGCTTGCCGGGAAGGTTGGCGACATCAAGCGCGCCCTTGCGCCGGGTCAGCTCGCGCGCCTTTCGCGCCGCTTCGCGCGCTGCGGCGGCCTCGACGATTTTCTGCACGATGTTCTTCGCGTCCTTCGGATTTTCCTCAAGCCACTGGGACAGCGCCTCGCCCATGGCGCTTTCAACGATGGATTTGACTTCGGACGACACGAGTTTGTCCTTGGTCTGGGAAGAAAATTTCGGGTCCGGAACCTTCACCGACAAAACGCATGTCAGCCCCTCGCGCGCGTCATCGCCGGTGAACGTCACCTTCTCCCTCTTGGCGATGCCAGAAGACGCCGCATAGGAATTGATGGTCCGTGTCAGCGCGGCGCGAAAGCCCGCCAGATGGGTGCCGCCATCGCGCTGGGGGATGTTGTTGGTGAAGCACAGGACATTTTCATGATAGCTGTCATTCCACCACAACGCCGCCTCGACGGTAGCCTCGCCGCGCTCGACATTGACCACGATCGGCGCGGAGATGAGGGTCTGCTTGTTGCGGTCAAGATAGCGCGCGAAGGCTTCCAGACCGCCGTCATAGACCATCTCTTCGGTTTTGCTTTCCACGCCCCTGTCATCGGTAAGGATAATCCTGACGCCGGAGTTGAGAAACGCCAGCTCGCGCAGCCGGTGCTCCAGCGTCGCATAGTCGAACTCGAGCATGGTGAAGGTGTCGGTCGATGGCTGGAATGTCACTTTCGTGCCGGTCAGCCCCTCGGGCGCATCCCCCTTGACCTTCAATTTCCCTTTCGGTTCGCCGTCCTTGAAAGCAAGAAAATATTCTTTTCCATCGCGCCAGATTGTCAGCTCCAACAGGACCGAGAGCGCGTTCACAACCGAAACGCCGACACCGTGCAGACCGCCTGAAACCTTGTAGCTATTCTGGTCGAACTTTCCGCCCGCATGGAGCTGGGTCATGATGACCTCGGCGGCCGACACGCCTTCTTCTTCATGTATTTCGACAGGGATGCCCCGGCCATTGTCCACGACCGTCACGGAACCGTTGGCATTGAGCGTAATCTCGACCTTGTCGCAATAACCGGCAAGCGCCTCGTCGATGGCATTGTCCACCACCTCGTAGACCATGTGATGCAAACCGGACCCGTCATCGGTGTCGCCGATATACATTCCCGGACGCTTGCGAACCGCGTCGAGGCCCTTGAGGACCTTGATCGATTCCGCGTCGTACTCGCCCTCGCCATTACCCGTTTTGGCAGGCGATTTTGCCATGGTTTATCCCATCATGTAGCGGTGAAGAAATTGATGAATCACAATAGCTTGTTTCACGCTGAAACGCTACCGTTGTCGACACTGAACAGCTGGGCATTTTCACCCCAGGATTCGAAGTGAATCTGGTCCGTTCCAGTCATCCAGGCCTGGGCCTCAAGGCGCAAAAGTTCGCCAAAAAGTCCCGCCCGCCGCTCCTCGTCAAGATGGGCGACAATCTCATCCAGCAGGATGAGCGGTGCAAATCCGTTGCTCTGCTCTTTCACGAGACGCGAATGGGCCAGCACGAGGCCGATAAGAAGCGCTTTCTGCTCGCCCGTGGAGCAACTGCGCGCGGGCGCGGACTTGGGGCCATGACCAACGATGAGGTCGGAGCGGTGCGGGCCTTCAAGCGTGCGTTTGGCTGCCCTGTCGCGCTCGCGAGAGCGCCCAAGCATCTCGCGGTAGGCGTCTTCGGTATCCACTGCCGCTTCGCACTGCAGCCGCTGTTCCAGTACGCCTTCGAGCGCCAGTACCGCCCATGGAAACGCGTTCCCTGGCCGGTTCTCATCAGCGCCTTCCGGACCTCCGCCCAGTCTTGCAATCGCGTCAAGGCGCGCGGCGGCCATGGCAACGCCGGTTTCCGCCATCTGGGTTTCCAGCCCCTCAAAAAGCGAAGCAGACATCTCGCCGGTCTCAAGCAGGCGGTTGCGCTGGCGCATGGCGCGCTCAAAGCGCGAAACGCACGTCCGGTAGCCCGGATCGAGGCTTTGGATGAGCCGGTCCAGGAACCGCCGCCGCTCTCCCGCCGGCCCGGTGAAAAGCCCGTCCATGGCCGGGGTGAGCCAGACCGCGCGCGTGTATTCCCCCAGGACACCGCTCCCGCGGGCAGTCTCGCCATCGATGCGCACGCAGCGTGAGGAGGTATCGTCAGCGTTGGCATATCCCGTACCGATGTCCACCTCGCCGCTCGCGCAGTGCAGCCGGGCATTGACCGCCCAGCCATTCTCGGCGCCGCGACGGGTCATGTCGCCAAATTGCGCCCGTCCCAGACCCCGGCCCGGCGTCAGTAGCGAGAGGGCTTCAAGCAGATTGGTTTTGCCTGCGCCATTCGGCCCTGTCAGGACGACGGGTCGCAAATCCATCTCAAGGGAGAGCGACGCGTAGTTGCGGAAATCCGTGGCCTGCACACGCTCAATCCACAGGCGATGCGGCTTGTCAGCCGAACCATGGGTTTCGGACGGGGACGTTTTGCCGGTTGAGGACGCAGCCAGAAGTTCAGACCCTAAACCCGCATGGGCATGAGCACATAGAGCGCGGACGCATCTTCATTATCGCGCACCATGGTCGGGGACCCGGGGTCTGAAAGCAGCATGTTCACATTCTCGCTCTCAAGCTGGCCGGAAATATCCAGCAGATAACGAGCGTTGAAACCGATCTCAAGCTCATCGGCGTTATAGTCCGCGGAGAGCTCTTCGGTGGCGCTGCCGCTGTCGGGATTATTGACCGAGAGGGTCAGTTTACCCTTACCCATCTTGAGTTTGACTGCGCGGCCCTTGTCGCTGGAGAGCGTGGACACCCGGTCGACCGCGTGGGCGAATTCGGCATTGGATACGCTCAAAACCTTATCATTTCCTTCAGGGATGACGCGGCCATAGTCGGGAAATGTGCCATCGATAAGCTGCGAGGTGAGCACCACGTAGCCAATCAAGAAGCGGATTTTGCTGTCTGAGAGTTCCACCTTCACGGTCTTTTCCGTGTCCTCGATCAGCTTGCGAACCTCCGACACCGTCTTGCGCGGAACAATCACGCCGGGCATGCCCTTGGCGCCCTTGGGGAGGGCCATATCGATTTGCGCAAGGCGATGACCGTCGGTGGCAACCGCTCTGAGTATCTCCTTGCTGTCTCTGTCAGCGGCGTGCAGGTAAATCCCGTTCAGATAGTAGCGCGTCTCCTCGCTCGATATCGCGAAGCGTGTCTTGTCTATGAGCCTCTTCAGGTCCGCGGCCGGTATTTCGAATGTGTGGCTCATGTCGCTTGCGCTCAAATCGGGAAAGTCGCTTGGCGGAAGCACTTGCAGCGTAAATTTGGCCGGCCCGGAAGTGAGCGCCATGCGCCCCTCGTCGGGCCCGAGCGAAAACTCAACCTGGGAACCGTCGGCAAGCTTGCGAACGATGTCATGGATCATGTGCGCCGAAACAGTTGTTCCGCCATCCTGCGACACGTCGGCGGGCGCTGTCTCCACCACCTCGATATCCAGGTCGGTGGCGGTAAACTTCACGGAATTGCCCTTTGCCGCGATCAGCACATTCGACAGGATGGGAATCGTATTACGGCGTTCGACCACGCTGGCCATGTGGGTCAGAGCCTTCAGCAACTCGTTTCTCTCGATAATCAACCGCATCGATTGCCATTCCCTGTTACGCTACCCATACTCTGTCTGGCCGCCTGTAGCGTTATTGCCTGGTCCTTAAAGCACGAACCAAAGCTGCGGCAAATAGCAGAATTTTGAACATAGCGAAGAAGAATCAGCCCCGCCTGAACTAGAGTGGCGCGGGCTGGTGGCTTTGGTAAGACCCGCGCACCCGCTGGAGCGCTGCTTCATATCCGGCAATCAATCCCGCAACAATCGCTTCAGGAGATCGACTTCCTCCTTGAGCGTCATATCATCTGCCATCAACTGCTCCACCTTGCGGATTGCATGCAGCACTGTCGTGTGGTCGCGGTTGC
>CAXMMX010000005.1:0-16863 GCA_964194535.1 uncultured Alphaproteobacteria bacterium | reverse complement strand
GTTGGAATGTCCAGTTTTACGGCCAGCGATACAGCGCCGCGAACCAAAACATCACCACCAATCAACAAAAGTACAATACCGGCGGCGAGTGTGAGATAGACCATGGACTCGTTTCTGGCTTTTGCTAGCTCTAAACACACACACGTTAAATCCCGGACAAGTGACCTTCAGGGGCATTTGGCCGGGTTCGAGGCTAGCTCTGCAGTTGCTCTTATATAGGGTGACTTTCTGCGAACAGAAGGTGCAATGCCCATCAACGAATCATTACGCCGCGGCTGTGTTATTTACAGCTTCTTGGCTGCGGCGGGCAATCTAGGTTCTGTGGTACTCGCAATCAAGTGAAGATTGTGCCTGATGTCGTGCGTCCTATTGATGTAATTCCAGGGCCGGATAGGGGCCTGCTGAAAAAGATCCGGGCGCGCCTTATTGACGTGGTTTGTTGAACCGGTAAATCACGGGCCAGTCCTCCGGCATATGGGTGCCGTCGCATTTGCCCCAATAACGGTAGCTCATCATGCGCCAGCCATATTCAATCCAGGTATATTCCAGGATGGCGCCGCAATCGCCAAGGCCGCGGCCTTTTTCGAAAGCGGACAGGATTTTGGTCTTCACGTCGTAGTGCGCATTAATCAGCTGGTCCTGGCCGTGCCAGCCGGTTTCGTCCGAATAGCCGGCAAAGACGCTTCGCTTCAACTCGTCCGGATAGCGTTTGTCGAATACATAGACACGGTAGACGGTGTTGTAGGCGCCGGTGAAGCAGGGCAGCAGATAGAGCGTCTAGTTCTCGCCGAGTTTGGCGGCGGTCCGGGCCACCTTGAGATGGCTGGCGTCATAATCGAAGCATTCCTTGTCGGCGCGTATCAGCTTGTCTACCGGTGCAGGAACCGTGACCGGGGCCGCGGCGGCGAGGCTTGCGCCCATCAATGCCAGGCTCGCAAGCCTGGACAATATGGAAAAACACACTCCTGGCGTCATGGCGATCCCTCCCGGATTGTGAGCGTTCGAGTAGAGATGGGGTGCGCGGTTGGGCTGAACAAGTTCATGGGGCCCGCGGCGTTAGGGCCCGCGGGGTTAGCGCCCGCGCACGGGCGGCATGACTATTCTGTCGAGCTTGCAAAGCTTCTGCTGTGTCTCATTGGCGCCGCAGCCGCGCAGAGCCAGGTCTTTGGAAAAACAGATGCGCACCCCCCGCAACCTCTTGTTGCGCCCGCAGGCTATAGAGATCATTTCAGGTGTAAGCTCATGATTTGTCTTTAAGAAATCATTCTCAATTTCACGTGGCGAGATGATAACCGGCTTTTGTGGCTGTAAATATCGCGCCGGGATTTTGATTGTCTCGAACGCTTTTCGGGCGGTTTTAAAATAACTTTCAGGATCAAGCCCCGAGCAGGTGCCGTGTTTCTTGTATTGATGAATGACCAATCTTCGTGCCGGCATGATATCCAGCATGGTGTTGATCAACATACTGGGCAGCCGGGGTTTGCGGCCCTGGTGGCAATCATTCGGCCAGCCGGCCTCATATTGCGGCCATAGCCCGTGCAGCACGAAGGCATAGGGCCGCGTCCCGGAGCATTGCGGAGATTTTTTTGTCCGGCCTTCGCCGGCGCAAAAGCTTGGCGACCAGGACAGCACGAGAACATAATAGTCGAATTTGCCCGGTTTGCCACCAGCCCTCGAGGGGGGAGAGGCGGCAAGAAAACCGCAGACGATGGCTATGGTCAGTGTATGCCGGGCGATAGCGTGCATGGGTGCCCTAGTCGTGGGGTGTTGTCTCGCCGAAAGCGGGGTTGGCGTCGGCGAAACGATCAAGCCATTGGACGAGATTCGGGTGCCCCTCCCGCCAGGCGCCGTCAAAACGGAAATCCAGATAGCCGAGCACGCAGGCGAGCGTGATGTCGCCGATATCCGGCGTGGCGGGCGCAGCGGGCAGATTTGCTTCAAGGTAAGCCAATCCACGGTCCACTTTGCCGGCCTGATAATCAACCCACTCCTGGTGGCGGATTTCCTCGGGCCGGAAGCGCTTTTCATAGACCTGCAGAATGGCTGCGTCGAGAAGGCCGTCGCACAGGGCCTGCAATGTCAGCGCAGCCCAGCGGGCATCGCCCGGGGGAATGATATTGCCGCCGTCCGCCTGCTCATCCAGATATTCGCAGATGACGGGACTGTCGAAAATGCACGTGCCGTCATCGAGGATCAGTGCCGGGATCTTGCCCAAGGGGTTTTCTTTGCGGATGGGATCATCGGCGTCCATCGTGTTGGTGCGGGTCACTTCGATCTTGTCCATCAGGCCGAGGAGCTTTGCTGAAATCTTGCATTTGCGCCCAAAGGGCGAGGCGGGGGAGGAGCGGAGGATCATCGGGCGTTCCTTGTTTTATGAGTTCATGACTTGGGGTGCGGACCGGGGCGGGAGCCTAACCGGGATATGATGCGGGTTGAAAGGCCCGAAATCACAGCACCGCAAGCTTGGCCAGTATCCGTGCCCAGCTGCGCGCACCCTTGTTGAAGCTCCTGAGGTTATATTTCTCGTTTGGTGCGTGAATAGCGTCATCGTCGAGTGCGAAACCGACAAGGAGAGAATTCATACCCATTTGCGAGCGAAAAGATTCCACAATCGGTATGGAGCCGCCGCAGCCCATCAGGACCGGCGGCTTTCCCCATTCTTCTTCCAGGGCCTCGGCTGCGCATTTGAACGCGGGGGCGGTGATATCGAACCCGACAGCGGGTGAGCCGCCTGCATCAAGATAAGCCACCGAACAATCTGCGGGGAGACGTTCAGCAACGAACTGTTTGAATCCATTGATGATTTTGTCGGGTTCCTGGCCTGGCACGAGGCGGAAGGTGAGCTTGGCGGAAGCCTTGGACGGGATCACCGTCTTGGAGCCGGGCCCGGTATAGCCGCCGATGATGCCGTTGATTTCGGCGGTAGGGCGCGACCAGAGCTGCTCCAGCAGGGAGTGGCCCTGCTCGCCCGCCTTAAGCTCAAGACCTATCGCGGCCAGGTAAGTGCGCTCATCGACGCCAAGCGCTTGCCATTGGGCAAGCTGCTGGGGGGTGGGCGGAATAATTCCGTCATAGAAGCCTGGAATCTGCACGCGCCCTTCGCCGTCCTGGAGATCGCCCAGGATCGAGGTCAGAACCCTGATGGAGTTCTGCGCCGGGCCGCCATATATGCCTGAATGCAAATCACGCGATGGGCCGGTGATCACGATCTCGGTAAAGGCGAGGCCGCGCAGCATGGTGGTGATGGCGGGCGTGGCGGCATCCCATTGCCCCGTGTCGCACACCAGCGCAAGACCGGCCTTGAGCTCATCTGCGTGGGCTTCGAGGAACGGCCCGAGACTGGGGGAGCCGGATTCCTCCTCCCCTTCAAGAAGAACCGTGACCGAAACGGGCAGGGCGCCCTGGACGCTCTTCCATGCCCGGCATGCTTCCAGGAACGTCATGAACTGGCCCTTGTCGTCGGACGCACCGCGCCCGGTGATCACCTCGCCGTTGAGGTCATCTTGCGAAAGGCGTGGTTCAAATGGCGGGCTGTCCCATTCCTCCAGCGGGTCGGGCGGCTGTACGTCGTAATGGCCATAGAACAGCACATGCGGAGCGGTTTGTGCGCCATCTGCCCGGTAATGCCCCACCACCATGGGCTGGCCTTCGGTCGGGCGCACCGAGGCGTCAAAGCCGATATCTTTCAGCGTCGCCGCGCACCAGTCCGCGGCCCGGGCGCAGTCATCATTATGGGCCGGGTCGGTTGAAATGCTGGGGATTTTCAGGACCTCGACGAGCCGGGCAAGAGCTGCTTCGGAATTTTCATCCAGCGTTTCGAGTATGGTGTTCAAGTCGTCGGCCATGGAATGAAACTCCGGTCCTTCATGTGTTCAAAATAGGCATGAGGCATATAGTCAAAAAATCATGCAGTGGCGATTGAGTAGTGCTGTGTTGCATCACGTGCAACCACACTTATCCAGAGCTTATCCCCAACATTGATAGGGTCTGCCGCCGTCATGTCTTGAGGTGCGCAAGCGACGTGCTACACTTATTTCCAGTATGCGTTAAGGGGTATATCAGTTTATTGCGGGGGTATGTGGTGTCGCGTCCAGTAGCGGGTCTGGACAGGGCCGATTGCCGGATTTTAAAGCGTCTCAACGGCAGTAGTGAGGCGCCAGGGCTGGCCTTGCGAAACCGGATTGACAAGTTGCTTGAGTCGGGGTTTGTCGAAGAGAAAAGCTTCGGCGAAGTCGTGATAACGTTGCGCGGTCAGCTGGAACTGGCGCGCTGGCGATTCCGCAAACTCCCCAGATCCAGATATTCCGTTTCGGGGCCGTCAACGGACAGCAGCCTATTGGATAAATTCTTCAAATCATCCCAGTCAACCTGATCATTCCAGCCAGTCATCCTGACCCTGGTTTCGCGGCGAAGTTCGCGGCAAGAGGAACGCATATCCCACATGTCACAAGCCCCCGCGCAAGCCGGCGATGGCTGGTCCGAGCAGGTCTATTCTCTCATCAAAGAAGCCGGGATTTCCCTGGTTACGACAGTCCCCGACGCCGGGCTTACCCGGTTGCTGAACATGTGCAACGGCGATGAAGATATCCACGTCGTCACCCTCTCAACCGAAGAGGAGGGTATAGGCATGGCATATGGCGCATGGCTCGGCGGGACGCGCGCGCTTCTGTGCCTGCAGTCGAGCGGTACCGGCAACTGCATCAATGGCCTGGCGCTGCCGGCTTTTGCCCGGAGTCCGTGTCTGATGCTGGTTACCATGCGGGGCCAGGAGGGCGAGGGCAATCCGGCTCAACTGCCCATGGGCCGGGCGGTGAAACCCGTTTTCGAGGCCATGGGGGTCACCTGCCTGGAAGCGAAGACGGAACCAGATGTTGCGGCTTTCTTCAAACAGGGGGCGGATATGGCATTCAGTGATGGCAAGGCGGTGGCCGTGCTGATCGCCCAGCAGGTCATCGGCGTGAAGAGTTTTTCCAAATGAGCGGCGGCGCCAAAAAGCTTGAACGGCGAAACGTCCTGGCACGCGCACTTGAGGTGCGGGGAGACGCGCTGGTGGTCTCCAGCCTTGGGACATCAACCTATGATTTGTTTGCGATCTCGCCAGCTCCGGAAAATGCTTATTTCTGGGGTGCGATGGGGTTGGCGGTCCCAGCGGGCCTGGGGCTGGCCATCGCGCAGCCTGAACGCCGCGTGCTCGTGGTCGCCGGTGACGGTGAGATGATGATGGGCATCGGATCGCTGTCGGTGATCGCCGCGCAGGCCCCGGAAAATTTGAGTATTCTCATTCTGGACAATGAAATGTTCGAGGAAACCGGCGCCCAATCGGGCCTGTCGGCGTCGCGTGCCGATATTGCGCAAATTGCGCTCGGGTCCGGGTTCGAAAAGACCATGGTCGCGCGCGGCGAGGACGACGTTGCCAGGCTTGCCGATTTCCTGTTCGCTCAGCCGGGACCGGTGCTTGCCGTCGCCAAGATCGGCCCCGGTTCCGATGAGCCTGTCTTCCCTTCGATGGATGGGCCGGAACTGGTCCGCACATTCCGCAATGCGGTGCTCGGGAATAGGTGAGTATGGCCCGCGCGCCTCTGCTGGTATACAAAAGACCACGCCGGTGATATACCACCACGGAATGAGAGAGCACTCCAACAACGGTAAGGGGCAGCATCATGCGGATTGTGGTTCACGGGCAGGAAGCCTTCGGTAAGTCGGTTCTGGAAGCACTTCTGGAGCGTGGTGAGAATGTGGTTGGCGTCTATTGCGCGCCCGACAAGGAAGGCCGGCCGGAAGACCCGCTGAAAGTTTTCGCGCAGGAAAAGGGTTTCGAGGTTCATCAGCCAGCGTCCTGGAAAAAGGAAGAGGTCTGGGATCATATCAAATCGCTGGAGCCGGACCTCTGCGTCATGGCCTATGTGACGCTGTTCGTGCCGCAACCGGCGCTCGATGTTCCCAAACTCGGCACGATCCAGTATCACCCCTCGCTGTTGCCCCTGCATCGCGGGCCCAGCTCCATCAACTGGCCGATCATCATGGGGCGGAAGGAAACCGGTCTTTCGATCTTCTGGCCCGATGAGGGGCTGGATGAAGGGCCCATCCTGATACAGAAAACCGTGCAGATCGGACCTGACGATACGCTCGGCTCCGTCTACTTCAAAAGCCTGTTTCCCATGGGCGTCGAAGCGATGCTCGAATCCGTCGATCTGGTGCGCGAAGGCAAGGCCCCGCGCGTCGATCAGGATCATTCCAAAAAGACCTATGAAAGCTGGTGCCGCAAGAAAGACGTTGTGATCGACTGGTCGAAACCCGTCCAGGATGTTCATAACCTCATACGCGGGGCCGATCCGGCGCCGGGCGCCTGGACGACCCATGGCGATGTTGAGCTGAAACTGTTCGACAGCACCATGGTGGATGGCGAAGGCGCGCCGGGCGAAGTGCTCGATATATCCGATGAGGGAATGATGATCGCGGCGGGCGGCGGCGCTTTGCGCGTTGGCCGGGTGCGGGCGCCCAAGGAGAAGAAGATCGGTGCGATCGAGTATGCGCAAGCGGCGGGTCTCAGCGCCGGTACCAATCTTGGTGGTGATTAAATCTAGTCAGGCACTGATATCGAGGGTGGCGCCAACCCCGGTCGATGCGGGTGATTGCACCAATTGCTGCAAGCTGGCGTTCGCGGACTCGATCAGCTGCACCACCGACTGGGCGTTATCCGTGTTCATTTTAGCGAGTTTCGCAGCCACGGCCATTTGCACCTGCGCCTGATTGGAGGCGACGGCAATGGCGGCAATGTTGACAACGGAACTCATGGGCACAAAACTCCCTGCACTTCCGTCAGGCTAGGCATTGATGGCTAACGGAACCTTAAAACCGGCGTCCGCAAGCCAGGCCTGAACTATTCCGCGAGCGCGACGTTGACCGCCTGCGGGCCTTTCCCGCGCCGGTCAGGTTCGGTCTCGAATGTGACCTTGGCGCCTTCATCAAGAGCCGGCAGGCCTGACGCTTCCAGGGCGGTAATGTGGACAAAAACGTCTTTGCCGCCATCGTCCGGCGTAATGAAGCCGAAGCCGCGGGAATGGTTGAAGAATTTCACCGTTCCGGTTTCGCTCATCGGGAGGTCTCCTTTTCCCCGTAGATACACTATGCCACCACCGTTTGCGCGGGGCGGCGGGCATTGGCAGTCAATTCAGAATTCGGGGAAGACCGGGCGGCGGGGCATCACCCCGCCACGGTAGCTTTCTCCTCGGGTCCGATAGTCTGCCCAGTTGCAGCGACACTCTATTTTGGCCGGGGGGCTTTAGGCAAGCGGATTTCCGGCGCTGTTAGGCCATATGGGGGATGGCCCAGGTTATAACCTAGCGGGCAAGGCGCGCTTTTTCCGGCGCGAATTGCTCCAGAAGCAGGGTGCGGATGAGGCCTTCGCCATAGGCGGGCTCGAAGAAACCGAAGCGTTGCAACCGGATAGTCCCATGCTTGTCGATGATAGCCATCTCCGGCGTGCCCATCGTGTTGTAGCGCCGCATGGTCTCGGGAAGCCGCTTGCCATCGATATGCCGGTCGATGCCGACCGCATGATTGATGCCCTTCTTTTTCAGGAAACTGCGCAGGCGCTTGGGGGTCTGGAAATCGTGCCCCTCGAAAACGGTGTGGATGCTGACAAAGGCGATACGGCCCTGAGAGGCTTCATTCTTGAACAGCTGCTCCCAGTGATGCATCAGTGGAATCGAGAAGGAGTTGCAGCCCGGACACCAGAGCTGGAAGAATTCGATGACGATCACCTTGCCCTTCAGCCCCGAGAGGCTGAGGGGTTCAGAATTAATCCACTCGGAGATTTCCCATTCGGGGGCTTTTTTGCCTGCCGGAGCCGCCCGCAGGACCGGAGAGGTGACACCCATCAGCAAGACGGCGGCAAATGCCAGGGCCAGGGGGAAGGATCGGCGCGCCTGTCTCATATTGAGTGTCCTCTGCAAAACGGGATTGCATGATGCGATTGGGTGTGGACCCTAGCACCGCCCCCGCTCATCGGCGATTCAAGCGCGCGTGATCGCGTATCGGCAGAGTTTCATAGCCATTCCCTTGTAATTCATGGCCTCAGGTGCGATTTCTGCGACCGCCTGAGATTTGAGAAAGCCTCCTTCATGCCCAAACTGAAAGCCGCGCTCCTGCCTGTCACGCCGTTGCAGCAGAACTGCACGCTCATCTATGACGAAGAGTCGATGGTCGGCGCGGTGTTCGACCCCGGCGGCGATGTTTCGCGTATTCTCGAAGCCGTCGGCGAGATTGGCTTTGAGGTCGCGAAGATCCTGCTGACCCACGGTCATATTGACCATGCTGGCGGCGCGGCGGAGTTGAAGGAAAAGCTCGGCGTGCCCATCGAAGGGCCGCATGAAGCCGACAAGTTCCTGCTCGATAGCCTGGTGGAAACGGGCGCCGAATATGGCATCGCTGGATCACGCAATGTGACGCCGGACCGCTGGCTCGATGAAGGAGATATGGTCTCCTTCGGCCCCTTCACCTTCGATGTGAAGCATTGCCCCGGTCATGCGCCGGGCCATGTGGTGTTCATCCAGGAGGAGTTGCGTATCGCGCAGGTGGGGGATGTTCTGTTCAAGGGTTCGGTCGGACGTACCGATTTCCCTTACGGCGATCATGATGCGCTGATTGACGCGATCAAGACAAAGCTGCTCACCCTAGGCGACGATATGGCCTTTATCTGCGGCCATGGCCCCCCGGGCACCATCGGCGAGGAGCGGCAGACGAACCCCTTTATCCAGTGATCCGTCTGCCTGTCCCGTGTCCTTGGGAGGAGTGCTATCTGCAGAGTTTCCTCGGGCCGTTATAGGGCTGGAAGGTGCCACTTCTCGGGTCAAAAGAGCGGTATCTGCCGGCGCAGTAATTATACCAGGCCGGGGTCCATGGCGCGGGCGCATAAGCATATGCGGGTGCCGGCACATAGGCCACTGGCGGCGGTGAATAATAGTAGGTCCGGCGCGGCGGCGCATAATAGTAGGGCCGGGGCTGGTAGCCATAATCGTAATAGTGGTTGCGGCGATGAGAGCCGGCGATGATCGCGGCTGCGCCCAGCCCAATCGCCGCACCAATGGCCAGATTGCGGCCGCTGCGGCCTGCCTCGGCCGGAGTTGCAAGCGTCAGGGCTCCAACTGAAAGTGCGGTGGCAACGGCAATTCCCTTGAGCGTATTCGTGGTGAGCATTGGGGGCTCCCTCCTGTAATGGCGCCGGCATATCCTGTTTCAGGCGGTGCCGGGCCCAATCTGTATCGTTGATAAAAGCTTCAATACCAGATGGAACTTGAACGCAGGATGAACAAGGTTTCCGTCGAAATATTTTTGAAAGATGGTTTTTATGCCTTAGCGCACCTTGATAAGGCCCCTTAACGGGTAAGAACCGTAACAAGAGTGACCCGTGGCGCGGTCACGCTCGCGGCAAAGGTGAAGGTGTGGGCTCCCTGGATGCGGATGACTTGCATGACAAGGAATTGCGCGCCGCCTGAGCGGATGCCTGTGCGGCGCGCAAACAGGGCCCTAGATACAGCCGTTAAAAACGCAGGCGAAGTCGGAATCCGCGCCATATGCCCGGGCCCTGAAATTGCCCCGGCCCAGCTCAGTGACGCGCACGCGCGCCGTTCCGCTTCCCATCAATCCGAGCTGGCGCGCGCCGCCCCGGCTGACATCGATAATACGCCCGCCGACAAACGGCCCGCGGTCATTGATGCGCAGACGCACCGTGCGGCCGTTGGACAGGTTTTTCACCTGGACCATGGTGCCGAATGGCAGGGTGCGGTGGGCGGCGGTCAGGCCGTCCGGGTTATAAGCCTCGCCATTGGCGGTGACTTTGCCCATCTGATACCAGGAAGCTATGCCGGTCTGTGTCTTCGCCTGCGGAGCGGATGCAGAGAAGGCGAGGGATGCGGCTAAGCCAAGAGTCGTCAATATTGGACGCACGAAGTTCATGCGGGATGTCTCCTTGATTGATTCGTTATTTTGGGAGGTTCCAGCGGGCGCTTGCCCGTGGCGCACCAAAAGGACGCCTCACGCGGCCCGTTTTTGTGCACTGCGGGAAGTTACGGAATAAAAAGGCGGAATCGTGGAATTCCTGCGTTCATACCAAGATGATTTTGTGTAAAAATGCCGCATGGCCGATCCCTGTGGCTCATAGTGCTAAAGTCGAATAGAGGTCACTGGGGGCTCGCGGCCCGGGCGAGGAGAGAGGAGTTAACCGATGGATATCACAAGTCTTTTGATTCAACTCGTTTCAGGCGCGGTTGGCGGCAATGCTGCAGGTATGGGTCTGAAAAAATATTCGCTGGGCACGCTCGGCAACACGATCGCCGGTATTCTTGGCGGCGGTATCGGCGCTCAGATTCTGGGTACGCTGATTGCCTCGACCGCGGAAGGCATCCTGGGCGATGTCGCCAGCGGCACCATCGGTGGCGCTGTGCTGATGATCATCGTCGGTGTCATCAAGAACATGATGGGGAAATAACCCGCGTCCGCCCCAATGGCACAGGATCGACCAAGTCCCCCTAAAGCGGCACCGTCGACCCCTCCACCACACGCTCCCACGCGTCGCCTTGTCCGTCGCCGAAGACGAGGCCCTCGGTGGCCTTAGCGATGGACCAGTCGCCGCGCTCGATTTCATCCTCAAGCTGGCCCGCACTCCATCCGGCGTAACCAAGGGCAAACAGTACGCGCCTCGGCCCTTTGCCGTCAGCCATTACGCGCAGGATCTTGACATCTGTCGTGAAGGAGACCGAGCCGTCGACGGAGCGCGATCTGGCGTGGGTGTAGTCGCTGGTGTGCAGAATGAATGCTCTGCGAGGGGCAATCGGTCCACCGAAATGAACATTGATTGCTCCCTTCGCGCCTTCGGAGTCTAAACGAAACCCCGTCATCAGATCTGAAAGCGGCCCCTTGCCAACGCGTCTGTTGACGATAATCCCGACAGCACCCTTTTTGTCGTGCCGAACCATATAGAGCACGCTTTTCTTAAAACGCGAGTCGATTATTCCTGGCGATGCGACAAGCAACTGGCCTGGGAAATAAGGAGCTTGTTCCACGATGGCGCGAGGGCCGGCCTGGCCAGGCGGCGGCGCGAAGGCGAACAGGGCCAGCACCAGCAGCCATGAGACCGAGAGACATGAGAAAAATCGACGCATCGGCATATGAGACACACACCAAAGAAATTCCCGGGAGGTGACCATAGCATGGAGACCGGGCGCTGCGTGCCCGCCGGGACGCCGGTAGGGCGGTGACCATTTTCTCCCTCCCCCAACGCGGGGAGGGCCGGGGTGGGGGGTTTTCATTAAAGCGTGTCACCCCACCCGGCTGCCTCGCTTCGCTCGGCGTCCACCCTCCCCGTCAAGGGGAGGGATTTAAAGGGCCGCTGTACCGCTTCAGCCGCCAGTCCCAGTAGGCGGAAGCCATCAGCGCGGCGAAGCCCGCCAGTTCCACGACGAGGCTTGGCACGCCAAGCAGATCAACGATGGCTTCGGCGCCATACATGGCCCAGATGACCAGCGCCGCGCCAATGATGGCGAGGCGCACCGGGTTGGCGTTGCGGTGCTTGCGGTAGCCGAGCGTGACGCCAATGACGGCCAGCACGGCGAAGAAGACGATAACCCCGGCCCAGATGTTTACATTCAGGGCGAGGGTCACGCCCATCATGGAAAGCACCGCGATGAAGCCGAGCGTTCCGTAGCACGCGGCAATGGAAAGCAGGGCGCCCGCGCCCGCCAGCCATGAGGAATTTTGTACCCTGTTCCCTGAAGTGGTCATTGGTCAGCTCCTTGTGCCGGACCGTAACATGACGAGTTTAGCGCAATATTGCCTCTGGCGCGATTACCACCCAACCGCCTCACAGCTCGTCTCGCCCAGCGCACCGCTTGTGAGCATGTGGCCGTTATAGCGGCGCGCATAGCCGTCGAACGCCAGCAGCGCCCCGCCTTCCTCGCGTTTCACGGGGGCCTTGTAGGCGAACAGAAATACACCGCGCCGGCTGGCCTCGCTCCGGTCGAAGCATTTGAGGCCCGGCGTTATGGGGCTTTCGGCAATCGCGTCGTTGGCATGGGTCATGAAGCCGGTATGTCCGGCGGCAGTGTCAGCGTTTGCGTCTTTCGCGGCATCTGAAGCTTTGATGGTGGCACGCGTTTCACTCCAGTAGGCGGCGTCATAGGGAGGCATGTCATGGCGCTGAGCGAGTGGTGCGAGGCGTATGCCGAGCCGGGTGATCTGCCCTCTCTTCTGTCCCATTGTGTCAGGCCCGCCTGCGAGGGCTGTGGAGGAGAGGAGGGTCAGCATTGCGACACAAATCCAACCGCGCAGGCTCATCCCGTGACCACCTTCGATTTTGCCTGCTACCTCCGCCGCACATTGCTGCTCTTTTTCTTGGTGGTGCGGTTGCCGGACCGTAACATGACGAGTTTAGCGCAGTATTGCCCGCGGACGAAGCCGGCCAAAATGCGGGCATGTCAGGCCGTTCCGCTGATCACCGCGGCCGGGGCGGGGCAGCGCCAGCCGTCGCCGGCTACGAAATTCTCCTGAACCACGGCGGCAATGGCCGCCTTGATGGCCGCCAGATTGTCCGGCGGCTGGGAGGACAGCAGCATGGCGGCGCGGACGGTCCCCTCGGCGAAGATCCTGAACAGGCCTTCGGGCTCGCTCACCTGCCACGCACAATCTGCCTGTTCGTGTGAGATGTCCGTGAAACCGGCCTCAGTGAACAGCCCTTGCGCGGTATCCGGGTTGGCGAACTGATGGAAATCGGGACCGGGCGGAGCGCTGACGTCCGGGTGGCCATGCGCTTTCACCGCCTCGTAGAAGGCCTGAAACGAGAGCGATACGTCCGGACCGCACCACACGCTCATGGCGAAACGCCCTCGGGGCTTGAGCACACGCGGCGCCTCGCCAAGCGCGCGGGGTTGATCGGGCACGTGGCAGATGCCGAAGCCCGATACGAGGGCGTCGAATTCGCCATCCTCGAATTGAACATCCTGCGCGTCGCCCTCGAAAAAGGTGGCGGTGGGCACCCGCCCACGGGCGATTGCGATCATTGCGGGCGAGAAATCGGCGCCAACGACCCCGCAGTCGCGAGCCACGAGGGCTTCGGCGACATTTCCCTGTCCGCAACACAGATCCAGAATCTTTATGCCTTTGTCTGCTCGCGCTGCATCAAGAAGCGGGCCGATGGCCTGATCCGCAGCCTGTGCGAAAAGCCCGACATAGCCCGCCGCGCGGTCCGGGTTTCCCCAGCCTTCGAGTTCCGCCTGTTGAAATTCTTTAAACTCGCTCATTGCCGACCCCCTGATGCGCGTTTACGTCCGCCGCACCTTGTTGCTCTTCTTCTTATACGTCCGCGTGCCGGGCTTGCCGCCGGATGAATGTGGTGTCTGATCGCCCAATGGCACTTCGGTACGTCCAACCGTCATTTCATCGAGAGAGGGTTTGTGCGGGCGGGATTTTGGATCGCTCACGTCGAGTTCGGCCTGACCGGCCTCACCACCGGCGCGGGCGCGCCCTGACCGGGCGGCGGCCGTTCGGCCTTGCCTCGCTGCGCTCGGTTCTCCTGCCCGGTCCTCAATCGCCTCTTTTTTGTTTCCCTGCCGTGACCTGCGGTCACTTCGCGCCTCTTGCTGCCGGGCCAGCGGGTCGTCCGCCACCGCCAGCTGGGTGACGCGCAGGCGCTGCACCTCGTCGCGCAGCCGGGCGGCTTCTTCAAATTCCAGATCTTCCGCCGCGGCGCGCATGCGCTTCTCTAATCCCTCGATGACCGCTTCGAGATTATGGCCGATGGGCATCTGCTCGCCCTCGGCAAAGCCCGCGCCCGCATCCACCAGCACATGGTCACGCTCGTACACGCTCCCCAGAATGTCGCCGATATTCTTCTTGATGCTCTCAGGCGTGATGCCGTTGGCCGCGTTATAGGCGCTCTGCTTGTCGCGGCGGCGGTCGGTCTCGGCCATGGCCCGCTCCATGGAGCCGGTGATCTTGTCCGCATAGAGGATCACCTTGCCGTCCACATTGCGCGCGGCGCGGCCGATGGTCTGGACCAGCGAGGTTTCGGAGCGCAGGAAGCCCTCCTTGTCCGCATCGAGAATGGCCACCAGCGCGCATTCGGGAATGTCCAGCCCCTCGCGCAGCAGGTTGATGCCAACCAGCACGTCGAACGCGCCGAGGCGCAGATCGCGAATGATCTCGATGCGCTCCAGCGTGTCGATGTCGCTATGCATGTAGCGCACCCGCACGCCCTGCTCATGCAGATATTCGGTGAGGTCCTCGGCCATGCGCTTGGTCAGCGTGGTGACCAGGGCGCGGTATCCGGCCATGGCGATCCGGTGGCATTCATCCAGCAGATCGTCCACCTGGGTGCCGGCGGGGCGCACCTCCACCGGCGGGTCGGTGAGGCCTGTCGGGCGGATCACCTGCTCGGTGAAGACGCCGCTGGTGCGCTCCAGCTCCCACGGCCCCGGCGTCGCCGAGACAAACATGGATTGCGGGCGCATCATGTCCCATTCCTCGAAACGCAGCGGCCTGTTGTCGAGGCACGACGGCAGGCGGAAGCCATATTCGGCCAGCGTGGCCTTGCGCCGGTAGTCGCCTTTGAACATGGCGCCGAGCTGCGGAACGGTCACATGGCTCTCATCGGCGAACACCAGTGAATTGTCGGGCAGATACTCGAACAGGGTCGGCGGCGGCTCGCCGGGCGCGCGGCCCGTGAGGTAGCGCGAATAATTCTCGATGCCCGCGCACGAGCCGGTCGCGGCGATCATTTCCAGATCAAATGTCGTGCGCTGCTCCAGCCGCTGCGCTTCGAGCAGGCGGCCTGCATTATTAAGTTCATGGAGACGGTCCGCGAGTTCCGCCTTGATGGATTTGAGCGCCTGCTGCTGCGTGGGTTTGGGGATCACGTAATGGGAGTTGGCGTAGACCTTGACGAGCTTTAGCTGCTGGCTCTTCTGGCCCGTCAGAGGGTCGAATTCGGTAATGGATTCAATCTCATTGCCGAACAGCGAGATACGCCATGCGCGGTCTTCCAGATGCGCCGGGAACAGCTCGATGGTGTCGCCGCGCACGCGGAAAGAGCCGCGCTCGAAGCTCATATCGTTGCGCCTGTATTGCAGAGCCACGAGGTCCGCCAGAAGCTGGCGCTGCGAGATCGTATCGCCCACCTGAAGCTGGAACGTCATCGCGGTGTAGGTCTCGACCGAGCCGATGCCGTAAATGCAGGAGACGGAAGCGACGATAATCACGTCGTCGCGCTCCAGCAGCGAGCGCGTGGCCGCGTGGCGCATGCGGTCGATCTGCTCATTCACCGAGGATTCTTTTTCGATATAGGTATCGGTGCGCGGCACGTAGGCCTCGGGCTGGTAATAGTCGTAATAGGACACGAAATATTCCACCGCATTGTCGGGGAAGAATGATTTGAATTCGCCATAGAGCTGGGCGGCCAGCGTCTTGTTCGGCGCCAGGATCAGGGCTGGGCGCTGGGTTGCCTCGATCACCTTGGCCATGGTGAAGGTCTTACCGGACCCGGTGACGCCGAGCAGCACCTGGTCGCGCTCCTGATCGCGGATACCCTGCACCAGTTCTTGAATCGCTTCGGGCTGGTCGCCCTTGGGCGAGAATTCCGAGACGATCCTGAACGGAATACCGCCCTCGCTTTTCTCGGGGCGCTCGGGCCGGTGCGGCGTGTAGGCGGGCAGGACGGAGGGGTCGTCAAACGAGCGCACGATCGGATGTTCGGAGATCATCGGCTGCGGCGCTTCGGAGAAGCCTGGCGGGCGATCACCGGGAAAAACAGGCGCTTCCCCCGTCACCGGGCGCGGCTCGGCGCGGCTGCCGAATGATTTGGGAACGTGTCTCACCATCCGTACAAATATGACCTATCAGCGTAGTACAGCAAGGAAAGGATACCTCTTGTCAGCGCGCAACCGCGCGTCGGCCGGTCAGGCCGCGCCCGCGCAGGCCCGCGTGCGTAGCACGCGGAATAGCCGTGAGCGATGAATTCAACATGTCTAGCCATGGGTGGGAATATGGCGGCAGATTGGGGCGAGGGGAAGGGGGGTCACAGCGGGTGAGAGCAGAGAAAGGCCAATTAATGACCAGCAGCCGATGTCCGCTTTACCCCCGAAAGCGGACATAAAACCACACAGGCTGGAATGTCTGCTCTCCAATCGAAGGCAGATGCATACCCATCAGTCATATAGGTCAGCAAATTACAGGGTAGAACTAGAAACTACTGAAAGACTGTGCTGACCGCGACAAAGAGAGAGTTGACAGCGGTTCCGACGTCAACAACAGCGACAACAATGGCGATACTTATGCCGCTCGCAATGAGAGCATACTCAATCGATGTTGCGCCGGTCACATCCCGTGCGAAATGAGGAACCAACAGTTTCATGCTCATGCTTCCATCCTGATCTGTAAACCAGCGCTCAAATAGCCTCGAGCCCTACCGTGTGGGACTGATCACTGGCACAAGGGTATCGACGTCGAGGAGCACAGTTGAGACACTCGAAAACGGGATGATCGTGTGGAACGGAAAACCGACTGAGATGTTCATATAATCCGTCCCTGAGATGGTTGTACTCAACACATTGACGTCCAAATCCTCGGACCCGTAGCCGGCGAGATATGTGCCCAGGATCTCGGCAATCGCTTGGGTGGTTTGCTCTGAATCCAGATTGATGACACGCACAGCTTTGCTGAGCGCATGACTCATTTCATTCCTTGTTTTTAGGGCTCGCCCGAATTCCAAGGTCCCTAGGACAATGAGAATAAGGAGGGGGAGCGTGATAGCGAATTCGATCGCGGTAACACCCCTCTGGTCCCGCAAGAAGGAAAATCTATGACGGCCGACCG
>CAXMMX010000004.1:0-4435 GCA_964194535.1 uncultured Alphaproteobacteria bacterium | reverse complement strand
GATCCTCGAAGAACAGGATACCCACCATGGGGCCGTCTTTGGGGGCGGACAACTCGATGGTCGTATCTGGAAACATATTAAAGGTTGTCGTCTCGCCCGTGAGATAAAAGCCGACATTCTCGCCCGTAAGGCGCGCGCTGCCGCCGATAATCATTTGACCATCCTTGATGACATAGACGCCAGGGTTCAGGGTGACATCGGCCATTGCCAGAATCCTAAGTCCCCCGCAATAAGTTCCGGGATTGAGCGTATGCATTCCCGATTGGATAATGAGGTCCGTCTCCGTGCACGGGCCTACGGGTGGCGGCGGGCGTGAAGCGAGAGGATCGTCAATCGGTGGACAGTCGGTCAGGGGTCCCGGCTTAAAGCTGTCGGGGTCTCCACTGACACCGCCTGCCGAACAGGTGAGCGCGGACACCAGAAGCGAACCGGGCCTCGCAGCAATCCCCGATGAACTAGTCGAATTGGAGTAGACTGCGCAGTCATTGCCCGTTATCCGCGCACCTTGATTAACCGCGATGGCGCCCCTGCTCTTTTCATCGAGAATAAGCATGCAGATCGGCATGCTTCCGGCGACCCGGGCGGTGGCGCGCGCTTTGATAACGCTGTCCGGGTTACCCAGGAGCGTATCCATGAAATACGTCCCCGGTTCCTGTGTCAGATCGACAGTGACGGAAGTCGGATTGTTGGAGACATTAACAGAGATACCAATAGTTCCAGGCATATCCTTGAGATTTGCCAATACCGAGGTTTTGGCAGCAGCTTCGGCATTGCTCTTTTCGCTATTAGCAAGTTGAAGTTCACTGGCGCCCGTCAGAGCACCGGCATCGGCAGCGGCTTGAAGCGTGGTGCGTTTGGAATAGAGTTGGCCAAAATCAATCGCTGAACCGATCCCCAGCAACATCACCGGAAATACCAGTGCAAACGTGATCATGATGCCGCCCCGCACATCGCGCGCGAAACGTAGCGAGTGGTGTAGAAGGTATCGGCTGAGTTGTGATAGCCGGCGTTCAGATGCGTGCATGTCGTCATCCACAAACAGGATCGAGCCCTTTTCAGATCCAGGTAAAACGGTTATGTGTGCCCCAGCCAGCCATTCTGGCTTGAAATGAGAATCCTCCCATCGTCTGATTTGAGCAAAATAGAATTTAAATCACGTAAACATGATCCTTCTGCTTGATATAGTTGAGAAAATCTAGATGCAGTCGTGCGGAGAGAGACAGTTAACCATCAACTCGTAGGATACCGGCTGAGTTTCCTTACCAACGGGAGAGCAAGCCTTGCCGAGCGAAAAACCAGATGCCGCGCTCGCAGTTCGCTCGACTATACGGCGCAAGCTCATCTCGATCGTTCTTGTCGGCATTGCCACGACGATTTTGCTCGTAACGCTGGCAAACAGCTGGCGTGAGGCGGCGCGATACTCCGAGGTAAAAACCGCGGAAATTACGGGAATAGCGCATGTTTTTGCGTCAACCGTGGCCGATGCCGTCGCTGCTAAAGACCGCACCGCGATCCTGAAACCATTGCGGGCAATCGGCCGGATACCCTTCTTTTCCTATGCCAGGGTCGACGATCTGTCGGGTAAGGTTCTGGCTGACCTCGGCGCGACGGTCGTGCTTGAGGAAAGTGCCGATCTGCCGGTTTTCCTGCGTTCTTCCCTCGAGGTGCAGGTCGCTGTCGTCAAAAGTGGCATCGAGGTTGGCCGGCTAACTGTTCTGGTCAAGACGGACGATCTGCGCGCCAGCCTCATAGAGGGGCTGCTGACCGGCCTTATAGCGGCCCTGTTATCGGGAGCCATGGGCGTGGCCATCGCCACCCGGTTGCAAAAGCGCATCACCGACCCCTTGCGCAAGCTGACGCAGATCATGTTCGATGTCGAGCGCACGCAGAATTTCGAACAGATTGTGGACCACAGCTCCGATGATGAGACCGGTGTTCTGATCAACACGTTCAACCACATGTTGAAGCAAATTCGCGTCCGTGATGACCGCCTGGCGCAGCACAGGGAACAACTGGAACACAAGGTCGAGGAGCGCACGCACGATTTGAAAATCGCCAAGGATACAGCCGAAGAGGCAAACGCCGCCAAGTCCGACTTCCTGGCGACCATGAGCCATGAAATACGCACGCCCATGAACGGCATGCTGGTGATGGCCGAACTGCTGGCCTCGGCCAACCTGACCGACAAGCACCGGCGATACGCCGACGTGGTGGTGAAATCAGGCCAGAGCCTGCTTACCATCATCAATGACATCCTCGACTTCTCCAAGATCGAATCCGGGAAGATGGAGCTGGAATGCATTGACCTCGACCCATCGTCGGTCGTGGACGATGTGCTCAATCTGTTCTGGGACAAGGCCTCAACCACCGGGCTTGATCTGGCCGGTTATGTATCGCCCGACGTACCACAAACCATATCTGGTGATCCTGTCAGGATGAACCAGGTGCTGTCGAACCTCGTCAACAATGCGCTGAAATTCACAGAGCATGGCCATGTCAAGGTGAGCGTCACTATGATCCGCTCGCAGAGCGGTTCTGCAATCCGGTTTGCCGTTTCGGATACCGGCATCGGCATTGCGCAGGACAAGCTTAAAACCGTTTTTGAGTCTTTCTCGCAAGCGGATCAGACGACAACCCGCCGGTTTGGCGGCACCGGACTCGGCCTTGCTATCTGCAAGCGGCTCGTGACGGCAATGGACGGGGAAATTTCCGTATCCAGCGTCGAGGGACAGGGGTCGGAATTCTCGTTTTCGGTTGCGCATGCGGCGCTGTCCGAAAAGGAGACACCGCCGGGCGCCAGCGAAACGAGCATACTGGGCAAGGCGATTGTGGCGGTTGCCGGTTCCGCGACGCCCCTGGTGCTCAGCAATTATCTCTCTGATTGCGGCGTAGAGACGGAGCAGATTCTGGGCGACACACTCACAATGCGGCAGATGGAAGTAGCAGGAATAATCCTTGCGGAACCCGGTGTGATCTCGGCTCTGCCGGAGGGCGCAGGCAATGCCGAAGTCAAACCGTTCGTCGTCTGTGTGTCGCAGCTCGGTGATGTGAAATGCGATGATCTCATCAGAGCCGGCCGTGCGCATGACGTACTTATGCGGCCCATTTCCCGCGCCGCGATCACCAGTCTTATCGAAAGGCTTGAGAATGGCTCGCCACGCGGGCGCACTTTGCTTGAACGAGGCGACAGCCGGAAGCTGCCATCTTATCCGAATGCGAAAATCCTGGTTGCCGATGACAGCGCGATCAATCGCGAGGTTGTCACTGAAGCGCTGAAGCAGATGGATATCATTCCCGACGTGGTCGAGGACGGGGCCGTTGCGGTCGAAGCGGCGGGAGGGAAGCGGTACGACCTGATTTTCATGGATTGCAGCATGCCGGAGATGGACGGTTTTGAGGCCACGCGCCGCATTCGCGCGGGCGAAGGCGAGACGGGACGGCGCGTTCCTATCATCGCCCTGACGGCGCACATAGCCGGCAGCAGTGCGGACGAATGGCAACAGGCAGGCATGGACGGCTATCTCACCAAACCCTTCCGGATCACCGATCTTATCGAGGCTTTCGCGGAATATCTGCCTGAAGAAATGCGCCAGGCAATGTGTGACACCCCCTCAACTCCTTCCGCTGATGACAGCACGCCCGCCGGCCCTCATGCAGACCCCGATCAACTGCCGGTAATCGATGAGAAAGTGCTTTGCGAAGCAGTGGGCTGCGAAGCCGGTGAAGAGGGAGAATTGGTGCTGCGTGTTCTGTCCATGTTTGAACAGCATGGACCGCCAAGTTTGCTGAAGCTTGCCGAGTCAGCACAAAATCAGGGGAGCGCACAGATCGCTGACACAGCCCATGCGCTGAAGTCGATGTGCCGAAACATTGGGGCAGTGCGGCTGGGAGAGGCATGCGACCGGCTTGAGAGCGAAGCCAAAGGCAGCCATATCGAGAACCTCACGGCGCAGCTGGCAAGTCTTCAGGCGGAACTTGTCGCGGTGCTGGAGCGGATCAAACAAATCCGCAGTGACCAGCAACAATCGGATAAAGTGGCAAATCTGGAGATGTAAGCTCCCCGTTTTCATCCCCTGCCTTTACTGCACAATGGGAATGCTCAGGCCATAGTCCTTCTGGGGGCATTGGTGCGGACGGCGGGAGTCGAACCCGCACGGGAGGTTACTCCCTCGGGATTTTAAGTCCCGTGTGTCTACCAGTTCCACCACGTCCGCATAGCACCATGCCGAATTGGATAGCCGCGCTACAGCCGTCTGCCAAGTGAGTATCAGCGAAATGTATCCGCAGAGCTGCTTATTTGTCGCATTGCTGGGCGTCAACCACGGCAAGCGCCGTCATGTTCACGACCCCGCGCGCCGTGACCGATGGCGTGAGGATATGCGCCGGTTTGGCGGCTCCAAGCAGGATTGGCCCGACGGGAAGCGCATCCGACATG
>CAXMMX010000003.1:0-9254 GCA_964194535.1 uncultured Alphaproteobacteria bacterium | reverse complement strand
GCCGTCATCATCCCGTGCTCCGGGGCCAACAGCGATAACTTTGCCGGTTTGCGGTTTTTCCGCTGCGGTATCAGGAATGATGATGCCACCTGCGGTTTTCTGATCCTCTTCGATGCGTTGTACAACGACGCGATCATGGAGTGGACGAAACTTCATGGATAGTCTCTCCGGTTACTACTGATTTTAAAAGAAAATGTTCCTTGGCAGTGGCGAAGGAACGGCCTCTGTTAGCACTCTCATAACAGGAGTGCTAACAGTCGCTATGGGATATAAAAAAGCGGGCGTGGATTGTCAAGCGTGTGCAGCGCACCATTCCCGCCAGGGTAAACGGCCCAAACACGGAAATTCCGAAAAAAAGGGCGGTGATCTTTGATCACCACCCTCTTCCAAAGCTCAATTTTAGAGTCAGAGACTAGTTCTGTTTGCCGAACAGATAGTCCTGAGCCTTAACCGCCGAATGACAGGCGATGCAACCCTTGTCGGCGCCCTTCATCACGCGACCGGCAAGCATCATACCCTTCGGGTTCGTATGAAGCGATCCATCGGGCTTATATTTGGCCCAGAACCAGTCATTATTGTCCTTGTCGTAGCCGGCCTCACGCTTGAACATGACCGTGACGGCCTTGAGGAACTTGGCGCGGTCGCTCTTGACGGCATCGATACCGACGCCCTCGCCGCCATAGTTGCGTTTAATAACGACCTTGCCCTTGCGGCCGCCGACAGTGACTTCTGAGTGAATGGTTTCGAGAACCGCGCCATGCGGGGCCTGGCCCTTATAGGGTGCGTCCGCCTTACCGCTGGGACCGGCCAGACTGGCTTTTGCCAGCGCGGACCAAAGATCCTTCGAATAGTTGACATTTTCGTCGTCACAGCACGGTTTCATCATTTGGCTGTGCGCGGCACCCACCGTGAGTCCGATGGCGATGACGCCTGCGGCAGCGGCAGTGATGCCAGCTCCGAACAATTTACGATTGATCGACATGCAATAAACCTCCTAGAGACCTAGCCGGATGGAGCATGAGAAAATCGCATGCACTCCGGATCATCGCAGGATACGCGTTCGAATTCCTCCGTCCACCTCACCTTTACTCACAACCCCGTGAGTGGGTGAGGCAACATGATGCCAGGATAAGCTGTCATACAAACAAGGAAAAGCCGGACACTCTGTGGATGATAGGCAAAATGCGTGTTGCTCTGATGGCTTGAGTGATGAAGGATCGGGAAAATCCGCGACCAAACGATTCGCTGTTCATGACAACACGGCAGAACGCCAAACGATTAAACCGTCTCCAACGCATCCTTTTGGAGATTGTGGTGCCGTGCGCCATGGCTTTGTCGGCCATGGCCTTCTCCGCTGGTCTGTTCGTGCAGGGTGGGTTCGGGCTGGTTTCCTCCCTCATCGCGGGCGTGACGCTGTTTCTCGTCATGATTTGCGCTCAGGCTGCCTATGTCAGCTCGCAGCGCGCGGCCCATGCGGTGGAGCGTCTGGGCGAGCTCGAAGAAGCCCTGCATGGGACTGTCGGCGTTGACGCTAACGCGAACGCGGAAGCCTTTTCCCAATTGTCAGAAAAAGTCAGCCAGATTGATGATATGTCCGATCGCATGCATCAGATTGATGCGATGGCGGTTCGTATCGAGCAGTTGAATCATGAAATTTCAAGAACCCAACCGGCACGCTCTGACATAGATCAAGGCAGGCTAAACCGCGTTTCCTCTGAGGTTGACCGGCTTGACACGAGGCTTGAGGCCTTGCGCAGCCAGATGCAGATAGAAGCCAACGAGCGTCATGAGGAACTGACGGCGGAACTCCAGATGCTGGAGACACTGGTCAAGCAAATGGCGGAGAACATCGCCAGCAACCAACGTGCCGTGCTTGAAATACAGACCAGGCAGGAATTGCCATCGCCGGAACATGGTGAGACGGGCGAGCAAGACTCTCAAGAGATACCGCAGACGCCGGAACAGGACTCGCCGGAGTATTTAGAACATGAGGAAGCGGTTAAGGAAGAGGTTAAGGAAGAGGTTAAGGAAGAGGTTAAGGAAGAGGTGAAAGAAGCGGTTGAGGAAGAGGTGGAAGAACAGCTTGCGACCCTGGAGCCGGCAATCGACGAACTGCCCATGATCGACGAGGTGCGGCAATCAATAGAAAGCAACCGGATAGAGTTGTTTTTGCAACCGATCATGACGTTGCCACAACGGCGCGTGCGCTACTATGAGGCGCTGACGCGGTTGCGCAATGAAGCCGGCGATCTGCTGATGCCAAAGGACTATCTCAGCCTCGCCGAGTCCGCCGGCATCATGTCTGTTATCGATAATGTGATGTTGTACCGCTCCGTGCAGGTATTGCGCCGTCTGGAGAAGCGCAGCAGCGCCAGGGGCGTGTTCTGCAATATCTCCGTTCATTCCCTGCTCGACCCGGAATTCTTCCCTGAGTTCATTTCGTTCATGGAGCAGAACCAGGCTCTTTCGGAGAGCATGTATTTTGAATTCTCGCAAAGCATGATTGAGCATAGCAGCCCGGTTGAACAGGAAAGTCTGGCTTCGCTTGCAGACCTCGGATTCCGCTTCTCACTGGATCACGTGACCAATCTCGACCTTGACTACCAGGCGATGAAGGATCGTGGATTCCACTTTATGAAAGTCGATACTGATGTTTTGCTGCAAGGCATGAACGAAGCGAACGCTCAAATTCACGCAGCCGATATGCGAAGTTATCTGGAACGCTATGGTATCCAATTGATCATTTCGAAGATCGAAAATGAACGGGACCTGGCCAACGTGCTCGAATATCATGTGAAACTTGGTCAGGGCTTCGTATTTTCCGAGCCAAGGCCGGTACGGCCGGACATCTTCGGTGACAGCAATGCCGAGGCGGCCGCCTAGATAATGAGTCCATGACCTAGCCCTGCAAAAACCGTATGAGTAGCGCGCAAGACACCATCCCCATCCTGTCATCCATCACCGAGCTGGCCGGGCGTTATGACGCGTGGCTGTGCGATATCTGGGGCGTGATGCACAATGGCGAACACCCTTTTCCCGACGCAGTGAAGGCGTGCTGCAAGTTCCGCGAGGAGGGCGGTGTCGTGGTGCTGATCTCCAATTCGCCGCGCCCATGCGTTGCCGTTGCCCGCCAACTGGCGGAGATCGGTGTGCCGGAGACCAGTTACGACGCTATCGTGACGTCTGGCGATATGACCAGACGGGTCCTGATTGAAAGGAAGGGGCAGCCTTTTTTTCATCTCGGGCCGGAACGCGATAAATCGATCTTCGATGGGCTGGATGTTCTGATTGTTGATCTGGAGGGATCGGATTTTGTCCTGTGTTCGGGGCTCTATGATGATCTGACCGAAACCCCGGATGACTATCGTGAGTTGCTTGCACAAATAAAATCCAAGGATCTGCACATGGTTTGCGCCAATCCTGATTTGCAGGTGGAACGAGGGAACCGGCTCATCTATTGCGCGGGCTCGCTGGCGGCAGAATATGAGAAACTCGGCGGTGAGGTGCTCTATACCGGTAAGCCACATCGGCCAATCTATGACCTGGCGTTTGCCCTAATTACCGATGCAAGGGGCGGCGAGGCGCCGCGTGCACGCATCCTTTGCATTGGTGACAGTGTTAAGACCGATATCACTGGTGCGGTTGAGGCGGGTATGGACGCGTTATTCGTGGCCAGTGCGCTTCATATCGAGGACGCCAATGACGACAAGCCTCTGAGCGAAGCTGAACTCACAAGATTGTTTTCGGGGATCACCACAAGACCGGTGGCAGCGCAAAAGAGCCTGAAGTGAGATTTGTGTATCTTGAAGCGTCCTGTGTGCCGCATCAGGGAAACTATCGGATCAGGCGTTCAGAAGCGTTTCGATATCGTCCTGGCTTACGCCTTCACCTTCTTTGGCCGGTCCGTTGAGTAACAGGTCTTTTTTGCGCTTTTTGTGCTTAATCTCTTTTTCGGAAGCAGGGTACTCGGAATCCTTCGCCCCGATTGCGGCGGCAAAGCGAGTGACGCGGCTTTCGATATACTCAAGTGTCTCAACGACTTTGGAGATGCGCTGCCCGGTGATATCCTGGAACGAGCAGGCCTCGAAGATGTCCATCATCTTGTCGTTGACCATCTGCTGATAAGCTTCCATATCGCTCGGGTCGGCTTCAAGAATAGCTTCCGCGCATTCCATGATCTTGACACTCATTAGTTGTATTTGCCAGTCGGATTGATTATGGCGCATTAGCCTTATTACGCAGTTGCAGCATTTGCGCGTCTCGTATATTTTGCGCTGCAATATCAACCCATAGAAGGATTCGGCGTATGGAAAACGGTGGGAGTAACGGCAAGCAATGGCCGACCTACTATTTTGAGGATTTGGAACTTGGCATGGAAGCCAGCCATTCAAAGCGCATCACCGAATCTGACATTCAGTCCTTCGCCGATATTTCCGGCGATGACAATCCGGTGCATCTGTGCGAACAGTATGCCTCCGGCACCGTTTTCAAAGAACGCATTGCCCATGGAATCCTGACGGCGAGCTTGCTGTCGACGGTGCTCGGCACCAAATTGCCCGGTCCAGGTTCCATCTATATCTCGCAAAGCCTGAACTTCCGCGCGCCCGTTAAAATCGATGATGAGGTCACTGCCATCGCGCGTATCACTGATCTGTTGCCGGAAAAGGGGCGCGCGATCTTCACTTGCAACTGCCAGGTGAATGGTAAGACTGTGCTGGACGGCGAGGCGGTGATTCTGGTGCCAAGCCGCACCGAATAGGCAAGCGTCTGGGTATAGCCTTCAGCCCTAGAGCAGGTTTAATGAATTCCGGAGCATTCTGACGGGTGATTTTTGTGACAAGATCAAGCAATGCATCGCAGGCCATATCGGGCGATACGGCCAAGAGGCATTGCGCGGATATTGGCGCAAAATCACCCGTCCCATACGGGTTTGCGATTGGCGGACGCCCGGCGCCGAACCGGTCTCGCCCGATGCACTGGCATCGCGCTTCACCCGTCTCGGGCGCCGGATCGTCTCGCCAATCGCAAACAGAATTGATCCGGAATTCATTAAACCTGCTCTAGCGCCGAACGCTCAGGCCCGATGCAAACCTTTTACGACACTCAGACATGCCCCGAAGCGCTGAAGGGCGCGGCCCTGGCCATCGGCAATTTCGATGGCGTGCATCTCGGTCATCAGGCGGTGCTGCGGGCGGCCCTCGACAGGGGCAAGGCGTCCGGCGCACCTTCCGGCGTTATGACCTTCGAGCCTCACCCGCGCTTCTATTTCCAGCCCGGCAAACCGCTGTTCCGGCTGACGCCGCCAGCACTGAAGCTTCAACTCTTCAAAGCCCTTGGGCTCGATATGGCCGTTGTGCTGCCATTCGATGCAACGCTTGCTGCAAGGCCTGCTGAAGATTTTGTGCGCGATATCCTGGTGCAGGGCCTGGGTGTCAGCCACGTGATCACAGGAAGCGATTTTCATTTTGGCAAAGGCCGCGACGGCAACCCGGACGTATTGCGCGCGCTGGGGCAGAGCCATGGCTTCGGCGTTACCATCATTGAGCCGCAAGGGGGTGAAGGCGGCACCTATTCCTCGACAGGTATCCGCGACAAACTACGCAATGGCGACCCGCGCGGGGCGGCGGAGCGCCTTGGCTACTGGTGGCGCGTTGCGGGAGAGGTTATCGGCGGAGATAAACGCGGGGGTGGACTTGGGTTTCCCACAGCCAATTTCGCAGTCCCGGAGGGCTTCGCGCTCAAACACGGCATTTATGCGGTGCGGGTACATACCGATGGCGGGCGCTATCACGGCGTGGCGTATCTTGGCACGCGGCCGAGTTTCGATGATGGAGATCCTGTAATCGAAACGTTTCTGTTCGGCTTTGATGGCGATCTCTATGGGCAGGAAATTCAGCTGGAGTTGATCGAATTTCTGCGCGGCGACGAGAAGTTTGAAACCACCGAAGCGCTCATCGCGCAGATGAAGAAAGACTGTGAAGCGGCGGAAAAAACTCTTGCCGGTCTGGGTGCGGACGATCCTTTTGCGTCGGGCCTGCTTGGCGGCGCGCCGGACGGGTGCTAGAAGGCGGCTCTTAACTGACAGCCCGGAAAAATCGAATCATGGCCAAGAATAATAACGGCAACGGCGAGGGTCGCGACTGGCGTGAGACGCTTTTTCTGCCCAAGACCGATTTTCCCATGAAGGCGGGGCTCCCCACCCGTGAGCCATTGCTGCTGGAGCGCTGGCAGAAACTGGGCCTCTATGAGCGCCTGCGCGCTGACGCGAAGGGCCGCGAGAAATATATCCTCCATGACGGTCCGCCCTACGCCAATGGGCATCTTCACATCGGCCACGCGCTCAACAAGATCCTCAAGGATATGGTGACGCGCTCAAAGCAGATGATGGGCAAGGACAGCAATTACGTGCCCGGCTGGGACTGTCACGGTCTCCCCATCGAATGGAAGATCGAGGAGCAGTATCGCGCCAAGGGCAAGGACAAGGACGCGGTGCCGGTCAACGAATTCCGCGCCGAGTGCCGCGAATTCGCCAGCCACTGGATTGACGTGCAGCGCGAGGAGTTCAAACGGCTCGGCGTGACAGGCGACTGGGACAACCCCTACACCACCATGTCATTCGATGCTGAAGCGGTGATTGCCGAAGAGCTGATGAAATTCGCCATGAACGGCACGCTCTATCGCGGCTCCAAGCCGGTGATGTGGTCCGTGGTGGAGCGCACCGCGCTTGCGGAAGCGGAAATCGAATATCACGAGCACACCAGCCCGTCGATCTGGGCGAAGTTTCCTGTTGATAGCGTTACTGCTGACGGTCCTGAAATGATTGCTGGGTTGGCAGATGCAAGCGTTGTGATCTGGACAACCACGCCTTGGACCATTCCGGGAAATAGGGCGATTTCCTATTCACCTTCGATTTCCTACGGATTGTATGCAGTCACGGATGTTCCCGACGACAAGTGGGCGAAAGTGGGCGACAAGTTTGTTCTCGCTGATGCTTTGGCGGAGTCCGTCCGGGAAGCAGCTCGAATCGAGTTGTGGACGCGGTCCAGTGATGTGAATCCCGCTCATATCAACACATGCGTACATCCGCTCTCTACCATTGGCTACGACTTCGACGTCCCGCTCATGGCTGGTGATCACGTCACCAAGGAAACCGGCACCGGTTTCGTCCACACCGCTCCCGGCCATGGCCGCGAAGACTTTGACATCTGGACGGAAAATAGCGCGCGCCTTGAGCAGCGCGGCATCGATACCGCCATTCCCTACACCGTCGACGAGGCCGGGTTCTTCACCAAAGACGCGCCGGGCTTCGAGGGCAGGCGCGTGGTTGACGACAAGGGCAAGTTTGGTGACGCGAACGATGCGGTCATCGAGACGCTTACCAACGCCAATGCGCTGATCGCCCGTGGCCGTCTGAAACATGACTATCCTCATTCCTGGCGCTCGAAGAAGCCGGTGATCTTCCGCAACACGCCGCAATGGTTCATCGCTATGGACATGGGAATCGAGGGCGCAGACGATACCTTGCGCGACCGTGCCCTCAAGGCCATCTCGGAGACCCGCTGGGTTCCACCCGCCGGCGAAAACCGCATCACTGGCATGATCGACACCCGGCCCGACTGGGTCATCTCGCGCCAGCGCGCCTGGGGCGTGCCGATCACCGTGTTCCGCAATACCGAAACCGGGGAAGTCATCCCCAACGCGGAGTTCGCCAAGTCAGATGAACTGATCGCCCGTATCCGCGACGCGTTCGCAAAAGAGGGTGCCGACGCTTGGTTCGCCGATGGCGCGAAAGAGCGCTTCATTGAAGGGATAGTGGACAAGCTTGAGAGTTGGGAGAAGGTCGACGACATTCTCGATGTCTGGTTCGACTCGGGCTCAACCCACGCGTTTGTCATGGAGAGCCGCGAGGAGTTGAAGACCAACCGCGCCGCAGATGGCGGCCCGGATCGGGTGATGTATCTGGAAGGCTCCGACCAGCATCGCGGCTGGTTCCATTCATCCTTGCTGGAGAGTTGCGGCACGCGCGGCCGCGCGCCCTATGACGATGTGCTGACCCACGGCTTCGTCATGGCCGAGGACGGGCGCAAGATGTCAAAGTCGCTTGGCAACATCGTCGCGCCGCAGGACGTCATCAAGCAGAATGGTGCGGAAATACTGCGGCTCTGGGTGGCGAGTTCCGATTATTCGGAAGATTTGCGTATCGGGCCAGAAATCCTGAAAAGCAGCGTCGATGCCTACCGCAAGCTGCGCAATACCATCCGTTTCATGCTGGGCAATCTGCACCACTATGATGAGGCGCTCGCCGTCGAACCGAAGGACATGCCGGAGCTTGAGCGCTATATGCTGCACCGCCTGTGCGAACTCAACGTCCAGGTCCGCAGGGACTATGATGACTTTGATTACAAACGCATTTTCTCCGCTTTGTTCAATTTCTGCACCATCGATCTCTCGGCCGTGTATTTCGATATCCGCAAGGATGCGCTTTATTGCGAGCCCCATGACAGCATCTTGCGCCACGCCAGCCTGACGGTGACAAATCATCTGTTCTCCTGCCTGACGGCGTGGCTCGCGCCGATACTTTGTTTCACCATGGAAGAGGCATGGCTGGAGCGAAATGCAGATGAGGGCACGTCCGTTCATTTGCGACAGTTTCCTGATGTGCCGGAGGGCTGGCGCGACGATGCGTTGGCTGAAAAATGGCTCAAGATCCGTCAGGTGCGCCGGGTGGTGACGGGCGCATTGGAGATTGAACGCCGGGAAAAACGCATCGGTTCGAGTCTCGAAGCCGCACCGGAAATTTTCATTTCCAATGAGGCGCTCCATGAGGCCATTGCCGGTTATGACTGGGCGGAGATTGCCATCACCAGCCAGGCAACCCTCATCAGCGGGGAGGAACCTTCAGATGCCTTCCGGCTGGATGAGGTTCCCGGTGTCGCGGTGGTGCCGAAGATGGCGGAAGGAAACAAATGCGCCCGGTCATGGAAAATTCTCCCCGAAGTCGGGTCCGATGCCGACTTCCCCGACCTCACGCCGCGCGATGCCGAAGCGGTGCGGCAGTTCGATTCCCGCAAGCTGGCGGCTGAGTAAGGTAGGCTCATGTCAAGTGACCTGCGGCCAATTCGTTTCTGGGGTCCGTTGAGCACTCTCGGGGTTTCCCTCGGTGTGCTCACAGCTGTCGTCGACCAGGCTCACAAATGGTGGATGCTGAAAGTCTTCGATATTGAAGCCAAAGGCAGTGTCGCCGTGACGCCGTT
>CAXMMX010000002.1:0-23883 GCA_964194535.1 uncultured Alphaproteobacteria bacterium | reverse complement strand
GCCGCACCGACTGGCAGGCTTGCCTGTCGGAGCGTTGACAGCTCCCCGACCACCAGCTCGCGTTTGATCTCGAGCCCGACGACGAAGAAAAAGATCGCCATCAAACCGTCCTTGATCCAGTGCTCCAACGACAGCTTGAAGCTGGTTTCGCCCCAGCTGATGCCGATGTAGCTGTTGGCAAGGGCAAAATACTGGTCGGCCCATGGCGAATTGGCGAGGACCATCGCCAGAACGGCGCAGGCCATGAGAACGAGGCTGCCCGAAACCTCTGAATGGAAGAACCACTCAAAAACGCCATTTCGTCTTTCTTCACGAGTGCTACTAGCGTTTCCCATTTCGATCTCCAGTGGTACGCGTGACCGTTCTCGAAGGCTGGTGCACGACGGATCTGAATTTCACCGCCGCGATATAGCTAACATCCGGAATTTTTATCAGCAACAGACAGACCTTGTTACGTTACCCTAGCACCTGGACCCCGCAACAAAACCGGATGGAAGGGGTTACGCCGTTCATGTCCCATATTGAGCGAGCAAAAAAACAGCCGTGAGCGAAATAAAACAACCCCGTCCTGCCCTAGCGCTCGGAAAAGCCGATATCGAGCGAGCGGTAGACCGGTTTCAGCAAATATTTCACCAGCGATTTGGAGCCGGTGATGATATCCGCCTCGACCACCATGCCGGGCTGGATATGACGCCGCCTTTTGCCTTCGCCCACGGTGCGCTGGTCGAGCGCGATGATGACTTTGTAGTAGGGCTCTTTATCCTCGTTCTTGAAGGTGGAGGCGGAAATGACATCGACCGTGCCCATGACGACGCCGAACACGTTCGGGTCGTATGTGGAGAGTTTGACCTCCACCCGGTCGCCCGTTTTCACATGGCCGACATCTTTCGGGTCGACGCGCACCTCGGCGACGATACTGGAGTCAAATGGCACGATCTTGGCAACCAGGTCGCCCGGCTTCACCACTTCGCCCGGGGTTTTTTGCGCCAGTTCATGCACGATGCCGCGGATCGGCGATTTCACCACCAGCCTGTCAACCCGGTCCTCATGCTTGCCGACCTGTTGTGTCAGCTCGGCCAGTTCGGCCGAAACCTTGGAGCGCTCCTCGTTGAGCAGCTTGAGGCTTTCCGCCATGCCGCCCGCAAGCGCGCTGTTCGCCTCTTCCAGCTGCTCCCTGGCGGCGTCGCGGCGGCCGATGATGGAAAAGTGCCGCGCCTTGACGTCTTCAAGCGATGCCTTGGTTTGCAAATAGGCGCGCCGCGAGGTGTAGCCGGATTTCAGCAGCTTGGAGCGGATGGCAAGCTGCTCTTCGTTGATCTCGATCTGCGACTTGAGGCTGCCGGCCTCCAGTTTCGCCGCCTCATATTCGGCCCTGCGTTGCGAAACCCGGGCTTTCATCGCGCGCTGTTCCTGGGAGATCTGGTCGCGCTTGGCGGAGAAAACCTGCAGCTGTTCCGCGGCCAGGCCGGGATAGTCTTTTTCCGCCGCCTTGAAGTCGGGCACGCGTTTTTCGATAAGTGCGCTGAGCGATTCTTTCTGCAGCCGCATGGAGGCCGCGCGGACATGGAGCTGATTGAGATCGCTTGCAGCGGCAATGGGGCTCAGCCGCACCAGTATCGCGCCCGCTTCCACCTGCTGCCCCTCGCGCACCTCGATGCTTTCGACCTGCCCGCCTTCAAGATGCTGGATCGTCTGGACATGTCCCGACGGCGCAATTTCGCCGTGGCCAATGGCAAGTTCGCGCATTTCGGCAAAAGACGCCCAAAGAAGCGCGGCCAGAAACAGCATGCTGAACAGGTTGGCGAGCTTCCCGAACATATGCGGGATGCGCCCGTCCTCCAGCTCAGCAGGCAAAGTGAAGCGCTGGCCGCGGATATCCGGCTCGCTACTCCAGCTCGGCTGCCACATTCAATACCCTCCGTTAACTTTGCTACGCAGCGTTGTGGACAGCATTTAAGATTTAGCTAACTTTCTTCTCCTGCAATTGCGCAAGGATCGCCGGAACGATTTCGTCAGGATGGCCGTCGGCGGTAATTTGCCCCCGGTTCAGGACAATCACCCGGTCGGCGCAGCGCATGTGGCTGGGGCGGTGGGTGACCAGCAACACCGTGGCACGGCCTGACAAGCTCTTGAGTTTCTTGATGAATACTTCATCACCGGCCCGGTCGAGACGGCTGCCCGGATCGTCCAGAAGATAGATCGGGCAGTTTTTGACATAGGCACGGGCGAGAATGAGTTGTTGCAACACGCCGTGTGTCCAGGCCCGCTGGTCGACGGTTTTTATTCTGGTGTCCAGTCCCTCAGGCAAGGATTTCATGAAATTGCCAGCGCCAGCTTCGTTCAGCGCCTTGATCATGGCTTCAGGCGTGACCTCCGGGTCGGCCAGCTTCAAATTTTGCGCCACCGTACCGTAAAAGACATCCAGGGCTTCAGGAACATAAGCGACCGATTGCCGGTATTCGGCTGTATCGATTTGCCGCATGTCGAGCCCATCAACGCACACGGAGCCCATCTGCGGGCGGTGGAGGCCGGCCACCAGTTTCAGCAGCGTCGACTTGCCGGCGCCGGAACTGCCGGTGATTGCAACCACCTGACCAGGAGGAATATCTAGGGTTATGCCGCGCAGCGCGGCTTCGGTTTGAGGGGTGTAGCGGAAGCCGGCTTCGAATACGTAGATATGACCGCGGTATTTGCGACCCACGGTGGCCATCTGATTGGGGTTCCGTTCAGGCCGCATCCGCATCAGATTGTTGATCTGCTTCATGGTATCGAGGCTTTGCCCGAGCTGGTTGATCCCTAAAAAGATGGCCTGAATGGGCGACAGCAAACGCCAGACAAGTGCGATCACGGCAATCAGCGCACCTATGCTCAAATCGCCATCAAGCGCCAGTAATGCGCCATAGGAGACGGTGGAGACGCCGGTCACCATCACCAGCATCTGCGATGTGGTTTGCAAGATGGAGTTGAACTGCTGCGCCTTGAACTGTCGCAGCAGATAGGTGCTGAACAGATCCTTGCAGCGTTCGATCCAGATGTCTTCTGCCCCGTTTTCACGCACCGATCGGCGCTTGTCTGCAAGCTCCATGACGAAGTCGCGTACTTTGGTGTTGGCATCGCCGGCCAGCCGGACACGGCGCCGGGTCAGCGGCACGGTTGCCGCGGCGGTCACCAGGAAGATAGCGAACAGGGTGAGGGGTATGAAGCCGAGCGGGCCGCTGATCGCGAAAATTGCGCCGACGAAGATGAACACGAAGGGTAAATCGGTAAGCGCGCTGCCCAATTGCCCGACGAACAAATCGCGGATACTGGCGAATTGTTTCAGACGCGAAATTTGCGCCGAGATGGGAGCCGCTTCGGTCATTGACAGTGGCAAATGTAGCAATTGCTGCATGGCGGCGATGGTCACCAGGCTTTCGAAACGTGCGCCGAGAAAGGCAATGACGCGTGCGCGAACCGTTCGCAGGCCCATCTCACACCCCAGGAGAATGAGTACCCCCGTGAGGAAGAAGAACAGAGTCATGGGCGATTTTGCGCCGATCACCTTGTCGTAGACATTCATGACGAAGATCGGAACTGTCAGCGCCAGCAGGTTTACAACGAAGGCTAGGGCAAAGACGGTGATGATCGACCTCTTGAACCGGCCGAACGTATATTGCACCCAGCCATGCTTGTAGATGGTCTCGAAAATTTCGTCGCCCTTGATTGCCGACACCAGATAGACGTCACCGGATGTCTCGTCCGCCGCCACGTACGCAAACGCTTTCTTTCTTCCGTCAAAGGTGAGCAGTCGTCCGTCTGCCTCGATGTCGAGGATGACCGAGACGGTATAGCCGTCGTCCTGGCTGAACAGGCAGGGCAGCATACCGGGCCTCAGCTCGGAGCGCATGAAAGACCGGTGCGTGGTGCGATAGTTGATCCGGGACAGCAGGGCACGAAGATCGTCGACGTCGTGGAGCGGTTCAAGATGCGGTAGCGCCTCCATCAGGTGACGCTCCTGCCCGGTCCATTCCAGCGCCAGCAGAAGCGGTTTCAGGCAGGCCGCGGCCGGTGTGGAATCATCCAGCTTCTCCAGCTTCTCCAGATTGTGCCCGGCAAATGCGGATCCAATCTGACCCTGAAGCCCATGGACCGGATTGCCGCTTGTCCCGGCGGCAGGAGGCGGGCTGCCAGCCATGCCGGGTGCGCTTTGCACGCTCGTATGTCCGCCTGTCATGGTCATGCGGCCGACCCCTGGGCAGGGGCCTGCACGGGCCGGGCTGATGCCTTGTCGCGCTGCTGTTCCAGTGTGCCGCCCTTGAGTTCGTATACCCTTTCGGCGATTGACAGGAAGGAGGGCCGGTTGGAGATGATGATCGCCGTCATCGTGCCCTTGAGGCTCTCCAGTCCCGCGTGCAGGCTCGCATCGCCCTGGAAGTCGAGCTGGCTATTGGCCTGATCGAGGATCAGAATCCTGGGATTTCGCGCCAGCGCCCTAGCGATGGCGACGCGCTGCAAAAGGCCGGAGGAAAGAGTCTGGGACACGCCTTGCGCGAGCGGGGTGTCGTAACCGTCCGGCAGGCGGTGTATTTCATCTTCCAGCCCGATGAGCTTGGCCGCGTGCTGCGCGGCCTCGACCGCGGCTCCTGTGCGGAACATGGTGATGTTTTCCAGGATTGTGCCCTTGAATGTGGCCGTGCTGGCCGAGACATAGGCCACGTCTTTTACCTGCAGTTGTTCCCTGTCCGGGCAGGACTCAAGACCGCCTATGACAACGCTACCGGTGGTGGGTTTGAGCTCACCGGTTATGAGTTTCATCAGCGTCGAGCGGCCGCTGCCATCCTCGCCCTTGATGCCGACAAACTCGCCGGGAGAGACCTGAAGCGAAATGCCGGAAAGGCAGGACAATTTCTTTGCACTGGGATATTCAAAGCTCACATCGTTCAGCTCGATCGAACCGGTGATTTCACCCGCCAGAGTGCTGTCAGTGCTAGCGCTCACCTCGAGTTCATTGAATTTTCCGGCGCGCTCCTGGGCAAGCTGGATATTCTGAAACTCGGTCCACATGCCGATGCCGCGCAGAACCGGTTGCGTCAGGCGTCCCGACAGCAGCGAGCAGCAGGCAAGACCGCCGATGCTGAGCGATCCAGCCATCACCAGCAGGGCGCCTACAGTAACCACCGAGATCATCATCAGGTTGGCGAACATTATGCCCATGGACTGCAGCTTGTTTCCCAGCAGAATAGTATCGTAGCTGGCGATCGCGGATCCCTTTTGCAGCCGTTCGAAGCGGCGCAGGATCATCGGCTCCATGGCCAGGCCTTTAAGCGTGTGAATGCCGGTAAGGCTTTCCACGAGGAAATCATGCTTGCGGTTGTCCTGTTCAGAGCGGTTGGCCAGCATCTTTTGCAGGCGGGTACCGTGATATGCCGACAGCGTACCGAAACCGGCAATCAGCAGGATGGGCACGAGGATGAGCGGGCCGCCGACAAGCCCCAATACGATGAGGAAAATGCCGGCTAGCGGGATGTCCAGCGTGAGCAGGCGGGATTGCCCGCCCTCAAACGCGCTCAGTTCGCGCACCGCCTCGAGCCCGTCGACCCAGATGCCCGGTGATTCTTTCTCGACGCGGGCGTGAGGGGCTCTCAGCAGACGGGTGACGGCGGTGAGTTGCGTATCGTATCCGGAGCGCACCGCGTTCCACCCCAGCAGATAGGAGCGCAGCACTTTCAGGACGGCATCAAGCAAGAAGGCGGCGAACAGGCCGAGTGTCAGCAGCGTGAGTGTCTCTGTTGACTGGTTGGGCAGGATACGATCGTAGATTTGCAGCACAGCCAGCGGCAGGGCAAGCCCTAAGAAGGAAGACACGATGGAGGCGACGATGATTGGCGCCGGCAGGCGCAGGCCTTCCTTGAAAATGTCCAGAAAGTTATCGAGATTGCGTTCTTTCGATGCCGCCTTCATCCTCGCCGCGAGCCGCGTAAAAGGCGCTGATTTCAGTTTATTCCCCCCAGATATACGCGCTTTTTTACGCCTCGCACCTGGTTTTGGCTTGGGTATTGCTTCCGTTTTCGGGGCTGTTGGCGGATGTATCGCAGGGGCCTCGGGAGGGGGCTGGTTTTCTGCTGCATGCGCGGATACAGGCCGCGCTTCGGCGATGGCCTTGAAGGATTGTGCCGTGGTTGGAATTTCGGCCTGAGCCTTCACCTTGTCAGGTGTTGGTGAAGCGGTGGAAGCAGGCGGCTTTGCCTTACGCTTCAGCCACGACTTTTTGGGACGCGGATCGGCGTCCTTTTCAGTTTCAAATTCTGCCCTCAGGCGATTACGCAAACTCTGGACGGTCGGGCGTTCACCCGCGTCCTTCGCCTCATGGACCACTGGTTTGTCCAGCATAGGCTTGTTTTCTGTCATGCCGCTCCTAGAGGCCAGCCTCCAGGAGGTTTTTCTTATCCTTTTCCTCCTAGCTCCTAATCCTTTGCCTTTCGTTAACCATACGGGTCTGGCCTGGGCATGTATGGCGGGGAAAATCACGCATCAGAAGATAAAATGTCAGGAATATCAGGAATAAATATCGAATGTAGCATGCTGGAAACAATTTATTGTTTAATAATAGAAGCAATACATAAAATAAATTATATATATATAATAAAACATCATATATAATATAACTAATAATATGTAAATACGATAATCTAATTGTTAACTTCGAAATGTAATGTGGAGGTTATTTGTTGTCCGGTTATCTTTATGAGAGCCTTTGGCTGCTAAAAACCGTGCCAAGAAATGTGGATAAACCACAAGATTACGAGGGATCATGTCAAACGAGCAGCGGATTTAAAAAGCATCCTCAAAATCCAAAGAGGACACCGATCTCATCTATGACAATATTTCCGGCGGCGATGCGCCGGTCGACCGGTACGATGTCGTGCTTTCCGGTCAGGGCGGCCGCGCGTCCGATGACTCCGGCATTGATCCGGCCGGGGGCTCTCAGAGCGACGATTCCTGGAGCCGCCCCGGGCAGTGCAACGCTGATAAGCTAGCAGAGCGCGGCCCACAGGCGGACGGCGCTTCAACACCGGAATTTCGACACCTTCTCCTGGAAATGGTTCCCGCTCCTCTGGCGATTGGGGATTGTCGGACCTCGCATCGTGTCCCGCGCATCTTAAACGAAACCTGCTGACACTCATGCCCACGCGGCCTCGCATCCCCATGCTCCCTGTGGCATGGTCGCTTCAAATATTTAATTCTTTCAGTGAGGCAACCAGGCCGTGCCGCCAAGCCACGTTCAGATGGAGACTCAAACAGGCTGGTGGGAGGCATTTGTCCGCCAACTTGAGGTGCTTCCGAGCTCTGACACGAGCGCCTATGAGGCGGCGCGGGCGCGGCAGGGGGCGCTCACCAAACCTCCCGGCGCGCTGGGAAGGCTTGAAGATTTTGCCTGCTGGCTGGCCTCCTGGCAGGGGCGGGAAGAGCCGCAACTTGAAACGGCGCAGGTGCTGGTCTTTGCCGGGAATCATGGCGTCACGGCGCAGGATGTCTCCGCCTTTCCGCCAAGTGTTACCGCGCAGATGGTTGAAAATTTTCACAGCGGCGGCGCGGCCATCTGCCAGCTATGCGAGGCCTATGGGGCGAGCTTGCGCGTCATTGCCCTCGATCTGGATACACCCACGGCAGATATGACCGTTGCACCGGCCATGAGCGCAGAAGCATGTATCGACGCCATGACGCGCGGGAGCCTCGCTGTGAATGGCGACGCTGATATCGTGCTGATCGGCGAGATGGGAATTGGCAACACAACCGCCGCGGCGGCTCTGTCCTGCGCACTGCTTGGCGGTGACGCGCGCGAGTGGGCCGGGCCCGGAACCGGGCTTGATACTGCAGGCGTTTCGAGAAAGTCAGAGGCGGTTGCCCGCGCACTGTCCCTTCATCGTGAATATTGCACGCATCCTTTCGAGACATTGCGGCGGGTCGGCGGGCGCGAGCTGGCGGCCATGGCCGGTGCAATCCTTGAGGCACGAACCCGCCGCATCCCCGTCCTGCTCGATGGCTATGTGTGCTGCGCCGCGGCGCTGGTGCTGGACAAGGCCAAGGCGGGCGCGCTCGATCATTGTCTTGCCGGGCATGTATCTGCGGAACCGGCGCATCCGCGCCTGCTGGCCGCGCTCGGCAAGAAGCCGGTGGTTGATTTGGACATGCGCCTTGGCGAGGGCACCGGTGCGGCGATTGCACTAGGCGTCCTGCGGGGAGCGGTGGCAGCGCATAATGGTATGGCGACATTTGCCGCCGCCGGTGTGGACAAACGGGAGTGAGTATTTTGCGCGCGCTCGCCGATGACATCCTAAGCGCTTTCGGATTGCTTACCCGGCTGCCCCTGCCCGCGCGCGATCTGCATGAGGCATCACGGCTCTCCCGCAGCGTTTGGGCCTACCCTCTGGTCGGCGCGGTCGTCGGCGCGCTGAGTGCGCTTGTATGGTTCGCGGCGCAACTGGCGGGCCTTGGCCTGGGGCTTTCAGCAGGGCTGGCGCTCACCTCGCAAATCCTGATCACCGGGGCTTTGCATGAAGACGGACTGGCGGATTTTGCCGATGGGCTTGGCGGAGGCGGCGATGGGGCCGAGAAACTGGCGATCATGCGTGACAGCCGGATCGGCGCTTACGGGGTTATAGCCCTGATCCTGGTGCTTGGATTGCGCTGGGGCGGTATCGCCGGTCTGGCGCTGCACTCCGTTCTGGCGGGGCTTGTATGTTCAGCGCTTCTGGGACGGCTTGGTATCGTCGCGCTTCTGGCGCTGCTTCAACCTGCCCGGGATGACGGTTTGGGCGCACTGGTCGCGAACCCCCCGCGCCGTTCAGTCATGGCGGCGTTCGTGCTTGGGGCTGGACTTGTCATGGCTCATCTGCCGGCGGTCACAGCTGCGCTTGCCTTGCTTGCTTTTGCCGTGGCGGTTGGAGTTGTCGCGGTCCTCGGCAAAAGGCATATCGGCGGATATACCGGCGATGTGCTGGGCGCGGGCGAGCAGCTCTCGCAAACGGGCGTCCTGCTCGTGCTGGCGGCGGCGACATGAGCGGTTCAGGTAAATGCATACTCGTTCTCGGCGGCGCACGCTCGGGCAAAAGCGCTTACGCGGAATCGCTCGCCGAAAACTGGGAGGGGCCGCGCGTCTATATCGCGACGGCTCAAGCCCATGACGAGGAAATGGCCGAGCGTATCAAGGCCCATCGTGACAGGCGCGGCGCGGACTGGGCGACACTGGAAGCGCCTCTTGACCTCCCCGGGGAACTGGGCGAGGCGGCTTCTCCGGACACCTTCATCCTCGTTGACTGCCTGACGCTGTGGCTGACCAATGTGCTGCTGGCCGAGGAAGATTGCGAACTGGCAGTAGTTGAGTTGCTGGAGGTTCTGTCTGATGCATCCGGCACCATCGTGCTCGTCTCCAACGAGGTGGGTTACGGCATTGTCCCCGACAATGAGCTTGCGCGGCGTTTTCGCGATCTTGCGGGCGTGGCCAATCAGCGTGTCGCCCAGGCGATGGATGAAGTTATGCTGGTGACGGCCGGGCTGCCGATGGTGCTCAAGGTCAGGACTCACTAATGGAATACAATTGTGTTTGATCAGGAGGGTTCGAATACGGGCAAACAAGCGCAAGATGAGGCGTTTTCGCCTTTTCGAGCATTGTTTGGCTGGAGGCGGGCCCTCCTGACCAAACCCTTCGGGCGAGGTGGATTTTGCCCCTGAGTGCGTTAGAAAGGCTTGAAAACCAGCAAGGTTATCTGCGCCTTTCTGCCTGTTCAGCGGCAAAATCCATCACGCACAATGGATGCCATTAGTGAGTCCTGACCTTAAGAAATCCACATGAAGATGCAGGCAATGACGATGAGTGCGGTGGTGATATTCAGCCCCGTATTATAGATCCTGAGCGCGTCACCGATATCATCGGCCTTGAGTATCGTCCGGCCATCTCCCATCCAGGCGAGATCTGCCTTGCGCCCCTGATAGCTGCGCGGGCCGCCAAGGCGGATATCCAGCGCGCCGGCGAGGGAGGTTTCGGGCCATCCGGCATTGGGAGAGCGGTGGTTCGGCGCGTGGCTGGCCATGACGCGGAGCGCGCCGCGCCCTGAGAACACCGGGGAAATACCCGCCGCCAGTGCAATCAGCCACCCCGTGGCACGGGCCGGTATCAGGTTCACAAGGTCATCAAGCCGCGCAGAAGCCCAGCCGAAGTCGCGATACGTGTCAGACTTGTAACCGATCATGCTGTCGGCGGTGTTGATGGCCTTGTACAGGGCAGCGCCCGGCAAGCCGGCAACGAGCAGCCAGAACAGGGGCGCGAGAACGCCGTCGGACATGTTTTCAGCCAGGCTCTCCAGCGCCCCCCTGGTGACGCCGCTTTCATCGAGCGTCCCGGTGTCGCGACCGATGATATGGGCAACGGCATTACGCCCCGCCTTGAGGCTCTTGCCCAGGCCATCGGCAACCGCGCGCACATGGTCTTCCAATGATTTTTGCGACAACAAAGTGCTGGCGAGGAGCGCTTCAACAATCCAGCCGCTCGCGTGCCCGCGCAGGAAAAGTGTGAGCGGCACGGTGAGTATGAGTATCAGCCCCATGACGATGAATAGCGCCAGCAGCCCACGCAGCCTTCGGGCAGCGCCAATGTTCAAGCTTCGGTTGTTCAGGCTTCGGTTGTTCAGGCTTCGGTCCAGCCCTGCAATGAGCGCACCCATCCATTGCACCGGATGACCAATCCACGCCTGCGGGCCATTGGGGTAGCCGAACAATCTTTCTATCAGAAGCGCTGCCGCCGCGACGGGCAGCGCACCGGTGGCCAGCAGGAGGTCCACGGGATCAAAATTCATTTGCGCTGTTCCCACCCCGCCCGCTCCAGCTCAGGGTCATCATGCTCTTCGCGCGCGAAGCCGACGCACAAATATGCGACCAGCGTCCAGTGATCCGGTGTGTCCAGGGCTTTGCGCACGACTTCGGGTTCAAGGATTGACACCCACCCGACGCCGACACCCGCGGCGCGCGCGGCGAGCCAGAAAGTGTGCACGGCGGTCACAACCGAATAGCGCAGCATTTCCGGCATGGTTTGGCGCCCGAGGCCCTTGCCCTTGGACGTTTCCTCATCGCAAAACACCGCGAATTGAACCGGCGCTTCGTGCAACCCCTCCAGCTTTAGGCCGGCATAGAGCGCCCTGTCGTCGCCTTCATAGCTTTCAAGCGCGTCCGCGTTGCAGCGCTCGTAAGATGCGATGATGGCCATGCGCGCTCTCTTGTCTACGACTTCCACAAAACGCCAGGGCTGGCTCAGGCCCACCGAGGGGGCGAGATCCGCGAGCTCCAGTAGATGGGCGATGAGCTCCCGGTCCACCGGGTCAGCCGTGAACCGGCGCACGTCGCGCCGCCATTTGATGAGATCCTCGAACTCCGCCCGGAACGCATCGTCAAAGTCTCGCCCGGCCATCAGCTCGCCTCGCGCTGTGTGCTGTGCGTGTTCCGGGAACTGGCGATCTCAAGCAACAGGTCGAGATTGACGTGAGCTTCCATATGCGTGCCCAGAGCATCGAGCGTTGCGTCAATCATCGCGTCATAGGCAAAAGCGTCTGCGCTGCTCCCCCCAAGTCCTGCGAGCCAGGCTGCCCGGAAATCATCGGATGAAAAGATGCCGTGCAGATATGTGCCTTCGACAAGGCCGTTTGCCGAGATGGCTCCGTCCTTGCGGTTCGAGAGTTCCGCGAAAGGCCTGGCGCAGTCGGGGCCTTCGCTGCGCCCGAGATGAATTTCGTACCCGGTGAGCGTTTCGCCGCTGGGCACATGCCGCGCGGAAGCATTCTCAAGCCGCTTGTCGCTTGTGAGTTCGGTCTCGATATCCAGCAGGCCAAGGCCCGCGATACTGCCGGGCTTTCCTTCAACGCCATCGGGGTCATGCACCATGCGCCCGAGCATCTGGTAGCCGCCGCAAAGGCCAAGAACACGGCCGCCGCGCCGCGCATGGGCGAGTATGTCGATATCCCAACCCTGCACGCGCAAATACTCAAGATCACCGATGGTGGATTTTGTTCCGGGCAGCAGGATGAGATCCGCATCGGCGGGGAGCGGATGGGGGGGCTGAATAATCTCAAGCGCCACGCCGGGGCTGTGCCTGAGCGGATCGAGGTCGTCGAAATTGGCGATGCGCGAGAGCCGGGGCACAACAATTTTAATGCCTCCGCCCGTTTCAGGCATCACGTGATCCAGGGCGAGCGCGTCTTCCGCTGGTAATTTCGCGGCATCGGCAAAATGCGGAATGACACCGGCGCAGGGGCGGCTGGTTCGCTCCTCAATTGCGCGCACGCCGTCTTCGAACAGTTTTGTGTTGCCGTGAAAATTGTTGATGAGGAATGCCGCTATCCGTTGAGCGTCTTCGTGCGAAATCACCTCAAACGTGCCGACGATGCTGGCGATGACCCCGCCCCGGTGAATGTCGCCGACAAGCACCACGGGCACATCGCCAGCGTGGGCAAAACCCATATTGGCGATGTCGCTTTCGCGCAGATTAATCTCCGCCGGGCTGCCCGCGCCCTCGATGAGAACGAGATCGGCCTGCGCGCTCAATGCCTCGAAGCTCTCGAGAATCGCAGGCATGAAGCGCTCCCGCTCACGCATATAGTCTCGTGCGGTGAGGGTGGCTTCGCGCTTTCCGCGCACGATCACCTGCGCGCCTGTGTCGGATTCGGGTTTCAGCAACACCGGGTTCATATGCGTCGTTGGCGCCACGTTGCAGGCCCTTGCCTGAAGCGCCTGCGCCCGGCCGATCTCGCCGCCGTCCGCCGTCACGGCGGCATTGTTCGACATGTTCTGCGGCTTGAACGGGCGCACCTTCAGGCCCTGCGCGGAAAATGCGCGCGCCAGACCGGCGACAATCAGCGATTTGCCGACGTCGGAGCCGGTACCCTGGATCATGAGCGCAGCACTCATGGCTGAACTTCCATATCGATGATGTGGGCATAAGAGCCCATCACGTTATCGCGCCGCAGGCCAATCTCGCCGAGCTTTTCGCCCTTCGAATCCTCCGACCTGAACAGTGCGTCCGCCTCACCTTGCCAGTGAAGTGTCGAATAGTGAAATTCGTGGCCGCGCATTAGCTTCGGCCAGGGTAGAGCGCCCTCGTGGCTCAGACGTCTGTAACCGAGCTTGAGGCCGCGTTCCGCAAAACTCGTTCCAAGGGGCAGAAGCCCGGCCATCCGGTGGCGCGCACTCTTAGCGTCGATGAGATAGTCGCCAAGGGTCATAAACCCGCCGCACTCACCATAGATGAGCGCGCCGCGCTCCGCGGCTCGCTTCAGGCCTTGCAGAAAGGCGCCGTTCGCCGCGAGGCGCCCCGCGTGCAGTTCCGGGTAGCCGCCTGGCAAATATACCGCATCAGCCGTTTCGTCCGGGGACTCATCGGACAGAGGCGAGAATGGCATGATTTGCGCGCCTGCCTCCTGCCAGGCGATGAGCAGATGCGGGTATGAAAAACCGAACGCCTCGTCTTGCGCGATTGCGATGTGCTGGCCAAGCGGGGGAAGTGGCGGGAGAGATGGCTTTGTTGATGTCCCCTCCAGCGCGAGGGGCCGGGCAATTGCGGTCAGCGCATCCAGATCAACAGCGTCCTTTGCAAGGTTCGCCGCCCGGTCAAGAAAAGGCTCAAGCCCATCATGCTCGCTGGCCTGAACCAGGCCCAGATGCCGCGATGGCACCACGATATCCCGGGTTTCCGGTACCGCGCCCAGCACAGGGATGCCGAGCGGCTTCACCGCATCCGTGACAATAGCCCCATGGCCCGGGCTGGCCACGCGGTTGAATATCACGCCCGCAATCCGGCAATCGTCCCTGAATTCGGCAAAGCCTTTCACAATGGCGGCTGCCGACTGACCTTGTGACTTGGCGTCGACCACCAGGATCACAGGCAGGCCCAGTGTGGCGGCCAGATCTGCGGTCGAGCCGCCGCCGCCCGCCGCCCCGTCGAACAGGCCCATGACGCCCTCAATCAGCATAAGTTCGCTTGCCGCTGCGCATTGCCCCGCGAGACGCACAATGAGGTCTTCGCGCATGGCCCAGCCATCGAGATTGAAACAGGCGCGTCCGCTGGCCGCTTCATGAAATCGCGGGTCGATATAGTCCGGGCCGGCCTTGGCGGAAGCGACACTTGTCCCCGCCCGCGCCAGAGCGCGCAACAACCCAAGCGTCACCAGCGTTTTGCCTGCGCCGGACGAAGGCGCGGCAATGACCAGCCCGCTCGGGCCAGGGTCTGGACCCCTAGCCAAGGGGGTTCTCCCGCAGCGCCTTCACATACCAGTCGAGGTCTCTATGAAAATCCACCACCCTGCCAACGACGACGAGCGCTGGGGTGGGGAGTTTGGTGATGTCCGGGTTATCGGACACTTTGCCAAGAGTGGTCGTATGAACCGATTGTTCGCGAAGCGAAGCGTTGGAAATAACCGCCACCGGCTCGTCTGCGCTGCGCCCGAAGCCGAGCATCGTCTTTGCGATCTTGGGCAGATTCCGCACCGCCATATACATGACGATGACGGGCGAGGCGCTGGTGACATTTTCCCAGTCGACCCCCGATGGCATATCTCCGCTGGCGTCATGACCGGTGAGAAACAGCACCGATTGGTTGGTGTCGCGATGGGTGGTCGGGATGCCCGCATAGGCCAGCGCGCCGGCACCCGCCGTGATGCCCGGCACGATGCGGAATGGGATGCCCGTCCTGGCCAGCAGCTGGCACTCCTCGCCGCCGCGCCCGAACATCAGCGGGTCGCCGCCCTTGAGCCGCAATACGCGCTTGCCCTCTCTCGCCAGCTCCACCAGCCGCACCGATATATCCTGCTGCTTGGCGGAGGGCTTTCCGCCGCGCTTACCGGCGAACTCCAGCTTGGCGCCGCCGCGCCTCCATTCGAGTATCTGCTCGGCGACAAGCGCGTCATAGACAACTACGTCGGCCCTTGTGAGGGCGTGATACCCGAGCAGGGTGAGCAAGCCCGGCGCGCCCGGTCCCGCGCCGACAAGCCATACGCAGCCCGGAGCAAAATCAGGAAAGTTGACGCTGTCCAGCGCAGCAAACCCTTTTGCGTGCCCGCTTTGCTCGGGCGATATGCCCCGTGTGTTATCAGAAGATGATTTCATCGTGTTTTCTCTTGCTTCCTCAAGCTCTTGAGTCAGTGTATGGGAGTTCCCTTCCCAGGTGTATAGAGTCCTTGCCATGGCCAAACCAGCCCGCCAGAACGCGACCGCGCTCAGACGCGGATGGACAACCGGAGCCTGCGCCACCGCCGCAACGCGCGCCGCGCTTACCGCATTGCTTGACGGCAGCTTCCCGGACCCGGTTGAAATCACCCTGCCAAAGGGGGAAACCCCCGCTTTTGCCCTGGCGCTTGAAGAGACGGGCGAAGGGTGGGCGCGGGCCGGCATTGTCAAGGATGCGGGCGATGACCCGGATGTAACCCACGGCGCGCTCATCATCTCCACGGTCCGGCGCGGGGCGGAAAACACCGGGGTGTCCTTCAGGGCGGGGGAGGGCGTGGGCACCGTGACCAAGCCGGGCTTGCCAATTGAGCCGGGCGAGCCAGCCATCAACCCGGTGCCGCGCATGATGATGCGTGAAATGATCGAGGCGGTGGCAGGGTCCTTCGGGATTGCTCCGGACATCGAGGTAGAGATTTCCGTGCCCGGCGGGCTGGAGATGGCGGATAAAACCTGGAACCCGCGCCTTGGTATCGAGGGCGGTATTTCCATTCTCGGCACTACCGGCATCGTGCACCCCTTTTCCTGCTCGGCCTGGATACATGCCATTCACGGAGGAATTGACGTGGCGCGCGCGCAAGGCCTCACTCACCTTGCGGGGGCCACGGGTTCGACCTCCGAGCGGGCCGTTAAAAAGCTGCACGCTCTCGACGACCAGGCGCTCATCGACATGGGTGATTTTGTCGGCGGCATGCTGAAATATCTGCGCACCCATCCCGTGCGACGCGTCACGGTCGCGGGCGGCTTCGCCAAGATGACAAAATTCGCGCAAGGTCGGCTCGATCTTCATTCCGGCCGCTCTCAGGTCGATTTCGACTGGCTTGCCGAACGTCTGCATGAGGCGGGGGGAGACGAGGGAATGTGTGCCCGCACGCGCAAGGCCAACACGGCGCTGGAAGTGCTGGAGAGCGCGCGGGCGGCGGGGCTCGATATTGCCGACGTGGTTGCCCGGCACGCGCTTGGTACAGCCCGGCACACGTTGCGGGGCGCGGAAATGAAAGCCGATATCGTCATCATCGACCGGCAGGGTGAGGTCATCGCCCATGCCGAATAATCCTGTCCGAATACTCATTCTGGGCGGCACGGCGGAGGCGCGGCTGCTGGCGGCGCGTCTTGAGGGTGATGGGCGCTACTCGCCGCTCACATCGCTTGCCGGCGTCACCGCCAAGCCGGCCAGGATTGCAGGCGAGGTCCGCACCGGCGGCTTTGGCAGCGTGGAAGGCTTGAGGGATTTTATCCGCCGAGAAATCATCGCGCTGATGGTTGACGCCACGCATCCATTTGCGTCGCAAATTTCCGCCCATGCGGCACAGGCCGGCGCGCAGGCGAGGGTTCGGGTTTTGCGAATTGAGCGCCCGCCCTGGGAACAACAGGCCGGGGATGACTGGGTTAAAGTTGCGGATATTGAACAGGCCGCGCAGGCCATCCCGGAAGGCGCGCGCGTGCTGGTGACCATCGGGCGGCAGGAGGTGGCGCCGTTTTTTGCGCGCGAAGATATTCACGTCATAGCGCGCATGATCGATCCGCCGCAGGTGCATGTTCCCGGTCATGCGCAAATACTCCTCGCCCATCCGCCGTTCACGCGAGAACAGGAACGCGTGCTGCTGGAGGAAAAACACATCACCGTGCTGGTGACGAAGAATTCCGGCGGTGATGCCACTTTCGCCAAGATCGAGGCGGCGCGCGAGCTTGGCCTGCCGGTCATCATGGTTGCCCGTCCGGAAAAGCCAACCCTGACCACGGCTCCCGGCGTGGAAGGCATGCTGAAGCTGATCGAGAAGCATTTTGCCTAAGAAGCTGCATATCTATTTTTCATCGCACAATTTATCTGCAAAACCGGTTGCCACTTTTGCAGATTGTGCTGTGGTCTTCCGGTTTCTAAGCACATGCTCGAAGGCCGAGTCATAGAGCGCGGAGTCGCGAAAGGCGTTTTCACCGAGCACCGGCCCGACCAGCACCAGCGCGGTACGGGTAATCTTGGCGCTGCGCACCTTGGCCCAGATGTCAGACAAGGTTCCACGGATGATCTGCTCATCGGGCCAGCTTGCCCGGTAGACAACAGCAACGGGGCATTCAGCGCCATAATGAGGCACGAGCGCGCGTTCGATAGTTTTCAGATTACGGATCGACAGGTGTATGGCCAGTGTCGCGCCGGATGTCCCGAGCGCTTCCAGCGATTCCCCGTCCGGCATGGGAGAAGCCTTGCCGCCGGTACGGGTGAGGATGATGGTCTGGGCAATTTCCGGCAAGGTCAATTCGGCGCCGAGCGCCGCCGCCGCGGCGGCGAAGGCCGGCACGCCGGGCGTTATGTCATAGGGGATATTGCGGGCATCAAGTGCGCGCATCTGTTCAGCTATCGCCCCATAGAGTGATGGGTCGCCCGAATGAACCCGCGCCACATCCTCTTTGCGCGTGTGGGCGGCTTCCATTTCGCCGATGATTTCTTGCAAGGTCATGGGCGCGGTATCCAGAACGCGCGCACCATCTGGCGCGGCCTCCACCACCTCCTTGGGAACCAGCGATCCGGCATAGAGGCAAACGGGGCATCGCTGGATGAGGCCCAGACCGCGCACGGTGATGAGGTCTGGCGCGCCCGGCCCCGCGCCAATGAAGTGGACACGCATGGAGTGGGCACTCATGGGGTGCGTTCCTTGGCTTCATATCCGCGCGGCGTGTAAATGCGCTCTGGCCTGGTTTGCGAAATGCGTCTCGTGGAGCTTGAACCCACGATGACGATGCTCAGCATATCTACGTGTTCAGGATCGAATTGGGCGATCGTGGTTGTTGTGATGCGTTCTTCCGGACGCCCGAGGCTCGCGGCAATGATGACCGGCGTCTCGACCGGTCTGTGGCCGCGCAAAATGGATATGGCCTGGCCAAGCTGGTCCGTGCGGCGGCGTGATTTGGGATTATACAGCGCGACCACGAAATCCCCTTCCGCCGCTGCGTGCAATCGCTTCTCGATGGCCTCCCACGGAGTGAGCAGATCAGACAGCGATATGGCGCAAAAGTCATGGCCCAGCGGCGCTCCGGCCCTGGCTGCCGCCGCCTGTAGCGCGGAGATGCCCGGCGCGACGTTAATCTCCACGCAGGCAGCGGCACCGGACACGGGTGCGCCGCTGCTGCCAGTATCCAGCAACTCGAACACCAGGCTCGCCATGGCGTAAATGCCGGCATCGCCGGAGCACACCAGCGCAACGTCCCGGCCCTCTCCCGCCAGTTCCAGCGCGTGACGGGCGCGGGTCTCTTCTTCGCCCAGATCAAAACGGTGTTCGCGCGTCTGCGTCTCTGCGGAGAGATCCGATACCAGATCGAGATACAGCCCGTAGCCGACCCAGTCGGTGGCGGCGCGCAGGAGTGAAACCGCCTCCGCGCTGCGCCACGGCTCACCGCCAGGGCCAATGCCCACCAACGAGAGGCACCCGCGGGCGCGCCCCAACGTGGCAGGGTCGAGGGGAGAGGTTGCAAGCGCAAGCGCGCATGTGGCGCGGGTGGATTTTGTTTTCTCGACAATCAGATTTCCTTCAGGCCCCACACAGGCAAGCGCCGCGCCTTCCGCCACGCCGGGGCAGCCCACCTCGCGCAGCACAATGTCCGACGGGTTCCTGAGGCGCGGCGTTTGGTGGTTCAGGTCTTCAGCGGTAAAAAAGCGCGCGGGCACGCCAAAATGGCTTCCAAGCGCCTGGACCGCCACTTCATCGGCCTTGAGGTCCAGTGAGGCGACGAGGGCGATCGCTTCTGGAGCAAGATTGTACGCTTCAAGCGTGTGTTCGACCAGTTCGATCAGCTCGCCGGTTTCGCAATCGCGTTCACACCCGACACCGAGCGCGAGGCATTGGGGGTGATACACAAGCCTCGAAGGTGACCCTTGTTCGGCGTTGGGAGTGACAACCAGCTCGAACTCCGAGTCTTTGGAAACAGGCAGCTTCGCTGCTTTCAGCCAGGGGGCGTTGCCAGTGATACGCGCATGCGCCCCTGAGAGCAGCGCGGCCATGACATGTTTCGCGTGTTCCGGGTTGGCGAGTATCCAGCCCGTTGGAGGCGTGTCCAGCGACACGCCGAAGCGGATGTCGCCCGCCGTGGTGATGGCGGGTTCGATCCCAAGCGCTTTGGCGATATCGCGGGCGAGTTCGTTCGCGCCATGATGGCCGCCGAGCAGCGGTACGACGGCGGAGCTGTCCTCGGCCACGGCGATGACGGGCGGTTCGCCCTGCTTGTCGGCGAGGTGAGGCCCGAGCGCGCGGATCAGGATTCCCGAAGCGCAGACGCCGATGATGGGTCTGCCAGCACGAAACAGGCTGGCGAGATGCGCGGTGGTCATTTCGAAAATGACATCGACGTCCAGCACGCGGCTCTTCAGCCCGTGAATGTCCGTGCCCTCCAGAACAGCCTTGATGCGCCTTGCCGTCTCAAGGCCCGATTGTCCCAGCACGACGATTGCCGCAGGGCCGCTCATGTCAGCTCTCCCCGGCACACAAGGATGGTCGAGAAATAGGGCGCCTCGTCTTGCCTCACATCTTCAAGTGCCGTGACGCGTTCATTATCGCCGCTCGCGCTCTCCAGGATCAAAGCGCGCTCGGCAAGGCCCACCGCGCGCAGCACATCGCGTACCTTTTTAAAGTGCCGCCCGACCTTGATGATCACGGCCATATCCGACCCCTCGATCGCGGCTTTCAGCGCGGGCTCATCAAGGGTTGCGGGCACCACGCTCAAAATATCATTGCGTCCGCCAAGGGGTATATGGGTGCGCGCGGCGCAGGCCGAGAGCGAGGTGACGCCGGGCACCACTTCAATTTCATGGGCATCTTCCAGCCGGGCCGCCAGATACATAAAGCTGCCATAGAATAGCGGGTCGCCGAGGCACAGATAGGCGACGTTCCGCCCCGCGCTTAGATGGCCCGCAATTATACCGGCAGCCGCGTCATAGGCCGCACGGGCGGGGTCTCGCTCCACCTTCATGGGCACATGGATGGGGAGTTCATCTGCATCTTCCGGGATGACGGCGCTGGCGATTTCGCGGGCATAACTTATCCCCGAGCCATTCACCGGATAGGCCAGCACATCCGCGGCCTTGATGATTTCGCAGGCCTTGAGCGTGAGCAGTTGCGGGTCGCCCGGCCCGACGCCAACGCCATAGAATATGCCCCGGCCTGCCATCATGCGCCGCCCTTCGTCACGCGCCACTGCGTGACGGCCATGCGGGGCCTGAGCGCACGGCGCGTGCCGATATTTGCCAGATGGGAAATATCGATGCGCACAAGTTCCCCGCCATGTGCGTCATGGCGGGCGATGAGCGCGGCTTCACCCTCCAGCGTCACCGCATTGGCAACGCACCGCCCGCGAGGTGAGAGTGCGCTCCAGCAGGTCTTGAAGACGTCATCTCTGGTCACGGCGCCGCCGAGGAAAACCGCATCCGGTGAAGTGCTGTCATCAAGTGTCTTACGAACATCCCCCGCGACCACTTCCAACCCCGGTGCGCCGAGCGCAACCGCGTTTTCGGCGATCATTTTTATGCGCGCCTCATTTTGCTCAAAAGCGATGGCCTGCGCCCCGTTCGCGGCCCGCATCCACTCGATTGCAACAGAGCCGCAGCCCGCGCCCACATCCCACAACAGTGCGCCCGGCGTAGGGCAGAGGGCGGCCAGCGTAATGCTGCGCACTTCGCGCTTGGTTAACTGCCCGTCATGGGTAAAGGCTTCATCGGGCAAGCCGGGCACACGCGGCAGAATTTTTGCTTTCGCACCGGCGATGCATTCAATACCAAGCGTGTTGAAGTCCGCGAAATCCTGTGCGCCGCACGTCTTGGCGCTGAGCGTGACAATGCGCTCATAAGGCCCGCCCATATGTTCCAGCACGGTAAGCTTGCTGTCCCCGAACCCGCGCGCGCGCAGCAACTCGGCTGCCTCATGCACGCACTCGCCGCCGCCCATCAGCGCCAGCAGTTTTGCGCCTTGCTGCACAAACGGGTGGAGCAGGGAGACGGGCCGGCCATGGAGTGAGACAGTCTCGACATCCTGGAGCGGCCATTTAAGCCTCGCGGCGGCAAGGGAGAAAACGGAAGGCGCCGGGATGATGGTCATTTCTCCGGGCGGAATATGCCGCGCGAGGCTCGCTCCAACGCCGTAATGCATCGGGTCACCAGTCGCAAGAATGACAATATTTCGGCCCCTCCAACTTTCTATTTGCGCAAGCATCTCCTCGATTGGTGTGGTCCAGGCATGGGTTTCAATGCCGCCAAAATCGGTGCGTTCAAGGATGCGCTGCGAGGAGACGATGATGTCCGCCGCGTTCAGAAGCGCGCGCGGCCCTGGCGCGAGGCCGTCCGGCCCGTCATCGCCAACGCCCACTATGGTAAGCCAGGGCTTCATGGGTTGGTTCCTTTTGCGATGGCATTGAGAGCGGCCGCCGCAATCGCCGAACCGCCGCGCCGCCCTCGCAGCGTGAGATATGGCACACCGCGCGAGTCACTCGCGAGCTCCTCCTTGGACTCCGCCGCGCCGACAAAGCCGACCGGCGTGGCAATGATCGCGGCAGGCTTGCCCGCCCCCTCATCGAGCATCTCCAGCAGGGCGAAAAGGGCGGTGGGGGCATTGCCGATGACGATGATGGCGTCTTCAAGCTTGTCCGCCCAAAGAGAGACGGCTGCCGCAGAGCGCGTGGTGGCGTGTTTTTTTGCAAGTGCGGGCGTTCGGGCATCATTGAGGGTGCAGAGGATTTCATTTTCCGCTGGCAGGAATTTGCGCGTGATGGCCGCGGCCACGGCCTCGCAATCGGCGATGACCGGTGCGCCTGCCTTGAGTGCCGCTCCCGCAGCCTCGGCAATATTTTCATCGAAGCGCAAATCATCGGCAATATCGGTCATGCCGCAGGCGTGGATCACGCGCACAGCCACGCTCTCCAGCGATGCGGGCAGTTTTGCAAGATCGGCCTCGGCGCGGACAATCGCAAAGGATGCGTCAGTGATCTCTTGCGGGTGTTTGAGATATTCCAGCGTGGCCACGGCTTCCGCCTCACTTCAGCGTTTTCGGCCCCAGCGGATGGTCCGCATGAGGGTAGGGATGGTGATGATGGTCATGGGAGTGATGATGGTCATGGGAGTGCCCATCATCATGAGAGTGGCTATGGGCGTCGCCGCTTCCGATGCCTTCCACGTGATGATGGTGGCTTTCCTGGGCCAGCCCCACCTGGTCCTCGAAGCCGAGCACCTGCGTACGGTATTTGCACCCGCCGCAATTCATCGCCGTGTCGCCGGTGAGGATTTGCTCGGCGCGCTCCTTGAAGGTTTCAATCACCTGCGGGTGGTCGTTCAGGTAAGGCGCCTTGATGAATTCAATGTCGTGATGGCGCTGTGCAACCCGGTCGGTGTGCTCGTAGATGCGGCTGATGAGAACGCCGGTGAATAGAAAATACGGGAACACCACGATGCGCTTGAACCCGAGCTTTGCGGCGTGCTCCAGCCCCGGCTCGACAAGCGGAAATGTGACGCCGGAATAAACCGTTTCCCCCCAGCCAAAGCCGAAGCCTTCCCACAAGAGCCGCATAACCTTGGTGACATTACCGTTGGCATCCGGGTCCGACGCGCCGCGCCCGACGACCACCAGCATGGTCTCGTGCAAGGGGACGTCATCGCTGGCCGCGTCCAGCGTCTCGCGAATGCGTGCGCCAGCCGCGTGCATCATTTTGGGGTCGATACCGAGCTCCTTGCCCAGCTCGATTGTGACGCCCTCATTCTGCGCTGCATAAGTATTGAGCACGCTGGGTATGTCGTTTTTCACATGCCCCGCTGCGAACAGCATGCCGGGCACCGCGAGCACGCGCGTCACGCCCTGGTCTCGCAGCCTGTCCAGCCCGTCGCGAATGATGGGTGTTGCAAATTCCAGATAGCCATATTCAACCGGCATCTCCGGCATGAGTTTTCGCAGGCCCTTTGCCACCCGGGCGAATTCGGTAACCGCGCCTTCATCGCGGCTGCCGTGGCCGCACACCATGACTCCGATTTTCTCGCTCATGGCTTAACGCTCGTTCAGGTAGGCGCGCGCCCAGACTGCGAGGCCAAACAAGACGCCGGCAAGCAGCAGATAGAGGAGCCAGTGACTATGGCCCGCGCCCCGATCGGCGATGTGGCCCGGATCGGCGAAAGCCATTGAGGGCAGGGCTGTTGTGCCAAGAAAAGTGAGAATAAGGGATTTCATATGTGCCTCCTGTTGCGTCAGATTAATTAGTGGGCGTCGCACGTCAGGAGGCGGTTAGCGCGAAAAGCGCCAGGGTCGCTTAAGAATGCAGCTCCGGCGTTGGCCCCCGATTTGGGTCGGCCGCACCGGACTCGCTTTCAGTCCCTGAGGTGGAACGCTGCTAAGTGTTTATTCTACGTGCTACTCTACTCCAGCTTTGTGCACCTGTCAGGGAAATGCATCCCTGGCTTTGGCGCGGCGTAGGGTCTAGTCCCTAAAATTCAATCCCCTCCTGCGCTTTCACGCCGTCGCGGAAGGGATGTTTCACTTGCGTCATTTCCGTCACCAGGTCGGCGATCTCGATAAGCTCGTCCTTGGCGTTGCGCCCGGTGATGATCACGTGGGTCATTTCCGGCTTGTTGTTCAGCACCTCGATGATCTCGTCGAGCGGCAGATAGTCATAGCGCAG
>CAXMMX010000001.1:0-3813 GCA_964194535.1 uncultured Alphaproteobacteria bacterium | reverse complement strand
ACTGACTGCACCAGAAAAAAGATGAGCCGGCGTCGGGGAACGCCGGCTCAAGGTTAGGCCCGGTGGTCGGGGATGGGGGGATGATTCCCGGGCCTGTGGGAACACCGCTTATCGGAAGTTCTTGTCGTCCAATCTATTTTGCACTCGTGCCGGCTGTCCTGTTGGGAACTCTTTTGCCGGGACGCGTTAGTGACACCCAGACTTTGGGATCACGGCCGGATTGCCGCTTCACAAAGGTGTAATGTGATTCATTCCAGGTCATGATTTCCCCACGCTTGTTGTCGAGCAGGAAATCACCCCTCGAAGTGCGCGCCATCAGAACGGCATGCCCTTCATTGTTTTCATCGCGCAAGACGGTGATAAGAAGTGAACTTGCTGGCCAGCCGCGCTCAATGAGCAGACGCTGTTTCAGCAACACATAGTCCTCGCAGTCGCCTTTGCCACTGGGATAGGTCCAGTGCTCAATGCGGCCATAGAGATTCATGTCCGAGACAGGACGGACCATACTGTTCACAAGGCTATTGACCGCACGCAAATCCGCCTTGCGGCCAAGTGTCAATTCCATCTTGGCGCGCTTTGGTCCATTGCGCTCGCAATCAGCCGGAAACTCTTTGCAAAAACCGATATGACCGATTGGTGGAAGTGAACGCCCGTAGATGCGCATGAAGGGTGAACTTGCGTCTTGCCCTAAAGTCAATTCGCCATTGACTGCCCCGGCGTTTGTCGCCGCAACCAATCCCAATGTGAGAATGGCCGCTCCAAGAATATTCCGTTTCATTTGTTCCCCCCATTTGGTTATTGGGAGGGATTATCGCATATAGTTTTTTAGATAGATGTAATTAGCAAGTATAGTTTCGATATGTATTTCAATATTATTGTTATAAAATTTGTCGAGAATTTTAGATATTCTAATTTATCTAAAATTTTATCTAATGATACCGTTTGCCCGGCGCCCCTGATAGATCCTGATAAATCCCGGATTTGTGGGAAAAATCACCCTCTGCACATGCCAGCGAAGGCACCTATACTTTACGGATCACGCGCCTCAAATGTCCGCGGCAAGACGCTATCGCAGGCACGCGGGGCGCTTGAATCAAGCTAAATTTAATTTGGATTCGGGGTGGAGAAAGTTCAGCCGAACTGTCGTTCCAGGGAAGAGGGGTTCAGAATTTCAAGGAATTCGATGCTGATATCCTGGTCTCTTTGAGCTATTACGCATCCCGGCGTCTGGCCCAGAGTCACCAGTTGACCCACCTCAGGCTTGGGCTCCACCGAGACGGCCCCCCCATCGATATGTCCAGGATCTGGCAGTCATACGACTCACCATTGACCATGGTTAGTTTGACTTTTGTCCGTTTCGGAATGACCCGATCATGACGCCGGTCCTCAATATTCGACAGGCGGTCCTTGTTGACCAGCCAGGTGAGCTGATTGGCGATTTTTTCCCGCTTGTGGTTCGAAGCGCGCAAGCGCAGCGCGAATCCATCCGGGGTGATGCGCGCAATCTCACCCTCGATCCGGCCCAGCGTATCGAGATAAATCACGATTCTTTCACCCAATTCACCGGATATTGGTGCGAGAACGGCAATACCCCCTGCTGATACATTGATGATCTGACACGGATATTCCTGCTTGTTTTGGCGCATGAAGCGGCCGAGCAGGGGAATATTCACCCGTTGGAACCGGCGTCTGTCATTGCCGGTTTTGGCTATCTTCGCTTTAGCGTGCAGCAATTGCCGTAGTGGTGCGTGTTTGCCTCTTTGCAAGGCAACGTCAGTCTCGGCCTGATCAGGAACGATGCTGGGAATTTGATTTGCACTCACGAGCGTCCGCTTTACGGACTGACAGCCGCAATTACAGCGATGCTAGGTGATTTGTGGTTAATGAAACTCTAAACAGCTCAAGACCGGCACAAGAATGTGCCGGCCATATGTGCCATATGTGCCATAGCGAGTTGGAGGCATAAATATTCGAGATTAATCGGTACGCCTTGAAAGGCCGCCCTCCAGCACCCGGAAACGCCGCCGGGCATCACCGGCAATCTGCGATTGAGTCTCCGCGAACACTGGGGGCTGCGCATGTACCGGTGGCAGGGAGGGGCGCATATCGGGCCAGATAAGATTGAATGACATTAGTTTCATTTGGCGAATCTCCACTGTCCCCGTCCAGTAAGGCCGGGTGAGCGCGCCGATGCTGCCGAGCATGCGGTTCACGGTCTCACCGGTATGAACGAGCGGCAGAACAAGCATCTCGAATACCGCACTTTCTCTGTCTTCATTGGTGCATTCGAACTCGATCAAGGCCCCGGCGCCGTCACTGGCGACATTGTGGAGGAGATTATGAACCGCTTCCCTGTCGTCGCCGGTCCAGTAATCAAGCAGATTGTTCCCGCGCATTTCATGGCCAAGCAATGTGCATATCCGCGTGCCAGCCAGACGGAACCTGTAGGTTGAGATATCGGGACATTCGAGGATGAAGACATCCGCCAGGATTTCGGCAAGTGTTACTGGCTCGATTTCAAACCGGTTCGGCGCGAAGCGGCCATCGCGTAAGGAGTTCCAATGCTCAAAAAGTTGATTGTTCGACTTGTGTTTCATGCCGCATGCCTCTGATTGACGACCGTTTCCATTTGCACACCGCTTACCCGGAGGGTTTTGTGCCGGTCCCGATTTGAGACACCTGGCCGGTCAGTGCGGTGCTTTGGCAAAAGGCTCAGCAGGTCTCATGCCAATTTATGGAAAGGACGGTGAGGCGCGTGAAAAGGCCGTTGGCATAGTTAACAGCGATGGCTTGCCGTCTCGCTCCTGGCCAGCTAAGCCAGAGAAAATGATCTTGAGCGGGAGCAAACAGCGATGTCCGGCAAACAGCCGATGTTCAATATCCCTATAAGTGTTGTTGCTGCTGCCCTGGCTCTGGTGGCTCTGCATATTGTGCGCGTTTCGCTGCCGCAGGAAGCAGGATTTACGATGCTCCTGGCGCTGGCCTTCATACCGGCGCGTTATGCCGGGCCGACGCCGGATCTTCCGGGCGGCGAGTGGAGCGATGTCACCAGCTTCATCACCTATATGTTTGTACATGGCGATGTGACCCATCTGGCCATCAACACCATATGGATGCTGGCTTTTGGCAGCGCAGTTGCCAAGCGCATTGGCGATTTCCGCTTTGTGACTTTCTCCCTCCTGTGCGGTATTGCGGGTGTGCTTGTTCATCTCGCCCTACATATCGGCGAATTGGTGCCTGTTGTGGGAGCTTCTGCGGCCATATCCGGGCAAATGGCCGGCGCTATCCGCTTCATGTTCGGCTCCAGCCGCTCAATCGTGCCGTTGCCGCAGAACCTGGAGTCCATACCGCTCGCTGGAATCAGGGAAACTCTCACAAATCCCAGGTTTCTCATATTCCTGGGGGTATGGGTGGCGATCAATCTGCTGTTCGGACTTGGCGGTTTCCAGCTCAATGGCTCAGGCGGTGGTATTGCCTGGGAGGCACATATTGGCGGATTTGTATGTGGATTGTTCGCCTTTGGCATTTTCGATCGTGGCGCCCAAAGCAACCGAAATCTGCAATTTTAATACTGGCAAGTATTATTTCAGCTTTAACAAACACACCAGAACCCTATTGCGCCAGGCCCTGTGTGGCTTCATCATATCATGATCGTGATGCGGCGATGGGCCTGAATGGACTCATCAAGCAACAGGCGACGATAGGGCGCGCGGCATTTGGGAGCACTCACCATACCTCTCCCGGGTTCAGCGCGCGGCCCGCAACGGTTTGCCATGGGTGGTCCGCCCAAGGTGGGCCAGAGAGGAGAAAACA